>JBEIEK010000054.1:0-23218 GCA_040382995.1 Planctomycetaceae bacterium
CCAAATGACATAATCGCGTCACGGATCTGAGGCAGCAACGTCGCTGAAACGACAGCAAGCCCACCCGTCAGCAGCAGTCCAAAAGGCAGGGGCCCCAGCAGCACTGTCGCCAGCCGGTACCGCTGCAGCCTGAGCCGACCAAGGGCCGGCAACAGCTCCGCCAGCAACCCGGTCTTCCGACTCTCATCCAGCCCGCCAAAATCCAGCCCCCGCAGTTCGTTCGGAAGAAACGCTCGCACACCTTCCACAGTCCCCTGCCCCTGCTCCAGCTCGTCCGCCAAACGCCGCAAAAGCTCCTGTGGACGCCGCTGCAGGCGACTCCTGAGCACGAAACCGAACAGAAACAGCAGCACACTCACCGCGACAGACGCTTGAAAAACCCACGCCGGGAACACCGGGATCACAGCAGTCAGCAGCAGCAGGATCAGTGAAAACAGCACACTGCAGGCCAGCAGCCACGGCCACACCAGCAACACCGGATGCAGAAACGGCTCGTCCGCAATGGCCCGCACCGTTTCGTGAGCCGGCAGATGCAGCAGCAACGCTTCCCGCAGCCGCTCACCCACTCGCAGCTGCACCAGCCGCGGTACCGAACGAGCAGCCGGGAACAAATCGGCAACCGCCAGCAGCGGAACAACTTTTACCTCCAGCAGTCCCTCGGACTCAAGCTGCCGTGCAAGCACCTCAGCGCTGGACGCCTCGCGCATGCCAAACACCGGTTCACCAGTGAGGTGCCGAGCCTGAAAGCGAAATTCGGGCATGGTTGTCAGTCCGGAGCGATGAGATCATGAAACAGCTGAAAATGCTGCAGAAGAGTTCTCAGGAAATTCCCTTGTACAGCTCAACCACAGGCCAGAACACCAGCAGCGAATATGCCAGCACACTGCCAACCGTAATCAACAGAAACAAGGCCGTCGGCAGAATCAGCTGCAGCAGCAGCTGGCCACGCTCAAACTGCTGACGGTAATAATCAGCCACCGACTGCAGCCGCTCCCGAAGCTGCTGCTCATTCCGATCCGTTTGTCGCAGACAACACCCCAGCACCGGCGGCAGACCCCGCAGCTCGGCAACTTCAGCCGCTGACAGACCCGAGGCTGACTGTGACGCCAGACGCTGACAGGCACGTTCAAAACGACGCGAACCGCAGGCAGCACCGGCCAGCTGCAGCGACAGGTCCCATGGCAGCTGGTGGGACGTGAGCAGTGCCAGCATCCGCGTCAGGGCGTAACTTTGCAGCGACTGCACCTGCTGACGCATTCCTGGCAGCAGAAACAAACACTTCTCAGGACCTCGGAACGCCATCGCCGAAGCCCGACCGGAAAGCTTCCAGCTGAGCAGCACAGAAACCACCAGCAACAGCGGCAGCACCACCCACCGCGGATGCTGCAGATTCCACTGCAGCAGCTGTGCCAGCACCGGACTGACACTGGCAAAGTTCTGCACCACCACAATGTCGTAATAGTGCAACAGAAACCCACGCACCACCATCAGCAGCAGCACAGATGCCATGCCCGCCACCAGAAGCGGATAAGCGGCCGCGTGCTGCACCTGCGTTCGCAGCTGCTGCACATCCACTGCATACTCCCCCAGCATCTCCACCGCCAGACCCGGACGACCCGACTGCAGACCAGCCCCCAATGCTGCCGCAGCCATCCGCGGAACGCCACCCCGCTGCGAAGCCACGATCACCGACAATTCTTCACCCCGCTGCAATCGCTCGCCCAGCACGTTCAGAAAACGTCGCAGGTTGCGGCCACTGCCCGCAGAAATGCCCGCCAGCGATGACTCCAGCGGTAATCCCGCGCGCATCACGCTGCGCAATTCGTCGGCCAGCACTGAAATGTCGCTGATCTGAAGTCCCATGCACCACCGTCAAGTCAAAGGTTTCATCGTCTGTACTCCCCGCCCCATCACCCGAAACACCTCTTCATGGCTGGTCCGGCCTTCCTGCACCGCCTGCTGAGCACGCTGCTGTAAAGTCACCAGACCACCGGCCACCGCCAGCGACTGCAGACGCCGCGCGTCAGCACGCTGCAAAAAGGCCGCAGACAAGTCCGCGTCATCCAGCTGTAAACTTTCCGCCAGCACCATTCGGCCCAAATAACCCATGCCGCCACAGGCAGCACAGACCGCAGCCGCTGGAGATCGAGTTCGCGAAATCGAATCCTTGTCTGATGAAATTGAGCAGCCACAACGCTTTCTCAGGAGTCGCTGACAGACTACCAGTCGCAACGCACTGCGAATCAAATAGGGTTCCAGCTGCATCTCCAACAGCCTCGCCAACGCCTCCACCGCAGATCCCGCGTGAAAAGTGCTGATCACCAGATGCCCAGTCAACGCCGCCTGAAAGACCGACTCCGCCGTCGCCGCGTCACGAATTTCTCCAACCAGGATCACGTCAGGGTCCTGACGCAGGAGCGACTTCACACCCGAGGCAAGGTCGAAACCAGCGGAGGCCCGGACCTGGGCCTGAGTCACCCCGGGGAGCGATGATTCGATCGGATCCTCCAGCGTCATCACACAGCGGCTGTGGCCCGACTGCTGCAGCACCTCGCGAAGACACGCATAGGCCGAAGTCGTCTTGCCACTGCCCGAAGGACCGCTCAGCAGAATCACACCGGACGTCTCACACAGCAACCCAGTCAGGCTCTGCAGAATCTCAGAGGGCAGACCCAGTTCAGCCGGAAGCCGCAGCTGATCATGGTCCGCAAACAAGCGGATCGCAGCCTTTTCCCCGTGCAGCGTGGGAAACGTGGAGATGCGGATTTCCTGATCACTGTGCTCGCGGGCCACGCGGCCTTCCTGAGGAACCTCGGTGCGATAGGTGAGCAGTCCGGCGAGCACTTTGCAGCGGGCCACAAGTCGCAGGCCCAGCTCGCGATCAAACCGGGCAATGCCGTGCAGCACTCCATCAATCCGCCACTGCATCCGCAGCTGCGTTTCTTCAGGAACGAGGTGCACGTCACTGGCTCGCTGCCGCCGAGCCTCCTGAAGAATCACCGAAACCACCGCAGGCACGTAGGCGTCGTCCCGCGGAGACAGCCGACCAAGCGCCTCAGCGAAACTGCTGGTTAAACGCACGCTGTCCTGCATCCCACACGCTCCATCCGTCAATAAAAGCACCGACATCCGGATTGGTGTCCGCATGTCGGTGGCGAAATATAGAAGCAGCAGGGATGCAGCTGCAAACGAACACGGCTATTGGGTCAGAAACTACCAGACCACCTGCCAGACCGGCTGCCAGACATAGTCCGGAAACCGCGGCTCGTGACGGTTGACTCGATATCCCGATGGCCATCCGTGCGCGGGCACTCCGAAACCGGGATGCGGACCATACACGTAAGGGGCAGACCCATACGAATGCGGCACTGGTTCCGGACCGCTCAGCGGAATTTCTGTTACACGCACCCCGCGCACACCGGAACGGTACTCCACTCCCGGTCGAATTGAACCCACTCCAGCACAACCACTGCAGCTGCCACAGCCGCCGCAGCCACCGGAACGGAAGCCATACCGAGAACCCACGCCGGGACCGTGACCCCACGGCGTCGAAATCGGCTCCCGGTGCCCGCGATACTCGTACCGCGGATGCACATCGTGGGGATGCTCGTGAACAACACCCGGATGTTCTGGCACCGGAGAATGGAATGCGTGTGGCGGGCCATGATGCTCAGGTGCATGCGGTGGGCCAGGTGTATGCGGTGGCACAAACGGTTCCTGGAGTGGCAGCCGGGCCAGCATGTAGAGGTCGGATTGAGTGATGTCGTTCGACTCGCCGGACCTGCTTTCCTCGCTGTCGCCTTCCGATGTCTTCTGGCTGCGAGCTGGTGGATTATCCCGCGGAGTGAAGGGACTGTCATCGCCGCCTGACTGACCACGTTCAGGTTGTCGTCCGGCAGGCGCACGACCAGCGTCGGGACGCTCCCCTTTGCGCGCTGGAGCACCGGGACGACGGCTGGGAGCGGGACCCGGATCAGGCTCGGGACGCGGTGGAGACGGATGGCGATCCGCCTCCGGCTGAACTCGCGCTCGCGGATGATCCGGGGGCACCGGAGGCACCGGCGGTGGGCCGGCTGGCTGGCGTGAACCACCACGAGCCGCGTCGCGCTGCGGCGGTTGGTTTGCAGGCTGCCGCTGAGGCTGATGCTGATGCCCGCAGCGGTCACAATGCCAGTGGCCAGGTCGAGTGGTGTCATGGACGATGACCGGAGACAGGCAGCACTCAGACATGGGTTCCGGCCGAGCATCGTCGCAGAGGATCTGCGTGTCCACGTACCTCGAACCGGCGCTGGACGCGAGGCAGCAATTACCCGGACCGACCAGCCGATGGCCCGAAAATGAATACGTTTGATCGAGCGCACTGATGGCTTCAGAAAAATCGCGGAGCTCGCTCACAACGGACTGCTGCAGCGCAGCCCAGCCGGTTGCCAGTCCTGCAGCCACCACCGTACCCACAATCACAAGCTCAGCGGAAATCACCGCGCCGGTTTCACATTGCCTGAATCGCCGTAGCCTTTGTAACAGGCCGACCATTGTCTTGCTCCCTGCCAGAACCTTGCTGAAGGCGCCCGCAGCGCAGGCCATGGGCGCGATAACGGACCGCCGGTCAGCGCGATGGAGGCCCGAGAACTCTGGTGAAGGCTGGAGGGCTGCCCGAAAAGCTCGACGCAGTCACCACCGGCAACGCAGAGGCGGGAAAGCAAAATGCGAGCAGAGGCGGCCAAACCCCTGCTCGCATTTGCATGTTCATCAGTCTGGCTCCTGCCGGACCGAAGGGCGGTTTCTCAGGCCGCCGGTTCTCTCTCGCAGTGAACAGAGTGGATCACAAACGGTACAGCAGGCGACGAGCAAATGCTCGAATCGCAGCCGAAAAAACGACAAACTCCGTGTTTTCAGCATTTTCAGCAGAACCGCCATGATCGCTACAGTCACGACAATCCGAACAAACAGCAGAACCCGTGCCATTGCTACAACCAGCACAATCGGCATATTTTAACATCGACGTAAATTATTACCAGGAAACCACTTACGCCTGATTTCACGATTCAGAACCGGGCACTCCCAATTCGGCCGTGTAAAGCAAACTTAGCGCGACGTAAACACAATTTGTCAATTTGGCTTATCACCAGCCGGTACCGCGATCTCCCAACGAGCACCCAAAACGCGACAGCCGAGCCGCGACCGTCAGGGAGCGGGAAAAACATCCAGATCATGCACGATCCACGACCCCTGGTGCATGGCACCTGGTGTCGGAAAGTGTTTCATCGATTTGCTTTGCGACACAACCGACTCCCTCACGGTCGCGGCTCGAATGTCACCGGGAGGGCGAAGCTCCTGCTGAGCCGCTCACCCGCCCGATGCACTTCCAGTCCGTCCCACCAAATGCAGCATTCCGGAAACACGGCCGTCCGCCCGGAAACGGTTGCCCCGCACTCTGGTCCACCGTAAAATCCGGGGTGTCAAATTCGCCCTCAATCAGGCTCTTCCGCGCCCCCGCTTCTGCCATGCTTCTGCGAATCACCAATCTGCGGACACCGGTGGAAGTCCCCGAGGCCCAGCTGCCCCAACAGCTCGCACAAAGCCTCGAAATTCCCGCCACCGACATCCCGCCCCTGCGGATACTCCGCAAAAGCCTCGACGCCCGCAGCCGCCACCGGCTTGAATACGTCTACAGCCTCGCTCTCTCCACCGAAGGCCGCGAACTCGCAACCCTCCGCAGCCGCAGCGGCATTTCCGTAGAACCCTGGCAGGCGCCACCCTTCGACGATCCGGATCCCGGCTCCCAGCCGCTCCCCTCCCGTCCCGTGATTGTCGGTTCCGGCCCCGCCGGACTCCTCGCCGGCTACTTTCTCGCACTCCGCGGCTACCGCCCTCTGATCATCGAACGTGGACAGCCCGTCCGCGATCGCGTCCCCGCCATCCGCTCCTTCGATAGCGGTGGCCCGCACGACAACGAAAACAACTATCTGTTCGGCGAAGGCGGTGCCGGCTGCTTCAGCGACGGCAAACTCACCTGCCGCATCACCGGTCCCGACGTCGACTGGGTGCTCAACAGCTTCGTCGAATGCGGCGGCCGACCATCGCTCGTCTACGAACACCGACCGCATCTCGGCAGCAACAAACTGCCCATGATCTGCCGCAACTACCGCCGCCGCATCGAAGCCCTCGGCGGCGAATACCGCTTCAACTGCCGCCTCGAAGGACTCCAGTTCAACGACGGCCGCCTCACCGCCCTCCACACTTCCTCCGGCACCATCGCCACCTCCGTCTGCGTGCTGGCCATCGGCCACAGCGCCCGCGACACCTACGAAATGCTTCTCAGCTCCGGTCTGCCGCTCCGCCAGAAAGCCTTCCAGCTGGGGCTCCGCATCGAACAACCTCAGGAACTCATCAACCAGCAGAAGTACGGCCGCGACAGCTACCTGCAGCTCCTCGGTGCCGCCGACTACTCACTCGTCGCCCGCGGCCAGAAAGATCTGTTCACCTTCTGCATGTGTGCCGGCGGTATCGTCATCCCCAGCGTCTCAGAACCCAACCGGTTCTGCTCGAATGGCATGAGCAATTCGTGGCACGATACGCCCTTTGCCAACAGCGGTCTCGTGGTCACTCTCGAAACCAGCGAGTTCGGCAGCAGCCATCCGCTTGCCGGTATGCATCTGCAGCGGCACTACGAAGGCCTCGCCTTCCAGCTCACCGGCAGCAATTACTCCGCTCCCATCCAGCGCGCCCGCGACTTTCTCGCCAACCGCACCCCCAGCCCCCACGAAAAAATCCCATCGTCCTACGAACGCGGCACAAGCCCCCGCAACCTCTCCAGCCTCCTCCCACCGCCCATCCTCAAAGCCATCCAGGCCGGACTCCCGGTCATGGACCGCCAGTGGAACGGTCGGTATCTCCCCGATGCAGTCCTCGTCGGCCCCGAAATGCGCGGCAGCTCGCCGGTGCGCATCGACCGTGACCCGGATTCCATGGAAATTCCGCAATTGCCTGGTGTTTACCCCATCGGCGAGGGTGCGGGTTATGCCGGTGGAATCGTCACCGCCGCCGTCGATGGACTCCGCGCAGCCCGAAAAATTGTCGCTCGTTACCGCGTCCCCGACGCCTAAGCCCCCAATCCACTTCGATTCTCCGAGAATTCCTGCGCTGCACCCAATTGAGCAATGGCGCTGCCGTCTAAAATCCGGACTGCAGCATTGCCGCACGCCACGGTCAAACTTCGCAACTGAACTTTATCACTCAACACCCAACCCCTGAGCCCCCACATGTCCGATCCTTCTCGTGATACTCTGGAAACCTTCCCCAACCCCTTCCCCAACCGCAATTTCGTGGTCGAAACCATCGCCCCCGAATTCACCTCCATCTGCCCCAAAACCGGCCATCCCGACTTCGGCACTCTCACCATCACCTACGTCGCCGACAAAGTCTGCTACGAACTCAAATCCCTCAAACTCTACCTCCAGCAATACCGCAATCACGGCGCCTACTACGAACGCGTCACCAATATGATCCTCGATGACCTCGTGGCCGTCACCAGCCCGCGCTGGATGAAAATCGAAGCCGCATTTACTCCCCGTGGCGGCATTCGCACCACGGTCATCGTGGAACACGGCCGACGTCCTGAGTAAACTGTGGGGGTCAGTCACCCGCGAACGCTGCTCTTCCTCAACGCGGTCGGGTGAATCACCACAGTCTCGGAGCATACACAGTGGCAAAGGCATGGGGCGGACGGTTTCATCAGGCGACAGATTCCCGCGTTGAAGCCTTCACAGAATCAATCAGCTTCGACCGCAGACTCTACGCAGTCGACATCCGTGGCTCCATGGCCCACGCTACCATGCTCGCCCACTGCGGACTCATCACCGCCGAAGACCGCGATCACATCTGCGCCCACCTCGACCAGATCGGCGAAGAAATTGCCTCCGGGCATTTCACCTTCCGCCAGGATCTGGAAGACATCCACATGCACATTGAAAACGCGCTGATCACTCGCATCGGCGACGTCGGACGCAGGCTGCACACCGGACGCAGTCGCAACGATCAGGTCTCCACTGACCTCAAACTCTTCACCCGCGACGCCATCGATACCATCGACCAACTGCTCACCGACGTCCAGCGCGCCTTCCTCGATCGCTGCGATGTCGACGCCGACGTCGTCATGCCCGGCTATACCCACCTGCAGCGCGCTCAGCCCGTCATGGCCGCCCACTACTGGCTGGCCTACATCGAAAAGTTCCAGCGCGACCGCGAACGACTCGCCGACTGCCGCAAACGCGTCAACGTCAGCCCCCTCGGCGCCGCCGCTCTCGCCGGAACATCGCTCCCCATCGACCGCGCACTCACCGCCAGACTCCTCGGCTTCGACTCCGTCGCCGCAAACAGCCTCGATGTCAGCAGCGATCGCGATTACCTCGTCGAATTCACCTTCTGCCTCGCACTCATCGCCACCCACCTCAGCACCTGGGCCGAAGAATGGATCATCTGGTTCACCACCGAATTCAGCTTCCTCAAACTTCCGGATGCCTACA
The DNA here is from genome assembly GCA_040382995.1 of Planctomycetaceae bacterium. Classification (GTDB taxonomy): domain Bacteria; phylum Planctomycetota; class Planctomycetia; order Planctomycetales; family Planctomycetaceae; genus SXXK01. Next base: position 8,526 of record JBEIEK010000054.1, read on the forward strand.
CCACCGGCTCCTCCATCATGCCCCAGAAACGCAACCCCGATGTGCTCGAACTCATCCGCGGGCGCACTGCTCGCGTTGATGCCGCCGTCCCCCAACTGCTGATACTCCTCAAAAGCCTCCCCATGGCTTACAACCGAGATCTCCAGGAAGATAAACTCGCTCTCTTCGGCGCCCTCGACGCCCTCCAGCCCTGCCTCGAACTCGCCCCCTCCATCATCGCCGGTGCCGAACTCCGCAAAGATCGCATCGCCGCCCGACTCGAAGACGGCTTCCTCGATGCCACCGTACTCATGGAATACCTCATCCGCAAAGGTGTTCCCATGCGCTCCGGACACGAAACCGTCGGTCGCCTTGTCGCCCACTGCGAAGCCCGCGGCTGCCGACTCGCAGAACTCCCACTCGCAGAACTTCAGGAAGCCTGCCCAAAAATCGAAGCCGACGTCGCCAGTGTCCTCGGTACCGTCAACGCCAATCATGCCCTCAGGTCCTTCGGCTCCGGCGGTCGTGATGCCGTCAGCACCCAGGTCGCAGCCTGGAAAAAGCGACTCGCCCCCAACACCGAAGAGATCGCTCAAAATCCATGAAGATTGATCGTCATGCCAATTACTGGCGCAGATCTTGCTGTTTCTTTGGTTAACAGCACTGATTAAGCTCCTGAATTGCCCACGCCCCAACTAAAATTCAGCAGCACAAAGAAACAGCCTTCACAAAAAGCAGACAAACTGCCCATTTCGTGTGCGACTGTTGATCGAATTTTGGGCATGACGAAACTGAAATTGCAATGAGTAAAACAGATAGTGATCCGGGGTTGATCAATGGACTGATCGGCAACAGTCCGCCGATGCAGGACGTCTACCGCACCACCCGCAAAGTCGCTCCCACCACCGCCACCGTACTGCTCACCGGCGAAACCGGCACCGGCAAGGAACTCATCGCCCGCGCCCTCCACGAACTCAGCCCCCGCGCCTCCGGACCCTTCATCCGCGTCAACTGCGGCGCCCTCTCCGAAAGCCTCCTCGAAAGCGAACTCTTCGGACATGCCAAAGGCGCCTTCACCAGTGCCATCGAAAATCGCACCGGACGCTTCGAGGCTGCTCACGGTGGCACCATTTTCCTCGACGAAATCAACAGCGTCAGCTATCAGCTCCAGGTGAAACTGCTGCGGGTCCTGCAGGAACACGAATTCGAACGCGTCGGCGACACACGAACCATTCGAGTGGACGTGCGGGTCATCGCAGCCACCAACGTCGATCTGCAGGACCTCATCACCACCGGTCGCTTCCGTGAAGACCTCTTCTACCGCCTCAACGTCATCCCCATCTACCTCCCGGCACTTCGCGAACGCGGTGACGACATCACGGCACTCGTAAACTTCTTCGTCTGGCGCTATGCGCAGGCCAATCGCATTCCGGCCGGTCGCGTCCACCCGGAGGCCCTGCGGTATCTGCAGCAGTACGACTGGCCAGGCAACGTGCGCGAACTCCAGAACTACATCGAACGTGCTCTGGTCCTGTCATCAGACGGCGAAATTACTGCCGAACTCCTGCCCACCCACGTGCGTGGTCTGGCCCCCGTTCGAATCGGCCGTCGAGCCGCCGATGACCTGCAGTCGCTCTGCACGGAACTTGTCAGCCGACGACTGGCCGAAATCGGCGAAGACAACACCGACGCATGGAACCAGGTCATCAACGTCGTCGAAAAAGAACTCATCCTCCAGGTGCTCAGACAAAGCCAGGGCGTTCAGACCCGCACAGCCACGCGACTGGGCATCAACCGCAACACGCTTCACAAAAAGATCGACGATCACAACCTCGGGTCAGAAGCGCGTTAAAGCGGTCGGGCGGACGCCCAATGGCCGTCACTTTCTGGTGTTTCTGAGGCTTTGGGGGGGTCCGGAGAACTTGCCTTCCGTTGACACGCCTCTTTTCGACCGTGAAAGGTGTGTGGCTGATGGGTGAAACAGCCATGGTGGCAAATTCACCCAAAATCACTCCCTCCGGCGCGCAGGCTGCAGTGCTCAATCTCCTGTCGTGGACTGCGCTGGCTGGCGAGCGTCTGTCAGTCCGGCAGTCGCCGGGGTGGACTTGCACAATTTTCGCGTGCTGTGGAGGCTGAATCGTGAATCTGAATCGGGTTGGCGTCTGGGTGGATCACCGGGAAGCATTTATTCTGCGTCCGGGGGCTGCTGGTGCGGAGGCGGTTGTTGTACTTGAGTCGGCTGCGGAGCGGCAGCCACGGCGGGCGGGGGATTTGGAGAGTGGTCCGTATGAACCGCTGCAGCAGCAGGCGGACGATGTGCAGCAGCGGAAGTACACCGGGGAACTGAACCGATATTACGACCGAGTGATTACGGGGATCGGCGCGGTGGAGGAGTTGCTGATTTTCGGTCCTGGTGAGGCCCCTGGAGAGCTCCGGCGAAGGCTGCCGGAGCATAAATTTGACGGGGTGCGAATCGCGGTGGAGCGGGCCGACCGGATGAGTCAGGACCAGATGCTGGCACATGTGCGGCGTGCAAATCTGTGACAGTTTTTCAGACATCTCGCACGGAATTCGCCCACTTGTTGGCGCCGGTGCGGTTTTGGCTGTACACTTGCGGCAACCATCCGGTGTTCCGCCCCTCTGAAATCCACCTGTCGGCTGTTGTGCATGAAAAGACTGCTGAAGTACGTGATCGCTGCGGCGATCGTTGGCCTTGTGCTGTATTTTGGCGGTGCGTGGGTGCAGCGCTGGATGGCAGACCGCAACAGGCCGCGATATCGCACCGCAAAACTGGAAATGGGCGACCTGCGGCTTTCCGTGAATGCCTCGGGTGAAGTCAATCCGGTGCTGAAGGTGAAGGTGGGGAGTTTCGTTTCCGGCCCGATTCAGAAGCTGCATGTGGACTTCAACACGGAGGTCAAGTCCGGGCAGCTGCTGGCGGAAATCGATCCCCGAATTTACGACGCCGCCGTGGCCAGGGACGAAGCGGCCCTCAAAACGCGTCGCGCGGAAGTGGACCGTGTGAAGGCCGAGCTGCAGCGGGCGGTCAACGACGAAAACCGCTCACTGGCACTCAAAAAAGAAAACCCGGAGTTTATTTCCCAGGCCGAGCTGGATCAGTTTCGCTTTACGAGGCTGGCGCTGGAGGCACAGCTGGAGGTCGCCGAAGCTGGTGTGAATCAGGCCCAGGCAAACCTTGAAAACTCGCTTGCCAATGTGGGCTACACCAAGATCACCGCACCCGTCGATGGGGTGGTGATTGACCGTCTGATTGATCCCGGCCAAACACTGGCCGCTCAGTTCCAGACACCTGAAATGTTCGTCATTGCTCCGCAGATGCGCGAAAAAATGTACATCCAGGCGGCGGTTGACGAGGCTGATATTGGCTTGATCAGAGCGGCTCAGAATTCGAAGCAGCCCATCTTCTTTTCTGTCGACGCGTATCCCGACGAAGTGTTCGCCGAGGGTATGATTGAGCAGATCCGGATTTCACCCACAGTCAATCAGAATGTCGTCACCTATCCGGTCATCGTGGCAACTCCCAACCCCGAACTCAAACTGCTCCCGGGAATGACTGCGAATCTGACCTTCCAGGTGTCTGAGCTGAAGAACGTCCTGAAGATCCCCAACGAAGCACTGCGATTCAACCCGGAAAAAGTTCAGGTGCGGGAGGCCGACCAGAAGTATCTGGAGCTGAATGTGACGGCCACGACGAATGACGATGCTGCCACGTCTTCGCTTTCGCCGCCGGTGGATGAAAGTGTGGCTGCGGCAAAGGCCGCCGCCCGGCGGATTGTCTGGGTGCGTGAGACCGCAGCGGAACTGGCGGCCGCTGCCGGGCTGCCTCTGCCCGCTCCTGCCAGCACCGCTCCTGCCAGCACCGCTCCTGCCAGCAGCACCCCTGGGAGTGCGGAACCCGGTGAGGCCCAGTGGTCGGGACGCCTGAAGGCGGTGGAAGTCTTCGTTGGCGACAGTGACTATCGCTTCACCCATGTGGTCAGGGGTGATCTGTCAGCTGGTGACGAGGTCGTAACCGGGATCAAGCCTGCGGGGGCACCATGAGCTTTCTGCTGACAGTTTCTGTGGCGATTCGCGCCCTGCTCCGCAACAAAATGCGTGCGTCACTCACGGTGCTGGGGATCGTGATTGGCATCGCTGCCGTTACGACGATGGTCTCGGTCGGCACCAGTGCGGGTCAGCTGCTGCAGAATCAGCTGCAGTCCATCGGTTCCAATTTCATTGTGGTGCAGCCGCGATTTGAGCGTCGACGGGGAGTGCAGTCCGGCAATACGAACACGCTGACTGATGATGATGCCCACGCGATCGGCCGCGAATGCTCGTCTGTACTCGCCTATTCCCCGCTGGTATTTGCCGCCCGCCCGGTTGTCCGCGGCAACACCAACATGCAGCCCAAGGAAATGTGGGGCGTGGGGGTGGATTATCTGCGAGTGCGCACGTGGGACATTGAAGCTGGGGGATTCTTTACGGATCGTGATGAGCGAGCGGGCAACTGTGTCTGTGTGGTTGGCTACACGATTGTCCGGGAGTTGTTTCCGGCGGATAACCCGCTGGGTCAGCAGCTGCGAATCGGCAATATCCCCTTCACGGTTGTTGGAGTTCTGGGCAAAAAGGGGGCCTCGATCACCGGCGACGATCAGGACAACGTAATTCTGCTGCCGTGGACCACAGTGAAGAAGCGGTTGCAGGGTTCATCGTTCAACGATGTGGCGGCGATTCTGGTGGGGGCGAAGGCGCCGGAGCTGATTGATTCAGCGAAAGGTGAGATCCAGCAGCTGCTGCGGGATCGACACCGAATCGCTGCTGGCCAGAAGGCGGACTTTGAGGTTGTCACGAGTGCTCAGCTGTCGGAACTGTTTGGGACAATCACCGGAATGATGACCGCGCTGCTGGCCTCCATCGCTGGCATTTCGCTGCTGGTGGGTGGTGTCGGAATCATGAACATCATGCTGGTGTCTGTCACGGAAAGAACGCGTGAGATCGGTATCCGCATGGCGGTGGGTGCACGAGGTCGTGATATTCTTGTGCAGTTTCTGATTGAATCGGTGGTGTTGAGCTGTTTTGGGGGGGCGATTGGTCTGGCGCTGGGGATCGGGGCTTCTGTGGGAATCACCACGCTCATCAATTCTGTGAGCCCTGGGGCGGACTGGCCGGTGGTCGTATCCATCCCTGCGGGGATTGTGGCGATGGTCTTTGCGGCGGTTGTGGGGCTGGTATTTGGGCTGTATCCGGCATGGCGTGCGAGTTGTCTGGACCCGATCGACGCGTTGCGTTACGAGTAGGCTGGGGAGCCGATTGAATGCAATCCCGGCGTTGTCGCGAAAATTGGGGTTGACATGATCAGGCGGAATTATCCCGGTGCGCTGGCAGAGCTGCCGGTGAAGTTTCGCTGCCTGGGGTTGATGTGTGCCGAATGCAGTCTTTTTACTGGTTTGCATGACTGCGGACACGTGCTTCCACCGGCCTGACTGCTGCAGATGTTGCGAGCAATTCGCAGGGCAGTTTGAGAAGGAAAGGCAAACGTCTTAAAGTCGGTTCCCGGAAAAAGTCGAAAGTTAGCGTGGCGATTGTGAACCTGTTGTGGCGGTTCCTGCAGCAATGCTGCAGAAACTGCGGGGAGGCCAGGAAGCACAATGGGCTGAATCGCCGGGGGGCCTGTTCAGTGGTGACCGTAACGGAAGGGATGTCCGGACAAAGTCACCGGTCCAGCAATGGACCTTGCTGAACTGTGCTCAAAGTGCCTTGTACAGGCGCTGGGATTGCCCGCACGCAATCCAGAGAACGACCCTCGTCAGTCCCTGACAAGGGGGGATTTCGGCTGTTCACGACAGCATCCGACCGTTCGCGGTCGGGAACCGGAATTCGCTTCAGGGATCTGGCAATCCGTCCGTTCAGGATGAACGCGTCGGATGGTGTGAGAGAATTGATTGGAGAGCCCGCCCATGAAGACGATCTTCACTACTGGTCAGGTAGCAAAGATCTGCAAAGTTGCCCCGCGTACTGTCTCGAAGTGGTTCGATTCCGGACGTCTTCGAGGCTATCGCATTCCTGGTTCACAGGATCGACGCATTCCCCGCGAACATCTGATTCGGTTCCTCAAGGAGCATGGAATGCCCCTTGGAGAACTGGAAGATGAAGCGGTCGGCAAGATCCTGCTCGTTGGTTCAGACGTTGTGACTCGTGGAAGTCTCAACGAAATGATTTCCAACGATGACTTCAAGATCGAGATTGCTGCCAGCGGCTTCGAAGCCGGCATCCAGGCGGAGTCAATCCACCCCGATTGCGTGGTGGTTGACTTCGTGATGGGCCGCGAAGAAGCTTTGATGATCGCCCAGAACCTCCGTCGGAACGCTGAGTTCACTGACACGGTTCTGATCGGTCTTCTGAGCGACGAGGATAACGCCTCGGGCTTCGACCGCTCGGTGTTCAACGAAACGTTCCGCAAGCCGTTCGACGCAGCACTGCTCGCCGAACGTATTCGGACGCTCGTGAACCGCCGCAAGCAGCTGGCCTGAGAAACCAGCTGAAGCTCGGCGAACTGACCACGTCGAGAAAACAAGCCGCCGTTTTGAACCCATGTTCAAACCGGCGGTTTTTTTATTCCACAAGCAGATTTTCCATGAGCTGAATGGCTGCTGGGCCGACAAGCACCACGAAGATCCCCGGGAAAATGAACAGCACAAGCGGAAAGATCATCTTCACAGCTGTCTGCTGAGCCTTTTCCTCTGCCAGCTGTCGCCGCTTGACCCGCATGGTATCGGACTGAATGCGCAGTGCTCCGGCGATCGAGGACCCGAAGCGGTCGGCCTGGATGATGATTCCAGCCAGTGCCCGCACGTCATCAACTCCGGTTCTGACCCCGAGGTCGTGCAGCACATCGCGGCGGTTTTTTCCAACCTGCAGCTGCATGTTCGCGGTATTGAGTTCCTCACAAACCTCAGGAGCCGCCGTGGCCATCTCTTCGGCCACCCGACGAAGCCCCTGGTCCAGCCCCAGTCCCGCTTCAACACAGACAACCAGCAGGTCCAGAGTATCGGGCAGCTGGAGAAAGATCTTTTCTCGCCGCGACGCCCGAATGGACGCCAGAATGATTTCCGGGATGTAGAAGCCGGCACAGCCTGCGATCACCGGGATCATCCATGCGTTGCCCACAAAGCCACTTCTGGCGAGAACATACAATGTGCCAAACAGCAGCCCGCTGCCCAAAGCAATCGTCTTGATCGCCAGAAAGTTGCGGACTGCATTGGGACGTGAGAAGCCTGCATTCGCCAGCCGTATTCGCAGTTCGCTCTGTTCCGATTCCGATTTGGGCTGCAGTGCACGGGACAACGCCGGTGCCGCCTTTTCGACGATCGTCGTCACAGCGTTCGGTTTCCCGGCAACGATCGAATCCAGCTCCCGACGCTGACGTGAGAGCGGATTGCGGTATTCGTCAAGACGAGTCGACGCGCGGGTCGTGCGACGAACGAAAATGTTCATTGCCGACCAGAGCGCAGTGCTGGCCGCAGCAAACACAGCCCACGGAAGAAATCGTTCGTAATCCACTGCTGCTACCCCGGCTTCAAACGCGAATACTGACAATCCGATGAATCACATATCCGCCAAGGATCTGGGCCAAAATCGCACCCATCATCATCTGACGTCCCAGCGACCTGCTGAACAACAACATCACGTAGTCGCGATTCAGCGTGTACACCGCCAGAAACAACACAATCGGCAACGCCATCAACACCACACCGCTCAAACGACCTTCACCCGTCAATGCCTTCACCTGACCAAGAATCTTGAATCGCTCGCGAATCAGGGCGCTGATCTTCGAGAGGATTTCTGCAAGGTCGCCACCTGCCTGACGCTGAATCGAAACTGCTGTCACAAAAAACTGCAGATCCATGTTTGGAATGCGAGTCAGCATGTTTCGCAACGCCTGGTCAATCGGCAAACCCAGATTCTGCTCCTCGAAGACCGCCTTGAACTCCACACCGATCGGAGCGGGCATTTCACTGGCAACCACATTCAGTCCCGATGCCAGACTGTGCCCCGACCGCAACGCTCGCGCCAGCAGTTCCATAGCATCCGGCATCTGCTTTTCAAATTCCTTCATGCGCCTGCGGCGACGCAGCAGCAGCCAAAGCCACGGCAACCCAAATCCAACTCCCGCAAGCACCGGCATCGATGCCCTCGGCAATCCCGCCAGAACTCCACCTGTGGGCAGGATCAAAAGTCCACAGATGCAGATCATCAGAAACTGCTCCAGACGCATCGGCAGTTCAGCCTGCCGGAAGAACATCGGCAGTCGCTCAAAGCGATCCACCATTCTTCCCAGCAGACTCTGAGCCGTCGTCAGACCATCCCGCAGAATCGTGTTGTCCACGTCAAGTCGGTCCGGGCCGTTGCGGCCCGTGAAGGCCGACAACCGCGCCTCGAGATCTGATTCCCCGCTGCGACGAAATGCCGATGCCAGACCAAGCACCAGCATGATCACACCAAGGAATGCCGAACACATCACCAGAATCGCAGGATCCACGTCTCACCCCTGTCCCGTCAGTGAACTCGCATTGTTCTCTGGGCAAACAAGCCGTGCGGCAGTCGAATGCCACTGGCTTCCAGATGCTCAATGCACCGCGGACGCACACCCGTGGACTCGAAATGCCCATACGCCCGCCCGTGCTCGTTGATGCCGTCCTGCACGAAGCGGAAAATGTCCTGCATCACGATTACATCGCCCTCCATGCCGACGATCTCCGTGATGTATGTCACCTTTCGCGGACCACCCTGCAGACGACTTGCCTGAATCACCAGATTGATGGCCGACGCAATCTGCTTGCGAATCGACTGCATCGGCATTTCAAATCCACTCATATTCACCAGCGTCTCGATACGTGAAATGGCGTCTCGAGGATTATTGGCGTGGACGGTCGTCAGCGATCCGTCGTGTCCCGTATTCATTGCCTGCAGCATGTCCAGCGTTTCCCCGCCGCGGCACTCGCCAATGATGATCCGGTCAGGACGCATACGCAGCGCGTTACGCACAAGGTCCGTGGCCGTAATCCGCCCACGACCCTCAATATTCGGCGGACGCGTCTCCAGACGCAGCACGTGCTCCTGCTGCAGCTGCAGCTCAGCCGCGTCCTCAATTGTGATCACACGATTGTCGTTCGAGATGAAGCTGGACAATGTGTTCAGCAGGGTTGTCTTGCCCGAACCTGTTCCGCCACTGATGATGATGTTCAGCCTGGCCTTCATCGCGCCTTCCAGGAACATCACCATTTCCGGAGTGAACGCACCAAACTTCAGCAGGTCCTCAAGTGTCAGCGGATTGCTTCCAAAGCGGCGAATCGTCAGTGATGGACCGTCCAGAGCCAATGGCGGAATGATCGCATTCAATCGCGAACCATCCGGAAGTCTCGCATCAACCATCGGAGATGTTTCATCAATCCGACGTCCAACCTTGGATACGATGCGGTCAAGAATCTGCAGCAAATGCTCGTTGTCCCGGAATGTCACGTCCGAACGCTGAATACGTCCGTTCTTTTCCACAAACACGTTCTTTGGGCCGTTGATCATAATGTCCGCGATTCCCTCTTCCTTGAGCAGAATCTCAAGCGGACCGAAACCAAACGCCTCGTCGAGCACTTCTTCCACCAGCCGCTCGCGCTCGGATCGGTTCAGCAGCGGGTTCTCTGTATCGCACAGATGCTCGACCACCACACGAATCTCTCGACGCAGCGAATCCCCTTCAAGCTCGGAGACCCGGTTCAAATCCAGCTTTTCGACGAGTTTGCCGTGGATGTGCGACTTCAAAGATTCAAAGTCGGTCGCGGTTTGGCGGTTCGACTTATTCGGAGCGATCATGGCGTGTGTTGAATTCGTTGCGGGGAAGGGTATTCCGTGAGGCGCAAATCCTCCGTTGACCAGAATCACCCTGCCGCACCTTACGTTTCAAACAGCACACTCAGCGGTGGTTTTCCCTTGACTTCCCAAAATCTGCGCGCAGCGTTTTGTCAACAACACTGCCCTGAGCCGAAAAACTGATGCAACTGGAGCTACCGACATAATCCAAGAGAATTCACCCGCGCTGCATCCAACCCGGAGAGAAAAACTGGATGAGATTTGCCAGACCAGTTTTTGCGGGCAAGTATTGCACAGCGATGACATCCCCTGCGCCAAACCCCCTTATATCAAGGCAGGACCATGACAGACATCAGGACCATCAGACCCTCGGCCGTTGGCTTCATCGAACGCCGACAGAACTCCGGTGATCAAAACCCAGCCGGCATCGAACGCCGACAGTTCAGAGACGGAGATCGCAGACTGCGCCCCGAAGTCGCTGAACTCGCCGACGCCATCGATGATTACAAGATCGCTCACCGACGCAGATTCATCACGTTCGAAGAACTCTACGATGTAATGCTTTCACTGGGCTATCATCGCTGATCAGCCCCAGGCTGCTGTTCCAGCGGCCAGTGCAGGTCCACCCGGTCGTGTGTCGTATAAAACCTCCAGCGGCTGCCGTCATGCAACAGCAGACCGCTGGATTTGTTTTCACCGGGCTCGGTAATCGGTGTTTCAGACTTCTTCCATGTCAGCAGGTCCCGTGATTCTGCCAGATACGTTGACCAGCGCCGCGGCTTCTGTTCGTCCCCGGTCCCATGCAGCACCGCCACGTAGCGGTCTCCCAGCTTCTGCACCTGGTTGAGCGCCAGCATCTGACGGTCGAATGCGCTGGGCCCCGGCACAAGCACCGGCTCGTCCCGAACATTCGTCCACACCTTCAAATCCGGGGACCGAGCCAGCCAGACGCCAAGGTCCCGCCGCTCGTAAAGCAGGTGCCAGACTCCGTTCTCAATGAACGCGGACGGTGTGCCAAACGGCCCTGCTGGAATTGGCTGTCCATTCGTCAATCGCACATCCAGCGCTCCTTCGCGAGTCCACGTGAGCCCGTCCGGTGATGTCAACAACTGGGCCTGATCCTGTGCACCCTCCGCAAACATGTAGTAGCGCCCGTCGTGACGCACCACCATCATGTCCTCCACCCAGTACTCGTCCACCAGCGGGTTCTGTGAAGACCGCTTCCAGTGAATTCCATCGCTGGAGGTGGCCAGCCCCAGCTTCATCGTCAACGGCTGTTTCTCTGGGTCGTAGCCCGTGTACCACATCCTCCACTGGCTGCCCTCACGAAGAATCCAGCCGCGTTCGCGGATTTTCGCATCCCACTCCCCCGGCTGACCCGTGAACTGCGGCTGCGGCAGTGCGGCGGTGAACCGCTCAGGAACTGCAGGATCCTCTGCCATTGCAGCAGGACGGGCACAGGCAACAAAACAGACCGCAGCGAAAACAATCCGGCTGATCATGAGCCACTCCAATGATCTCAGGCAGTGGTTCAGTCGGCCAAACGCTGGATACTGATATTGCGGAAGGAGACGGCATCTCCGTGGCCCGCAAACCCGAAGAAACCGGATTTGCGATCCTTACCGGGGTGCGGACGGCCACCCATAAACTCCGTGACTTTTGCCACATCCGCATTGAGGATAAGGTTGCCGTTCAGCTCGACCCGGATGGTGCTGCCGTTGACGGTGACTTCCTGGAAGTTCCACGTTCCGGCAGGTCGCAGAAAGCCACGTTTTGCGGCAGCCATGCCGTAGACAGAACCGTGGTACTGACGTGGGTCCAGTTTGGCGTAGTTGGGATGTTCAGAATCGAGAACCTGCAGTTCGCACATGGCGTCGTAGGCCGGGTCACCCTTGCCATCCGTGCGAATGGCGAGGCCGTTGTTGCCCGAAGGCGGCGTCAGGAATTCGAGGCGAACGACGAAGTTTGCGTACTCGTCGCCCGTGTGCAGGATGCCACCCTTGCCTTCACGGCAGCGAATCGCGCCGTCGATGACTTCGTAATTGTCTGCAGCACCCGCCCAGCCCGTCAGGTCCTTGCCATTGAAGAGCGATGTGAACTGGTCTTTTCCGCTGGCTGCCAGAATCTGATTGGCTTCTTCAGCAGGAATCTCGCGGACATAGATGTTACGCCAGCGAATCTCTCCACCGTGCGTTTGCAGGCAGATCGGGCCTTTCAGAAACAGCGGGCTTTCGCGGTCCCAATAGTTCTCCATGATTGCGTTGTCAACCACCATCTGACCATTCAGCCAGACGGTCGTCCGAGCACCAATCTGACGGATGCGGAAACTGTTCCATTCTCCGAATGGTTTGTCCGCGCGGACCGACGGGTCCTTGCCGGCAGCCCCGGCACTGTTATTCCACAGTCCGCCGCTGCCCTTGTCGGCACCCAGACGGAACTTGGATTCCTCTGTGGAGTCCCAGATCTGCACCTGAGGAGACGCCTTGAGGTAAATGCCGCTGTCGGCCAGCGGCACCGTCTTATAGTCGATCAGCAGTTCGTAGTCTGCGAACTCAGCGTCCGTCGCCAGATAGGCTCCGTGGCCGTCATTCACCAGTTCTTCATTTTCCACCGTCCAGTGCTTTTTCGCGTCTTCCGTCCATTCGGCGATCTGCTTTGCTCGAGCGTCCTCGGGCATCTTTGCCAGATCCCGTGGGTCAAAGTGAGGCATGCCGTGCCAGCCAGTCAGATCCTGACCGTTGAACAGCGGACGAAATCCTTCGGGGGGCTCGGCAGCGAAGGCAGCAGGCGCCAACGCCAGAAACAGGGTGGCCACAATTGCGGCAATGGAGGGAAGGCGGAGGAGCATGGGGGTCTCCGATGGGGCGGGGTGTGCTGGACAGGTGGAGCAGAATCGGGTTCTGCGAGGCCGCGGAAGAATAACGCAACAACGAGACTTCGGAAACACTCCGCCAACACTCTCCCGAAAATTTCAAGTGTGTTTACGGAAATTTCCAAGTGTTACCACGTCGCCAATCCGCAGATCCGTCGCCGCACCCGCCAGCTGCAGTCGGGAATGGTGACCATTCCACGCCTCAACGATCGCACCAGCTGGTGCCAGCACCCGCGTCTCTGACGTCACCAGGCCCGAACGAGACCCAGCTCCAATCACACAGTATTCCAGTGCCGGCCGTGAAATCACCCGCACTCCGACCGCAGACGCCTCCTCCCCGGAAGCCACGCCCGGAATCGCACCCGTCCACCCGCAGTCCGACACACGTACAACTGTACAAGTGTCCGTGAGTGACTCCGCCGGCAGTTCGTCGTCGGCACCCAGGCCAAGCACCACTTCCTCAGCCAACAGCCCCCGCTGCCGCAACGTTCGCAGACAGTGCCACGCCAGCTCCGCAGCACGCGCCGCGGACAATCCCGCGACACCCGCGGCAGACTCCACCCGTTCCGTGTCAGCAAACAAGCCCCGCAACCGCAGTCCCGGCTGCTGGACCAGCGCCCGCGACAGGGAGGCACAGTCGGGACCGGGACACACTCCCATCAACTGTCGCCCTGTCTCCACCACAATCAGCACCGAAATCATTCGCCCCGCAGATTCCGCTGCCCGAGACAACAGCTCGCAATGCCGAAAGTGATCGATCACAACCGTCAGCTGCGGTACTGCCTTGGCCAGAGCTGCCGCAAGAGGAATGTCAGATTCTGCCGAAAGCGGTGTCCTCAGCAGCACAGACGGCAACCCGGCGCCCGCTGATGTGGAAGCTCCGCCGGCTACACGAGCCGACAACAGGGCCAATGCCGCCACTGCATCTTCGCAGCAGATTTGGTCAGCGTTCAGTTTCATTGGGGACGTTCCAGCGACTTGAGCAGCTCTGACGCCCTTTGCCGACGCTCCGCACTGCCCCATGCGGGGTGCAGTACGGAGATTGTGCGGAGGATTCGCAGGGCTTCATTCTTTTGATCGGTTGCCGCCGCAATCGCTGCCAGCTGCAGCGAAGCTTCCAGCCATGCCGGCTCGCCTGCTGTCGTTTGCCCCTGAATCCTTCGCCAGAAGTCGGCCGCTCCCGCCGCTCCCGGACCGAACGCACCACCGACAGTGCCGGGATTCACTGTTGCAAGCACCTCTGCCGTTTGCTGGAGCTGTTCGGGGGTAAGGGGGCGCTGAATGAGTGCCGTGAGGATCGCCACGGCCGGTTCCGCCGGAGCTCCGCAGGACTGCAGCCTGAGCAGGACCGGCAGATCCCGCAGCAGACTGGCTGCCGTGCGATCGGGTGCTGTGGCGGCCGGCAGCAGCCCTGAAGCAAACGTGGCCAGAGCCGTACTGCCTGGGGCGCGGGGATCGGCGAGGTGCGGGAGCAGCAGCAGCACCTGTTCTCGCTGCACAGCGGGTGGCAGCTGCCGAATCACAGCCTCGGCCTCCTGCAGCTCCTGCTCCGGAAGCAGCAGCCGGGACGCCGCAAGGAGTCTGAAAGTCTGTGCGGAGGCACGCGTTCGAGCAGCCACGGCGGAAAAGTCAAAACTGTCTGCAGACAAGTCGCTGGGTTTTGCCGCCGACATAGCGGCTGCAGCGTCCGGAATCTGCAGCAGTCGTCGAAGCTCTGCATGCAGCACACCCCAGTCTTCGGGCGGGCCGGGGTCGGACTGTTGAAACACCAGTGGAGCGGTGAGCAGTTGCAGGGCGACGACGGTGTGTTCCCGTGCTGCCGCAGCGTCGATTTGCTGCAGCCACGGCTGCAATTGCATGGACCTCGCAGCAACGATGTCCGCCGTCTCATTCCGGGCTACCCCGTTCAGTGAGGCCTCCAGCAGACAATCTCCCAGCAGTGCCAGCTTCCGCAGGTGCTGCCGCACGTCTGCGG
>JBEIEK010000055.1:0-23147 GCA_040382995.1 Planctomycetaceae bacterium
ATCCGATGCCATGCCGCAGCCGGTGGATTCCTGAGCGATCTCGGCTGCCGGCACCACACGATTACCGGAAAAAACGAGCGAATCCCTGGTGGATTCAGGGCCCGACCTGAAGGCTGCTGACAGGGATCACGGCAAGTTCGTTGGCGATGTGGCTCTTGTGCGTATACCCAACATACAACCGGCCCCCATGTTCAACTGCGGAAGGGTAACTGAAATCCGCTGACGGATCGGAGACACCCGCAGTTCGATCAGAGACTGAATCGCGAATCAGGAACACACGGCTGAAAAAAACTTCGCCGGGCCTGCTGACCGCGATCGTCAGCGGCGAACGACGCTCGCCACTGTCAGCAGTGGTTGTGCACACCAGGAATCGCTGCCCGGTGCTCAGTCGGCCCGCCGTGGGCTTGCTCGTCGCCATCGGCAGGTTGGATGCAGCTGCTGCTGTCCACCTCCGGCCGTAGTCCGTGCTGATCGAAACGAGTGCCCGAGCCTTCGAGCCGTAGCGGGCGATATTGGTGATGCAATCCTGCTCCACAATCACCGCGGATTCGCCCCAGATGTTGCTTCCAAGACCCTGATCAGGCTGAATCACAATCAGCTCCCACTTCGTGAAATCATCGCCCCTGCTGATGGCAACCGCCGGAAGATTACCAGCGTCACCAAACCCGCTGGCAACTCGAAATCCCGCCATAATCCAGTTTCCGTCAGCCATCTGCTGCGGGTTCTGCATGGGCCAGAAACCTCGATCCAGCACCACTCCCAGTGGCTCCCAGACCCCCGAAGTCTCGTTCAGCAGGTAACCCCGCGTGTGGGTCCGCTGAAAGTTCTGGTGGAAGGCCCCCATGAAGGCCCAGAGCCTGCCAGCATGGGACAGGAACACACCGTGACTGACACCGAGGTCGCCAGCTCCCGAGTCCAGCACCACCGGCCGGCCCCATGTTCTGCCACCATCCTCACTCACCTGAACATGAGCCTCCTCCGTCGCCGTGTTCTCGCTCCCCCTGTTGAATCCCCATGACGCATACAATTTGCCCCTGTGCCATCCGAGCCCCACTCCGAGCGTCCAGTTGCAGCCATCTGCATCGGGTCGCCGTTTTTTCAGCACATGGAACTCGGCAGCCGCCACCTGTCGCAGTTCGGTGGATTTGGGAAGTACCTGTGCAGCGTCCCAGAGTGGCCATTCAGCAGCGGGCTTTGGCAATTCGTGCATGGCGGAGACCGGTTCATAACCTGCGGCCACCTCCTGAGCACTCAGCGCTTTCGGCCGGAATGAAAACTCGTCCACTGCACCACAAAACGCCTGCCGCACCGCATTTGCATCCCAAATGCCCCCCAGTGTGATCGGAGCAGCCGTGTTCGTGATGGGAGCCTGCAGAGGCACTGTGCCGATGGGCTTTGCATTGAGATAGAGCACCGCTTGCTGAAGACCAGCCACCAGCGTCACCTGGTGCCATTTTCCGGCTGTGAGTGGTTCCGGGCAGGAAATTGTGCGCCAGCCACCCTGCCGCAGGTGAGCCTTCAGTTTGCCATCAGGTTCAATCGTGAGACTCCACTGACGTTCATCACGCGAGTAGCGGTTCTTGCCTGCCAGCATCTGCTGGCCACGAGACAGCTCATACGGATTGAACCACAGCGAAACTGTGAACTCGGCCCCGGCCAGTTTCTCGCTGCCTTCCAGCACAAGCACTGATTCGCCGTCCAGCACGAGGCTCTTCCCTCCCACACCCTGGGCCGTCTGAGTCTTTCCGTGTACAACGACCGCGTCCGTAACGTTATCCAGCGACCAGCCCTGCCGCTCGTCAGCATGCAGTGCTGTGCAGCAAATTACCCAGGACAGTAAAAGCATTTGACGCATCATTCCGCACCCCTGTCCCGAAAGCCCCTTTGAAGACGCCACCAGTCAAATCCCAGCCAGTCGCTCCTTCGAATCCCCAAACTGTTCAAGCTCAAGGCCCCCCCAGTCCATCAAGTGCAGGAACAGGCTGCACATTTTCCGGTTTGGTGAGTCAAGATAATTCAGCACGCGCCCACCGCGCAGTTTTCCGCCTGCTCCACCCAGCAAAATAATCGGCAGCTGCCGCGCGTCGTGGTTCCCGTGCAGCATACTGGAACAGTGCATGATCGACGTATTGTCAAGCAGCGTGCGGTCGCCCTCCACGACTTCCGACATCCGCTCACACAGGTAGGCAAGCTGCGACATGAAGAACTGATTCAGCGGAATCAGTTCCGGTGGCTGGGAGTGGGCCATCTGGTGGTGCTGATCCTTCGCGCCGCAGTGTGTGTGAGTTTCTGCGGAGCCGTCGTTGCAGTACTTCAGCGTGGCGATACGGGTCGTGTCGGTGCGGAACGCCAGCAGCGCGATGTCGTTCATCAGCTTCCAGTATTCCGGGATGTCAGCAGGGATCCCGTCTGCAGGGCGTGGACGGTCCGGGGCCGTCAGCGTCGGCTGCCAGCCGCTGGCGTCGCGTTGTGTGTCAGCTCGCCTGATCCGCCCCTCAATTTCCTGAACACTCCCAAGGTACTCCTCAAACCGCTGCCGATCCGACAGGGAGAGCCGCAGACGCAGTGACCGCGCGTCCTCCAGCACGGCATCGACGACGCGACGATCGCCGCGATTGCGGTCGGTGCGAAAAAGCTGGTCGAAAGCCAGTGCCGGCCGCGTCTCAGTCCACGTTGGTGATACCGCTGTACTCCAGGAAATGTGCGAACTGTAAAGCAGGGGGAGTCCGTCCTGCAGTCCCGGGATCGGGCCTTCGCAGCCCAGCACAAGCGACGGGATCCGCGTGCGATTGCCCAGCTGCTGCGCCAGCACCTGATCAAAGCTGACTCCTGTACGCACTTCCGACCCCGACAGCGGAGCGCCACTGAGCATATTGCCGGTCTGCATGCAGTGGATGGCCCCCTTGTTGGCCTGCTCATTCCACAGACCGCGCAGGAATACCAGTCGCTCCTTCCAGGGTTCGAGTGGCTGCAGACACGGCCCAAGCTCCATCCCGGCCCCCTCGCCTTTCGCCCACCAATGCTGCGAGTGAAAGCCCATGCCGGTAAAGGTCACGAGGGTCCGCGTCGGCGGTTGATCTGCAGACCGCGTTTTTTCCCCTGCCGCATAAGACAGAGATTCGAGCCAGGGCAGAGACATCGAAACGCCAAGACCGCGAAGCACCGATCGTCGCGGAAGCGGGGATGCTGAGGCTGGTGGCATGGGAAATATCCTCTTGAAGGAAATTGATTGCAGGTTCAGGGGGTGGTCAGGGTATCGGCTGAGCGAATGCAGCGAAACTGCTCGCTGCGGACAATGATTAGCAGGGCGTCGGACCAGCGGCCGCCCTCGACCATCGTGCGGGTCACCTCCTCCACGAGGCTGCGATCTGAGGTGATAACAGCGCGGCCCAGTGCGTAGCCAGTGAGTTTTCGCGCGAGCGTTCTGAGCAGGTCCTCGCGGCGCGGCCCGGCGAAATAGTTCCGCAGGCCGGCGATGTCATGGATTTCGGTCCCATCGCGAAGCTTGCCCGTTGTGTCGCCCGGCTTGAGTTCGCTGGCAGGCCGCAGTCGGCCAATTGCGTCGAATCGCTCCAGTGCCATGCCGTAGGGGTCAATGCGATCGTGGCAACCGGCGCATTTCGGATCCTGACGGTGCCGCTCGGTGATCTCGCGGACACTGAGCCCGGGAGGCGGTGTTTCCGGGAGCGGTGGCACGTCGGGCGGAACTTTCGGAAGTCGTTCTCCGAGCATCTGCAGCAGCCATGCACCACGTTTGATCGGGCTGGTCCGCGAGGCGGCCGATTGCTTCGCTATCACCGCCCCAAATCCCAGGAATCCACCACGGCCACTGGACGCAACGTTCTCCACTCGCCGCCACTCCGCACCCGTCACGCCAGAAATGCCGTAGTGCCGGGCAAGCTCGTCGTTGATGACAATCGCATCCGCTGAAATAACTTCGGTGACCGGGCGGTCATTCAGCAGCAGATCTTCAAAAAACCGCACCGGCTCCTCCGCCAGGGCATCGCGCAGCGCTGGCGTAAACTCGGGAAACTGCTGCAGGTTGCGACCATGGCTGGTTACGAAGTCTCGCACACCCAGCCACCGCGAACCGAACTCCCCCGCCATGCCCCGGATCCGATGATCCCTCAGCATGCGGCGAAGTTGCTGTTCCATGACGGTGGGATCATGCAGCTGTGCTGAGACTGCTCGCAGTTCTGCGTCTGGGATCGAATCCCACAGCAGAAAACTCAGCCGCGTAGCCAGTTCATCCCCGGATACCGGCTGCCAGTGCGGCCCGGCTGAGGGCTGCTCCACCCGATACAAAAACCACGGAGAAGAAAGGACACGCGCCAGAGCGGCACGAAACGCCGGATCATGCTTGACGCCATCCTGCCGATCCGCGTGGTAGGATTCCAGAATCCTTTCGCGTTCTTCAGGGTCGAGCGGCCGGCGCCAGGCTCGGGCGGCGAAGGCCAGCAGCGCTTCAAGGTGCCGCGGTTCCGCTGCCACCTGAGCCTCCACGAACGCCTCCGCTTCCCGCCGAATCTGCTCCTCAAACTCCTGGATGTAAAAGAACATAATCCGCGCGCCATCGTTTGGCTTGCGGTAGTACTGCACAAGTCCCGCACAGGCGATCGGGGTCGCCAGCGCCTGCTCGCTGACAAATTCCAGTTCGCTCCACAGCCGGTCAATCTCGGCCCGGCCAGCGTCATCCAGCAGCAGCCGACGCAGGGGCTCATCTTCGCGACGGTACAGAAACACGCTTCCCTGAGCATCTCGCGGGATGATCGGCTGGAAGAGCACTGCGGGCGGAAACAGTGCCCGAAACTCCGCAGCGGGACGAGCTCGCTCGGTGGCGGCTCGCGGGTGCACGATCTCGGCAGCCAGCGGGTCGCCCGGTGTTGCTTTCGCCACCGGCTCTGCCAGATTCCCACCACCGCCGGTCGCTGCAATCAGGAATGCCTGAACAGCAGCAGTCTCCGGACTGGCCTCGTCGAGACTGACATCGGCGCGGAGGAATCGGGGCAGCGTGAGCGCTGCCTGCAGTTCGGCCGGCAACTTCCTGAGATCCATGACAATCTCCGCACCGGCAGCCGTGACCAGCGCAGACGCGGGCACTTCTCGCCCCAGCGGGTGCTGGCCGAATTTGAGTCCGGACGCCTGTTCAATGGCCGGGCCCAACTCGGGGTGCTCAGCGAACACCAGCTGCGAACCGTCACCACCCTCCAGTCGCAGCCGATCCCAGACCACAAACGTATCGGACTGTGCAGGCAGTGACACCATCCGAAAGAGCGGCTCACGGGCGGCTCCCTGGACGCGTTCGCGAGCCACGATGCGACGAATGTCTTCCCATGCGGGAAAGCCATTACCGACCGCAAGCGCCGCATTTCTGCGGTAGTTGCCCTGAAACAACTGGTCCTGCAGGGACCTGATCGCCGCCAGGACTGGTGCCGGATCTTTGGTCGCGGCTCGCCACGTTTCCTGAATCAATGCGAAAGGGTCCGGAGGAAGTCCGGGTTCCGGAAAACTGGTGTTTGCACTGCCCAGTTCCGACAATGCCTCCCCGAGCTCTGCCGCTGCCAAATGCGAAAGCTCGAATGACACGCCATCGCTCCCGCTGGAATGAGCATCCGCAACGCGGCCTGAAACCAGCAGCTCACCAGCGAGCGGACTCGTCCACGCAATCGCCACGTTCCGTTTCGGACCGGGATGCACGAAAACGGATTGCCCGGGCAACGTCGTCCAGACCTGTGCCGGCTCCTCGCCCGAATTCACGAAAACCGAGGGCTCAGAACCAAGGCTCCATGACTTCAGCTCCGGCCTCCCACCATTGCTGTCGCGGCGCTCGGTGAGAAACCGGGGAGTGGATGACGCTTCCAGAAAGCTCCAGCGGGCATCATGATGGTCCAGCCACGGATTACCCTTCAGCAGACCTGGCACAAGATCGGCAAGCTTCCATGTTCGCTGGTCACCACCGGTTTCCTCGATGGCCCATTCGACGAGTGTGCTGTCGGCCCCGTGACTCTCGTTGGGGAGCACGGTCAGCAGCAGCAGCTCGCCCCGCTGAACCGCAACCGAAAACTCAAAGGGAACGGAGCCGGCTTCGGGGACCTTGAACTCCGCAAGCACGCGTTTCGATGCAATCCAGCGACTTTCTATCGCCTTCGTCGCCGCCGCGGAGGCTGACTGTCGCCGCTGCTTCTCGGCCTCGGCCTGAGCCGCCTGTTCCACCCACTGCTTTGTGCGGGACAGGATCTCCGCCGATGATGCCGACTGGCCGCTGAGGCCGGACCAGAGTGCTGCAAGGTAGGTGGCGCTGAGCTGTTCTTCGGCAGCCACCGCAGAAATTTCAGCAGGACCGCCGCGCGTGAGCCGGTCGCGGTGTTTCAGGGTGGCCGCAAGATGAGCGCCCAGCGGTGGCTCGCCGTTCGGGCCCGCGAACCGCGCGTGGAAGCTGCGGAGTGACTTCAGTGTTTCCTCAGTCCAGTCCGGACGCTCGGTGGAAGGCGAGAACCGAAAACCATCCGGCAGCAGCACGGCCCGGGCCGCAACATCGCGGGCCGTCTGGTGATAGCGTTCAATCAGCTCCGGTGTCACCGGCATCGCGTCACCGACGTTCGCAAATCCCTCGCCGCCAACACTGTCCACGGGAAACTCGCGAACACGCGTCGGACGCATGTCGACACCGGTGAGGTCGCGAATGGCGTTGTCGTAAGCGGCGTTGCTGAGCCGCCGCAGGGTCACCGGACCTGGGTCCCCGGCTCGCGCAGCAGCTTCCGCATCAAGCGCCGCAGTGATCCATGCCACGATCTGTTGTCGTTCGTCAGAAGTTGGCTGCGGAGCTTCCTTCGGCGGCATGTCGCCCAGTCGCAGCCGCTCAGCAACGTCGTTGAGTATCTTTGGTTTGGCGAGAAATGCCTGAGCGGTGCTGAAGCTGATGAGGTTGAGATCGTTGTCGATCGGCTGCTGCCCGTGACAGTCCCCGCAGGTCCTGATGAGCAGCGGGTGAATCTTCGTGGTGAAAGCGCCCGTGAGGTCATCCGCTTTCAGGCTTGCCGCTGCCTGCACCGCCAGACATGCAGACAGCAGTTTTGCAAACACAAATCTGCCCCAGGCTGACATGGGACTGACTTCCCGCCTGTCGCAAACGGTGGTTCGCAGCGTGAATGCTCGTCGCACCAGTGACTCGCAGCTCCGTGAAGACCGGCTTTCCATGGAATTCACTCCGAGTAACGATCGACGACAGGGGTAATCGGCTGCAGGCCCGCGGTTGCGTCAACAACCCTGTTGCACGTGCCAATGATGCTCCTGCCTGCCCGGTGCAGAAAACATTGGAGGACATTATCGGTCTCACCCGGCAGAGGCCGCCCAAAGTTATATCCGGGGGCGCCTGCAGTAGCCAGCCTGATTCACGTTCCCGTGGCAACATCATCAGGACACCGGGCAGGTGCTCCCGGCGGAACTGGTTTCAAAAGCTGAGAAACCATGGTCACTTCGGTGATGCGTTTGTTCACCCTGTGGTTCCTTCGTGCCTGCTCCCCCAGACCGCATTCACACCACGATGGCGGTTGGGAAAAGCCGCTGAGGGTGCACAGGAAACACCCCTGTTCGTTCCGAAATTCGTGCAGAACATGCCAATCCCGCCAGTGAAAATGCCTCTCCGTCCCGGGACGGAAACGTGGAATCCCGGGGATTGCTTTCACGGAATCGCACCAGAGTATTTCAGCAGGGTGACTGCTGAGAATCCGAGTGTAGCGTTCCCACAATTGTTCCCTGAGCAGCGGTACGAACTGCGAGTGAAAGAGGCGTTTGCTGAGATGATTCCCGGCATTTGGACACCGGTCCTCGGATATGACGGAATGGTTCCGGGGCCCACGTTTAAGGTTCGAATTGGTCAGCCGATCGTCGTGCGGCAGTTCAATGATCTGGTTGACACGGAACTGTCCACGCACCTGCACGGCGGTCACAATCCCGCGCATTCCGACGGTTTTCCAAACTTCTACATTTTGCCGGGAAAATCCCGGGACTATTTCTACACGAACACAGTGCCATTGCTGAACGGCAAGGCGGACTTTTCAGAGTCTCCATCAACCTGCTGGTATCATGACCACGCCATGGACATCAGTGGCGACACATTGATTCACGGCCTGTGCGGTTTCTACCTGCAGTGCGATGATCTTGAATTGTCGCTGATCGCCGGGAGTGTGCTCCCTGGTGATCCGTTCGATATCCCCGTCATGATTCAGGATCGGAGCTTTAACGCAGACGGGACGATCTTTTATGACCCGCTCGATCACAACGGCTACCTCGGAGATGTCTACTGTGTGAACGGCAAAGCATTTCCAAAGCTGCACGTACAGCGACGGAAGTATCGATTCCGCTTCCTGAACGGCTGCTATGCTCGCCATTTGGAACTGCGGCTCAGCGACAGTCGTTCATTCCTCGGGTCGGCCACTGTAGCCGCTGGCACTCCGCTCAGACCCCACGTCCCTGTTCGACCGGAGGAGATAATCGAGACGCGTGTCTTCGAGTTCACCCGCAGAAACGGTGCGTGGCAGATCAATCAGAGGTTCTTCGACGAGTTCCGCGCGGATGCCTGCCCGCGACTGGTGTCTGCCGAACGCTGGATACTCCGCAATGGAAGCGGTGGCTGGTGGCATCCGGTGCACATCCAGCTCGAATCCCTTCTACACGAAATGTGACGGCAGCTGCCCCGGGACCGACTCGCTTCAACGATTGGCCGATTATCGCAGGTCATACGGTATCCCGTTGAACGATCGACTTCCGGAATGGCTCTTTTGCAGGTGTCCAGCCAGCGAACTGGACCAGCTTCGCAAAGCATTCGGTGTTTACGATCCGGATCCCATCGCCGACAAGGACAGAACTCAGCATGCAGCCACCCTGACGTTCGGGAATTATCGCACCTGAAGGTGGTCGGCGTTGCCGTCCGGGATGCAGGTTGGGCAACTGGTGACCACAATGTGCCGTGTCATGGGAAACTCAGAGCAACAGAGGTATGCGATTGCACAGCGGTACAGGGAAGCGGCGTTAAAGACCGCCGGAACGGCCCCAGCGAACTAGCGAGGAGAACGAGGGAATCCGGATCAGGCGAGATTGTTTATCGCTGCTCTTCCAGAGAGATGCGCAGCTTTACCAGTTCAGCTTTCAGTTCCCGCAGCCGTGGGGCGTCTCGGTGTTTCCTGACGTGCTGGCAGGAACTCAGCAAGCAGCACGAGCATGACGACTGAACTGCGCAACCGGGCGCCGAACAGTGTTCACAGGAATCGTTTCGTCCCTGTACACATTCAGACTGGCTTCTGCCGTGATCCGCTCAGAAGCAGCCCCTGATCGCTGGCTGCGACAGCGCGGGAACTGCTCCTTTTGAGCAATGGTCGCCAGTACTTCTGCAGCCGCTGTATAGTCACTGGCCAGCCAGTTGCGAACAGGAGCCGGCAGGCCAGCCCTCCGGAGTTGCTTCAGAGTGAGCGACTTATCCGGAGGCGGATCCGGCATGGCCTGCAGTGACTTCACGGCTTCACCGGCTTCTGCAGCAGGACGTTCACACCTTTTTTGTTCGACAGCACGATGTCCGGACGACCGTCCCTGTTCATATCCTGGATCTCGAACTGAGTGCCAACTCCCGTGCCCGTTCCAGCCGTGATCCGGTGCGGCGTGATGATCGGAGGCTGACCCTTCGCACGGACGACCTCGAACCAGTACATCACCACGGGATCGTGGGCTCCCGGGTCCGCACCATTGTGGGCAAAGAAGCGCTTGCCAGTCACGTAGTCCAGTTGCCCGTCACCATTGATGTCCACCTGCTCCACAGCATGTGTCTGAGAAAAGGACTTGTCGATTTCATGCAGCTTCCAGGTTTCCGTTCCCGTGTTTTCAGCCCACCAGACACCAAAGGCATGGGCAGAACTTAGAAAAATGTCCATATCTCCATCGCTGTCGAGGTCATCTGCGTACAGATTGGCGCACGGAGGAAGTGGCTGCGGGCCGTTTTCCATCTGCACGCGAACGGGATGAAAGGCCCAGATTTTGCCATCACCAATTTTTCCCGGGTTCTGCCACCAGCCGTGCGCGATCAGCACATCGCGGTGACCGTCGCCATTCATGTCACCAACACCCAAACCGTGGTAGTACTTGAATGTGCCGTTCTGCCCCGGATCACCCTTCTCACTGATTGCCTGGAAAGGCGACTGGGCCGTGGGTGCGTTCGGTTTGGGCAGAAAATTGAATCCCATTTGCGCTTCGGGCTGCGAACCCAGCACAATCTCGCGGAGACCGTCACCGTCAAGGTCCTCAAACTCGGGCGACTCGTTACAGATACTGGTCCAGATCACATGCTGCTTCCAGAGTTCACTGCTGCCGGGACCAGGGTTCTGGTACCAGTGATACGGATCTCCGGGAAAGCCCACAATGATCACATCGGGATGGCCATCCGCGTTGATGTCGTGCACGAAATTGCAGAAGCTGTTGCTGTAACCGATCCCCGCCACAAATTCACCCGGCACGCGGACTTCATGAATTTTCCAGGCACTGCCGTCGCTGTGACGATCAGAGTCCAGCGGCGGCGCTTCGTACCAGACGTCCCCTGCCACCACGTCCGGTACACCATCACCGTTGAAATCGCCGGCCGCCACCCCCTCCGAACGAAAACGCTCGTCCAGTCGAATGCGGACCCAGTTCGGGTCATCACCGGATCGAGCCGTCGTGTGCAGTGACAGCACCATGGCTGCAGACGCCAAAAGACGTGCAAATTTCATCGCCCAGGAACTCCTGTGGGGGGAACGTGATTCACAACAACTTCAAACACGCAAATACCAGCCTCTGTACTCAAGCAGACGGCAGACACCGGCGGTCGCCGCCACAAACACTGCCAGTCCGGCCAGAACAGAGACAACAGACGCGTCGCGACTGAGGAATGGCGAGATGCACCAGCCGCACACGTCGTGCAGAATATAAGCTGCCAGAGAATTTGTTCCCAGCGTGCGGAGCAGTCCGGATTGCCAGCCCCGCAAATCACACACCTGCCAAAAGATGCCAAAGACAACGCAGGACAGGCCGGCCGTGAACAGAGTGTACGAAATCGAACAGGCTCGCTGAGTCATCATCCAGTAGTTCCACTGCCGTTGCTGGTATGGCGGAGGGGGAACAAACGGCGGTTCGGCGAAATCGCCGTTCCACGCGGCTAGTCGGCCACTTTGCGGAATCACCGCGTCCATTGCCAGCTGCGGCTGCGAAACCGCCGCGGACGTCACTGCGTACAGCGCAGTCGGCTGAGACAGCAGCCAGCCCGCACAGCTCAAAAGGCATCCGGTCACCAGCAGCCTGCGCAGCGCCGAAGACCGGTGCTGAGGGAGACACTCGCGAACCAGATCACAGGCCCACGTCCCGGCGATCGCCGGCAAACTCCACGAAAGAAATCCCAGCGGACCTCCATCAATGCCGCGCGGATCGGCATGCACCCACTCGAACAGAAACCACCATGACAATCCCACATGCAGCAGGGCCGAACACACGCCGAATAACACTCGCGTGCGCAGCCGGCAGAGCACCACCGGGACGATCCAGAGTGTGGTGGCCGCAATCTGCAGCAGCGTCTGGAACCACTGTCGCTTGCCATACATCGCAAGGACGTCAGACAGTGGCTCAGTCCGCAGCCGGGAAATGAGCTGCGTCAGATCCGCCAGCGAATACCAGACAACGGCGATCAGCGCCAGCAAAAACACACGACGCAGCAGCCGTCCCCACGGCATGCGGCCATCACGTTCCCAGCGGGCCATCAGCGTCAGACGCAGCGCGAAACCAGCCGCAAACAGAAACTGCGGCATGATTGTATCCGCGAGGCTGCAGTAATCATGCGTGTGCCGCAGCAGCCGCGGACAAACCGCATAACTGCCAAGAAAGTTCACGACCAGCATCCCCAGCATCGTGAAGCCGCGGAACTGATCCAGCGAAACCAGACGCACCCGGGTACCTGGTCCACCCCCAACCGCCGGCTCTGATCCCCGTCGCACCCGCGCGTCAGACCCCGGCATCACTTCTGCTCACTTCCGTCGCCCGCTGACACGACAGTCGCAGCCATCTCAACAAGAGCCGCCAGCATCCTGTCGGAAGCATTCACCTCCAGGCGATTCGTGCCGAGCCAGGTTTCGTAGCCCCCCAGCTGGTGCTGCGCGGGTGTGGGCAGATAGCCGAAATATCCATGCCCCAGAGAAACCAGAAAAGCAGGCTGCGCCGGTGAACGACGGCGAAATTCCAGTCCGATTTCGCAAAACACTTCGCAGGGCATCGTGCCAATACAAACTTCACCAAGCTGCAGAATCTGGAGCGGAATGGAAACCGTGGCTGGCTGCGATTCCAGACTGCGCACGCGTTCGGCATACACCCGCGACAGATCAATTTTCCCGGCAGGCGGGGCTGGCTGAGTCAAGACCTGGTCGGCCCAGTGCAGCTGTTCCGCAGTGGGATGCCGCAGTCCCACTTCAAGATCCCGCCACGCAGCCCGCAGAGAGACGCCAGTGCGATACTGCAGGGCAGGCAGAACATTGTGCACTTTTACCGCCACATCATGTGCCACAAACCGCATCTGCTCCCACGCGGGCCTCGACGGACGCGGAGTGCGGAAGTTGATGTTGTTGATGTCGCCACTGGTGCCATTGGCCATCAGCGCCACAAACGGAGCCGCCCCAGCCGGCTCAGACTGCAATCGCTCCAGCTCACGGCAGTACATGCCGAAGTAGTCAGCCGAGATGCTGCCGGGACCGGTGCCGCCGACATAATGCAGCGAATAGGCCGTGAAGGCCGCGATTCCCGGACCACCGGGCTCCCGCAGACTGACGATGGAAACGGCCGGATCAATCGGACCAGCCGGTTCCACAAGATCCAAACTGCCAGCCGGCGGATTCATCTTCACGCGGTCAGTGGTGCCAAACGGATTGGGAGGCACAGTGCCCTCCCGCATGTACCAGCGGCGATTGAACAGGTGTTCGGGGATGTCGATGGTCCCGAAAGCAATTTCCGCGGGACGCAGACGATTTTTGGCCCGCTGCACGCCGTCCGCAATCCGCTGCACCACGAACTGCTGGTACTCGTCGAGCTCGATATCCAGCTGGTAGCGGGGCGCTCCGAGCGTGCTTGTGGCGGAGTGCGTGTGGGTGGCCGAGATCAGCACGTGAGTGGCCGGGATGCCGGTCTGCTGTTCAATGCGGCGGCGTGCAGCTTCGCTGACTTTGTGATGCATGCCCAGCAGATCGCAGACCACCAGCGCCAGCTGCGTCTGGCCGTCATCCAGCACCAGGCAGCGGGCATGCAGCTCATCATGAATGTCCGTCGAGGGAATTGGTGCAAATCCACCGACAATCCCGCCTCCCAGCTGCGGCGTGATATTGCTGGTTGCCGCGCCCGCACGCAGCGTGTGAGCCGTGTTCGTCTGCGCTGCGAGTGCGTTGCTGAACAACAGCCAGGCCAGCAAACAAAACACAGTGCCTTGTTGGCCGTGTGCCAGTCGTTTCTGAAGCATTCCTGTTCCCCCGTCTTCAACACCGTCTGCTCTGGAAACAAAAAAAGCCGCCCGAATGTTTCGGACGGCCTGTTCAGCACACCTGATTACCCCGTAGGGATTTGAACCCCAACTGACAGAGCCAGAATCTGTCGTGCTACCAGTTACACCACGGGGTAGCGTTGAGAAGATGTTAGCGATCAACAGGATGGAAGTAAAGCGTGCTTCGCCCGGGAAATCGTGGCATGGCAGCCAGTGAGAATTCACGGTGGTCCGGCAATCAGGGGAATGCCGCTGCAGCAGTTTTTGCCGAGTTGCCCCGCACACGTCACCGCCTAAGATCCTTCCAGAACCCGGTGAATTCGCCGGAATTCCAGCGTTCAATTCGCGATTTTTGTTGAAAACTCGTAATCAGCGAATAGGAAGTGAGGCACCCTCTGCTCACCAGTTCTTCCGCCCCGGTCCGCTTCGAAAATCGGTCTCGTATGGTTCCGACCGCCCCGGCGATGTTTCACCTGACCGATCTCTCGCTGTCCTACGGCACATCGCGGCCCGTGCTGCAACACCTCAGTCTGACCATCCAGGAAGGCGAATTTGTCACTCTCGCCGGCCCCTCCGGCTGCGGCAAATCCACCCTCCTCAAAGTCCTCGCAGGACTCCTGCAGCCGTCCTCCGGCAGCATCCTCTGCCTCGGTCGGCAAATGAGCGAAGTTCAGGTCGATGCTGGATTTGTCTTCCAGCAACCTGCACTCCTCCCCTGGCGAACAGCACTGGGTAACCTCCGCCTGCCCATGGAACTCGGAACAGGCCGGCAAACCGGCCCCAGTGATCTCGAACTGCTGCAGCTCATGCGGCAGGTGGGTCTCCGCGATACAGACGCCGGCAAACGTCCCGGTGAACTTTCCGGTGGCATGCAGATGCGACTCTCTCTCGCTCGGGCACTCGTTCGCAGTCCCCGAGTGCTCCTGCTGGATGAACCCTTCGCCGCCGTTGACGACCTGCTCAGAATGAAACTGCAGGAAGACCTGCGACGCATCCATGACCAGCGCGGACTCACCACCATCCTCGTGACGCACAATCTGCAGGAAGCCGCATGGCTCAGCGACCGCGTGCTCATCATCCAGCCCGCGCCGCTTGGAATTACAGACAGCATCCCTGTCCCTCGCACAACGGAAGGCTTAGAGCGACGAGCGTCAGCCGAATTTCACTCCACGCTGAACGCCCTCAATGCGGCACTCCTTAAATCATGACTACCGCAAACCCCGAATCCGGTCTCCCAGTCGCCCGCAAAAGCCTCCCGACCGATCTCCTGCTGCCCCTCGCTGTGCTCGCCCTGCTGCTGGTCATCTGGCAGTCTGCCGTATCGTTCTTCCAAATCAGCCCTGTGCTGTTCCCCAGCCCGCTGCGCGTCCTGCAGGCTGGCTGGAAGATCCGCTGGCAACTGTCCGAAGCAGCCCTGCGGACTGCCGCCGCCGCCGCCACAGGGCTGTGCCTCGGCACCTGCGCAGGAACACTCACCGCCTTCGCCTTCTCCCAGTCCGTCGCAGTGCGGCGAGCCTTCTATCCGTATGCCGTGCTGCTGCAGACTGTGCCCATCATCGCCATCGCGCCGATTGTGATCGTCACCCTTGGCCGCGGATTTCTCAGTGTCACCCTTGTCGCCGCCATTCTCAGCCTGTTTCCGATTATCACAAATACAACCACCGGGCTGCTGCTGGTGAGCCCCGATCTGCAGGACCTGTTCCGACTCAACCAGGCCACCCGCTGGCAAACGCTGATTCATCTGCGAGTTCCCGCGGCGTTACCCTACCTGCTCTCTGGGATCCGCATCTCCAGCGGCAGCGCAATTGTGGGTGCAATCGTTGGTGAATTCTTTGTCGGTTCCGGCACACCCGGCCTTGGAGCACTCATCCAGAGAAAATCGGCCTCCCTCGTGCTGTCCGAACTCTACGCCGTTGTGCTGATCTCAACCCTGCTCGGCACACTTTCCTTCGGCGGTATCTCGCTCGCCGGTGAATTTGTGCTGAGACGCTGGTTTGGCATGAGCCTCGGCGAGGCTCGCAGATAGTGGCCGTCCCTTCTCCCAAACCGGCTTCTGCAGTCGATAGGCGGGTTTGAAGGCCTGGTCCCGGAATGGTTCCTGATACAGCACCGTCGCAGACGACGAAAACGGCGGCACCAGCCACATCCACTTGCCCGCCGGCTCACGACCAGCCGATTGCTCGTTGCGACAGAACTCCAGGAACTCATGGCAGACAGCATGGTGGTCCGCCATTTTGACTCCGGCACGGTCGAAGGAATGCAGCACCGCTTCGTGCAGCATCAGCATCGTGCGGTCCCGCCAGAGTGTGCGTTCACTGGAGATGTCCAGACCCAGCCGTTCAGCAAGCTCCGGCAGCAGATTGTAACGGTTGGTGTCGGTCAGGTTTCTCGCAGCGATTTCCGTGTTCAGATACCAGCCGTTGAAAGGGGCGCAGCGGTACATCACTCCACCCGCATCCAGCGCCATGTCAGAAACGGCCGGAATCGCGTACCACTTGAGCGATCGCTGGGCCAGCCATGAATGCTGCGGATGAGACAGCGGCACTTCATAGCGGCAGTCTGCCGGGAGTTCATAAAGCCGGGGACCGTGTTCGGCTGTCTCAACCACCAGCGGCAGCAGGTCGAAATCCGTCCCGGCTGGTTCCCAGCCCAGCTTTCGGATGAGTTCCGTCACCGCGTTCTGAGCCGGGTCGCCGACCTGTCGGCCGGAACGCAGACGATAGCCTGCGTATCGCAGCAGCTGCGGGTTCCAGATCCGCGGACCAGGAACTTCCCGCGTCCCCGGTGAAAAGACGGTGATGGCCGGCCGCAGGTCACCCTGATTCCACGCAAATCGCAAATGCTCGAACAACGCCTCGGCAATCTCGTCCGGGTTCGTAAGATTCCGACAGTCACGCAGGTGCAGGCCCTTCCAGTACAGTCGACCAACGCAGCGTTCCGCGTTCCGCCATGCGACCTGAGCTGCAAAGCCCAGCTCTTCAGGGGTCTTTTGCCAGACACCTGTATCGGCCAGTTCCTGACGCGCCGCCGCAATCCGCTGCTCCAGCTCGCACCGTCCAGGACATTCTGCGTCGAATTCCCGCAGGAATTGTTCGGCCTGAACCTCCGCGGGAAGGCTGGTTTTGACCGGTATTGGGGGACCAGCCGGACAGGTCGGGACAAAGCCCTTCTTGCGCCACGAACCCGGCCCCGTCCGCAATCCCTCCCCCCGCTGCGGATGATCAAAACTGTCCGCTCGAATCTGCATGCCAGGCAGCGTCGCCAGCGATTCCATGGCGATGCTGTTGAAGTCGCCAGGTCCGCAGACAATCACATCCGCCGGTCCCAGCGGCTCGATCAGAGTTCGCAGGGTCGCTGAAGTCAGCCGCCCCGCCGTTGCGCTGCAGTGCTCGTGGAGCTGGATGCGACCAGCGGCAGACGCTGCTCGCAGTTCTTCAAGACAGGCAGCCGACTCGTGCGTGCGGAAGCTGTAGTACACATGCAGGCTTCGAGACAATGCCAGCGCTCTCAGGCCGGCGATGGCCGGAGTCACGCCGATGCCCGCAACAACGTAGACCAGAGGTCTTGAATCCTGCGGCGCAGGGCACACGTCGCCAGCCGGCGGAAAAACTCGCAGCAGCGTTCCCTCAGGAGCATTGTTCAGCCAGTTCGAGAAAAAGCCGTTGTGCTCAAGCTTGACGCCCAGCTCGTACTCGTTCGGAGTCCAGCCCATCAGCGTATAGGGCCGGCCAACCCATGTGCCGTCGATCAGTGCCTCCACTCGGATGAATTGTCCAGCTCGCGCCTCCGGTAATGCCCCGGCTACAATCGACTCCAGCCGAACACGGATCGCTCCCGTCGCCAGAGTTTCCCGGTGCAGGCGACATAAATGCAGCTCCAGCTGCCCGAGAAACAGCGGCAGTCGAGCCTTGCAGCCACCGCAGATTCCGCCGGCTCCCGTCATCCGCGTCAGGTCTTCCACGGTGGTTGCTGAACGCGCAGCCGCACGGAGCGTTGCCGCGGTGGCATTCGTACATGCACAAATCACCTCAGCCCCAGCCGGCGTGCGCGCTGCTGCACTCTCCAGCAGCAGTTCCCCGCTGGACTGAAACGCCCGCTGCTGCCAGTCCGCCAGAATTCCCCCGCGCAGCACCAGCGACATCGCCGACGGCAACTGCTGCCAGTCGCCGGTCACAGTGATTCCCGTGAGCATTCCGCGAGACGACAGCAGGAGCAGCCGACTGCGATCGGGAGATGACAGTGTTACCATGCCCACCGTCGATTCCTGCCGCGCCGCCTCCAGACGCGGCTGCTGCGGGAAATAACGCACACGCACTCGAATCCCCGACGACAGCGAGTAATCACTGACGATACAGGGCTCGTGATGCACATGAGCCAGGTAGCGGTAGACCGTACCCAGTTGCGGCAGACGATGTGCCGAAGTCAGGCCCGTCAGAATCGTGCCCAGCTGACCACCCTGCTGCTGGCACGAACGCAGCACCGCCGCGTCGATACTCAGCACCTCAATCGCCGTGACTGCCACTGCCGTTTCCCGGCGGGGCTCGCCCGTGAGCACCTCCGACTGGCCGAAAAGCAGCCCGGCCCGCATCGTTTCAGAAGGCTGGGAACTCCCCTGCAGCGTCAGTGACACCTCGCCAGCAAGCAGAAACCAGGCACCCACGGCAGGATCGCCCGCCCGATAAATCGTCGCTCCCGCTGCGAATTGACGGACAGCCCCCTGCGGGACTGTCGCCGGGTCCGCCAGCTTTGTGAGTTCTGCCGCCAGGACCCCAAGCTTGTTCAGGGCGTAACGGACAGCCCGCGACGACAACTGTTCTGATGCCTGCGGATCCGCCACCAGCAGTTCCCGGAATTCCTTACCCGGAAGCACCGCAATTTCCGATGCCTCCAGCATCAGCACGGATGCGCTGCGAAACTGACGCCCTTCCAGAAATGCCTGCTCACCCAGCAGCTTTCCCGAAGTTTCAACAGTCTCAATCAGGTACAACCGCCGCTCGGCATCCTGCGTATAAATGCCGCAGCGGCCACTTAACAGAACAAACAGCTCCGTGGCCGATTCGCCTTCTGACATCAGGATCTCGCCGGACTGCATCCGGCGAACCGTCACGCGATCCAGCAGTGGCTGCAATTGCTCAGCCGGCAGACCCGTAAACAGACGCACAAGCGTGTCACGAAGCAGTGTCGATGTACGGTCGACCGCGCTGCCAGCGTCATCCGCAGAACTGGTTGTGCTGCCGGCGTCCAATTTCCCCTGACTGGTCATGCTGCCTGTCCCGTCGCTTGAGTTCGGCCACAAATTCTGTCCACCCCCAGAAAATCGAAAATTCCGGGGAAAGGTCAAGCAAAAACCCTCGGGAATCGAAGACAAATGCTGCAAAAGCCGGGGCATCCACTGCCGGGCACCTGCATTCCCAGGCCATTTCCCACTCAATTTCCTGCCACTGGACGTTCGTTGGACCTTTTGTCGCCTGATCTGCAAATTCACGGAAAATTTTCCGATTTCCGCGATTGACTTCCTGCCGATGACGAATCATCATCAGGTTTGAGAGTTCAGCCTCAGTGGCTCTCTCAAACCTGCTGACTGAATCCCGTCACTTCTCCCGTCTCTTCCACTGCCGACCCGCCACCGCACACACACATGCGGAGAAATAACCCTCCCATGGCTGGTTGTCAGGGCCGTCTGTTTTTCTACTGCGTCCCTCGGTGCGAATCCCATCGCTCGAAACCCGATGCAACTTCCCGCAGACCCCATTTGCCGTAGCCGCAAAACGACCGTCGATAGATCGAATCTTGTGCTGCGGCACGGTCGTAATTTTTCGTCCGTTTTCTCAGGAGCCTCCCACATGTCCAAGCCCAAAGCTCCGCGTGGCTTCACGCTGATCGAGCTACTGGTGGTGATTGCAATCATCGCCATCCTCGTCGCTTTGCTGCTGCCTGCCGTCCAGCAGGCCCGCGAAGCCGCCCGCCGTACTCAGTGCAAAAATAACCTCAAACAAATCGGCATCGCGATTCACAACTACCACGATGTGTTCGGACAGTTTCCTCCAACCATTTTCAACACGGATGGCAACGCTGGCCTGACTTGGGACGGTGCTCCCAAAGGGACCCACCTCGTGCGTCTGCTTCCCTATATCGAACAGTCCAACATTTTTCAGGCACTGAACTTCAGCCTGATGGCTCCCTGGGGAACCGATGGTGCCCCGCCGGCTCGCTTCAATTTCGAGTGGCAGCGGGAGTCATACCCGAACGGCCGCCGCATCAAGGACATCGCAATCCCAACCTACCTGTGTCCGTCTGATCCCAGCGCTAAGCAAACCGGCTGGAGTGCTCGCACAAACTACGTCATGAGCATGGGCAACCAACAGATGGATACAGCACCTTGGCAGGGGTGCACTCCCTATCAGTCCCACATCATGAACACAAACTCCTTCTGGGGACACGGAAATACTGAAAACCCGGCCTGGATCTCCGGGATCATCTCCCGATTCAACTGGGCCGCCAGTATGCAGCAGATCACCGACGGAACTTCCAACGTGATCGCGGCCGGAGAGATTCGTCCAAATTGCGGTGACCATACCAATAACGGATGGTTCCATTTCAACGCCACCTGGGTTGCCACAACTGCTCCAATCAACTTCCCGATCAACTGCTATAACGAACCCCCTGTCCCGACCCCTGCCAACCCGGCAGGCTGCAACGCTCCGGACAATTGGGCGACCAGCCAGGGCTTCAAGTCCCTGCACACCGGCGGAGCACAGTTCGTACTTTGCGACGGCTCTGTTCGCTTCATCTCTCAGAATATCGACTACCGGACTTACCAGCGGCTCGGTGACCGTCGCGACGGACAGGTTGTCGGCGAATTCTAACCCCGCACTCGGGTGAAGCCCTTAATTCTCAAATGCCGTCCGCTGGAAACACCGGACGGCATTTCTTGTTTGGTTCATTTCCTCTTCTCCTATTACCAGGAGGTCCCATGAGAAGTTCGTTCCTGCCCGCACTTCTGCTGCTGTCGCTGGTTAGTATCGCTGGCTGTGGTGGCGATACCGGTGGCCCCCCCCCGGACCGCATCCCCGTTACCGGCACAGTAATGTATAAAAACGCACCCGTAGAGGGGGCCATCGTCACCTTTTACAACGACAAAGCCCCCCGCAATGCCTCCGGAACCACCGATAAGGATGGCAAGTTCTCACTCACAATGATCGATCCAAATGATGGTGCCGTTGCCGGAACCAATCTGATCACGATCACAAAGTCGGATGCTGCAGCCGCCCCACCGGCCAGCAGCGGACCGCCCAGTCCCGAAGATCTGGCGAAAAAAATGGCCGACATGAAGATGGGTGATCCGAAGGCAAAAAAGAATACCGGTTCACTCCCGGCCAAGTACGCCAGCCAGACCACCACCCCGCTGAAGGAAGAAGTCTCGCCCTCACAAAACCAGTTCACACTGCAACTCACCGACTGATCCTTCCTTCAGCTTACCCAACCTGCCTTGAAGACCTGGCACGCAATCGCATGCCAGGTTCTTCCATACCGGTCCTGTGCCTTCCTCTGGCAGATTCATGGCAAGCGTTGACCATCAGCCTGAAGACCATCAATCGGAAGATCACCGCCCAGCGAGACTGTCGTGGCGCCCTTCAATCCGACTGCCATTCACAGCCCCATTTCTCGTGGCTGCACTCGCAACAGGCAGCCTTGTCGCCCTCACCGTCGTGTCGCTGGTACTTTCACATCTGCCGTCGCCAACTTCCGGCCGGGCCCTCTACGACCAGGGCCTGACAGCACTCGAACAGAAAAATTACCCGGAAGTCCGTCGCATCATCGGCCTGCTGGAAAAAGAACAACCACCCAGCGAATTCGCCGACCTGCTCCAGGCCACCTTTCAACTCCGCAGCAACTCGCCCCAAAACGCCCTCCGCACTCTGCTTGCACTCAACCTCTCAGGGCCACTCCGCCAGGATCTCCTCCTGCTCTCCGGCGAAGCCTTCTATCGAGCAGGACAACTTGCAGATGCACGACAGGCCCTCTCCACCCTGCTCGCCGAAGCCCCCGACTCCGTCGATGCCCACCGCTGGCTCGCCAGCACCTGGTACGACCTCGGCGCCAATATCCCAGCCATCCACCACCTCACGGAAGTCACCCGACTTGCGCCCGACGATTACCGCCCGCACTGGCTTATGGGCGTCATGTACCGTGACTTCGAAGACTTCCCGCAGGCCATCAAACATCTCAAGGCAGCCTGGGAACGCAATCCACCATCCGAAGTCCGCAACCTGATCGGCGTGTACCTTTCGCGCAGCCTCCAGGCCGATCACCAGTACGAACTGGCACTCGAGTTTTTGAAGCAATGTCAGCCCTCCCCGGCCGTCCAGGTTGAAATCGCCCGCGCTGAATTCAGCCTGACACGCGCTGACACCGCCGAACAACTGCTCAGCGAAACTTCAATCCCCGATGAGGAACAGGCGGGAATCGACTACTTCCTGCTCTACGGCGAAATTCTGGAAGCCCGTGGCAATCTGCAGCAGGCCATCGAAAAATACGCTGCCGGTGCCGCTCGATTCCCATTCGACGAAGATCTTCAGTACCGCTTCGCAATTGCACTCAAAGCCCATGGCGAAACCGCCAAATCAGAAGCCGCAATGGTCGAATGGAATCGCCGCAACGAACTCAAAAAACGCCTCGTGGAACTCAACAAAATCGCCTCCGAACAGCCCGATAACGCCGCTGCCCGAAAAGAGCTCGCCGACATCTGCCGACAGATGAATCGCCCGCAGCTGGCTGCCATGTGGGATGCTGCCGCTGCCGCCTGCGCACAAAGCCCCGGCCAGCCAGCACCCCCAGCCCCCTGAGGCTCCGCCAGTCCTGCACTGCGAAACAATGACAAGCCCATAGTCGCGTTTCGCTCTGCGAAACGGACAACCAGGCTTCCCCACTGCTCAACACAGACGGACGTCCCCATCGGCCCTCCCCTAAAAAGCCCATTTGCGCACCACTCCCCAAACCACACCAAACCACCCAAATTCCTCTTTTCATCCATTTTACGATTGACTGACAGCCGATTCCGTATATCATTAATATCACCCTATGGGTAACAAACACTTTGTCTTTCGCGTTGTATTGAAAGGTCTCCATCAATGTCGGAAATTATCCTCACTGGCCAAATCCACCTCATCGAAGCCACCCGCGCCTACGGCCAAAAGGGCTTCCGCAAACGCCTCGTCGTCCTGCAGCAGGCTCGTGGCAAAATGGTCAACTTCATCCCCCTCGATTTTCTCGGTGACCTCTGCGATGCCGCCAATTCACTCCGCGTCGGCGATTCCATCCGTGTCACCTCACGGCTCACAGGTCGCCGCTGGCAACGGGACCCCACCAGCGAAGTTCGCTTCTTCCTCTCCGTCGAAGCCATCGGCTTCGAATACGCCGACGCCCACCGCGCCGGTGCTCCCGCCGTCGTAGCCGAAACACCTGTCCACGCCTACGGTGTCGACGACAACTCCGCACCCTTTTAATCAAACTGCCACACCCGCAGGCTAATGCCCAATGGCGTTGAAATTCTCCCAATCCGGGCGAAAAGCAGCCTCAATCCCCCCTCTCCCCTCCGAGGGGAGAGGGGACG
>JBEIEK010000056.1:0-23105 GCA_040382995.1 Planctomycetaceae bacterium
TCTTCTATTGACAGCTTGAAGGAACTTTAGCTTGACCCCCTCTACTGTTTGCTGCTCAGGCAGAATTCAGCAGGAATAACTGCTGGAGCGGTGTGGTGGTGGGTTCTCGGCGGGGACTGTGGGCACTGGCTTCAGGGAAGTCGTGCATCCGCAGAATCGGGTGCAGTTCTTCGCGAGCGATGATGGTGTACAGTGATCTGCGGACGTGTGTGGGGGCATCCACCGCGTTTCCGGGACCGCCGAGTTTCAGGTCGAGCACGCCGGAGGCAGCGAGGGCCGCATCGCGCCACATTTCCCAATCCAGCCGCCGGCGGGGACCGCGCCACAGCAGCCGGTTGTCGGGGTCCATTTCAGCGGGCGCATCCCGATGGCTGGAACTCTGACGCCACGCCCGCGACAGTACAATTTCACGGTGCAGCCATTTGATGTCCCAGCCCTGCTGAATGAAGCGGTGTGCAAGGTACTCAAGCAGGTCCGGGTGTGAGGGAAGTTCGCCCTGAGCTCCGAAGTCGCTGGTGGTGCGGACGAGCCCGACCCCGAAGTGCTGGTCCCAGATCCGGTTGACAATGACGCGGGCGACGAGTGCACCAGACTCCTCAAGCAGTGCCTGTGAAAGCTGCAGACGACCGCTGCCGGCGTTCAGTGCAC
Organism: Planctomycetaceae bacterium; assembly: GCA_040382995.1. GTDB lineage: Bacteria > Planctomycetota > Planctomycetia > Planctomycetales > Planctomycetaceae > SXXK01. Next base: position 649 of record JBEIEK010000056.1, read on the forward strand.
GGGGCTGGTCCGTGGAGAAGACCGTGAGAAAACGGCGCGGCACGACTTCACCGGGATTGCCCGGATTGCCGCGGCGAAAGATGGGCAAATCCCGGGCGACTCCTTCCCGGTAATCCAGCTTCGTCAGCTCGTCGCCTTCAGGCAGTACGAAAAGACTGGATTCCTTCAGCACGTGGGCGAACGGAGCATCGAAGCCTGGTGTTTGCCGGAGCGTAGCCAGTTGCTGCTCTACGGAAGCGGCTTCGGCCGGATTCTTGTCCTTCAGGGATTTGAGTTGTGCTTCGAGGTTTTTGGCGGTGCTGCGGGCCGTGATGACCGCTGCAGCCTGTTCTGACGGCAACAGCGGTCGTTCGTCCAGCTGAGTACTCGCGAACACACCTGTCAGACCGTAGTAGTCGGCCGTGGAAATCGGGTCGAATTTGTGATCGTGACACCGCGCGCAGGAGACTGTGAGGCCCAGGAAGGTGCGGCAGACGGCATCGACGCGTTCATCCCATTCGTCGGCAACGATCTGCTCGATGACCACCGGTGCCAGTCGCAGCTCTTTCCAGTAGGTTGGGCTGAGTCCGAGAAAGCCGAGTGCGGCGAGGTCGGCGGGGGGAGTGTCGGGGATGCGGTCGGCGGCCAGCTGCAGTTGCAGAAACTCGTTGAAGGGCCGATTGCGGTTGAAAGCGTCGACCACCCAGTCACGATAGATCCAGCCGCGATCCGTGGGGTTCTGCCAGTCGGGGGTGAAATCAGTGTAGCGAGCCAGATCCAGCCAGACTCGGGCCCAGCGTTCACCGTAGTGGGATGATGCGAGGAGTTCATCGACCAGTCTCGCGGTGGCTTCGGGGCTGGAGTCGGCGGCGAATGCGGCCTGTTGTTCGAGTGTTGGCGGGAGTCCTGTGAGGTCGAAGGTGAGCCGTCGCAGGAGCGTTTCCGGGGCGGCGGGAGGACTGGGGCTGAGGTTGTTCTGCTGCAGTTGTTCCAGGATGAAGGCATCGACCGGAGCGGCGGGGGCAGTTTGTCCGGGCCAGGTGTGAGCCGGGACCTGCACGGACTGCAGCGGTCGGAAGGACCAGAATTCCCGGCCGGCACTGAAATCGATGGCCGCGGTTGCCGGACGAGGTGCGGCGGAGTATTCCGGGAGCGGAGCGCCCGCGTCGATCCAACGCTGCAGAATGGCGATCTGGTCTGCCGGCAGCTTCCCCGATGGGGGCATCTGCAGGTCCACATCCGTGTAGTTCACGGCCAGCATCAGCAGGCTGGGGGCTGCCGGACGGTCGGCGGTAATGGGGCCCCGACTGCCGCCGGCGGCGATGCCTGGCAGCGATTCCAGATCCAGCTGGCCGTTCTCAGGGGCCTTTGCTGAGGAATGACATTCGCTGCAGTGCTGTTGAAAGAGCGGGCGCACGGAACGTTCGAAGAATTCCGTTGCGGATTTGTCGGGAGGTGTGGAAGCAGCCTGCTGGGCAGAGGCAGGAAGGCACAGGCAGGCGATAACCAGCAGGGCTGGCAGCAGTGTTGAGGGTGACCGGGACATGCGGCACCTTAGCAGGCGTGAACAGGAGGGCAGGGCGCCTCAGGGGTGAGCCGAAGCGGTGGGAAGGGGGCGACGAATCCAGTTGAAGAAGCCGAGCTGTTCGAGGCCGGAGCGGAGTTTTGTGCGGGCGGCATCGTCAAGTCGGGTGTTGGGCAGGCGGGGCGGGCCGACAGCCGCGCCCAGCATCCCCATGACTTCGCGGGCGGCTGCCATGTAGCCGATGGACGCCAGCAGGCGAATCAGCTGCACGGAACGGAACTGGTGTTCGCGGGCCGCGGCAAGATTGTTCATCGCGAGATTGGTCAGAATTTCGAGATAGACGGGCGCAGCAAAGTTGTAGCTGCTGCCGACGGCACCGCGGGCGCCCAGCACTGCGGCGGCCAGCAGCATCTCGTCGATCCCGAAGGCGATGTCAAAACGACCGCCATGGGCCCGCTGGCACAGCTGGAAGCTCATCAGGTCCGAATTGGTGAACTTCAAACCCGCGAAGTTGGGAATGCGGGTACTGGCCAGATCCAGCAAATCCGGCATGGACAGCTGTACTCCGGTCATGACGGGAATGTCGTAAAAGTAAAATGGCATTTCCGGGGCTGAGGCGGCAATCTGCTGACACCAGTCACACAGTTCTGCGACGGAACGTGGCCGGAAATAGGACGGCGCCTGGGCTGAGACAGCGTGGGCATTCAGGGTGGTCGCGTGACGAACCAGCGTCTGGGCGTCGCGGAGGCAGTTGGAACCGACATGAATGATCAGCTGCAGCGAGGTGCCCTTTGAGGTGGCGGCCCAGCGATCGGCGAGCGCCATGCGTTCTTCGAGGCTGAGCGAGTGACTTTCGCCGGTGCTGCCACAGACGAACACGCCGGCAACGCCCTGATTCAGGAGCACCTGCTGCTGGTGTTCGACGACTGCGAGGTTGAGTTCCCCGGAGGCATCAAAGGGAGTGTGAACGGCGGCGATCAGGCCGTGAAGTGGCATGGGCGGAGTTTCCGGTCAGGCTGAGATTGGGAGCGATGGGTTCCGCGGGGTTATTCGAGAAAGCGTGCGATTTCCGCAGGCGTGAATTTCTGGGCAAGTCGTGCACCGAGCTGGCCGACGATGCGTGCGGAAGCGTGGGAGGCCAGATGTCCCGCCTGTTTCCAGCTCATCCCGTTGGTGATGCCGAACAGCAATGCGCCTGCGTACATGTCACCGGCGCCGGTGGTGTCGATGGCCGCCACGGGAACGCCTTCGATGGGGATCGCCTGACCTTCGTGCATGAGCAGTGAGCCGTTGGCACCGAGCGTCATGGCGACGTTCTCTGCATGGCGGTGCAGTTCGGCCGCACATTCAATGGCGTCGGTTTTCCCTGTTAGCGCCTGGGCTTCCTGTTCATTGCAGAAAAACAGATCGACGGGGCCTTCCACGAGCGACCAGATTTCGTCTCGGAAGAGGTTGCAGAGGAATGGGTCGGAGGCGGTGAAGGCGACCTTGCAGTGGTGCCGACGAGCTATCTCGATGGCGCGGTAGGCCGCTGCCTTCGTGGAGGGGCTGGTGAGCAGATAGCCTTCGATGTAGACGTAGCGGGCCAGCCGAATTTCGTCTTCGCTGAGATCGTGTTCGCTGAGCGTGGCCGAGACACCGAGGTTGGTGAGCATGGTTCGCTGAGCATCTTCGGTGATCAGAATGGCGGACGTGCCGGATTGTCCGGTGGCCGCTGCGGGAACATCCATGCGAACGCCGATGCGGCGCATGTCCTGAACGAAGAAGTCCCCGGTTTCGTCCGCTGCCACCTTGCCCGCGAATCCTGCTCGACCACCGAAGTCGGCGACCGCCACAACGGTGTTTGCCGCAGATCCGCCGGCACAGCGGTTGAGCGGGATGCCGGCCAGACGCTGCAGCACCGCCTGCTGCTGAGTGTCGTCGACGAGGGTCATGATGCCCTTGTCGAACCCAGCCTGCTGCAGCCAGTTGTCAGAGATTCTTGCCTGAATGTCGACGAGGGCATTGCCTACGCCAAAGACGTCGTATGACATGATGTTTTTGTGGTGCCTGATAAGGAAGACAGAAGACAGAGTTTGCCGGAGTATACCACAACATTCTGAAGAGTCGAAGCCGGTGGCTGTTGGCCTGTGATTTGCTCCTGCCGTCGTGTTCAGTTGCCGAAAACCGCCGCAGATGCCAAACTCACCAGTCTGCGGGGATCGCAGTGAAATTAAACTTCCGAGGGCTTTTGTCGGGGAGCTTTGCAATGGCTGGAACGAATCGCAGAAACTTTCTGAAAGCCGGGACCGCTGCCGGTTCAATGCTGCTCATGGGAACCCGCGCTTCCGGCAGGATTCGCGGCGCCAACGACAAGCTGCGAATTGCCGTGGCCGGTCTGAATGGACGCGGCCAAAGTCACCTGAGCGGCTGGCTCGATCAGCCCAACGTCGAGCTCGCATGGGTCATTGACCCCGACCAGAAGGTGCTCGCCAACGCCATGAATTCCCTGCAGGCAAAGCTGGGAGACAGCTTCCGTGCCCGAGGCGTGGCCGACGTCCGCCAGGCCCTCGAAGACAAAACCCTCGATGCCATCTCGGTCGCCACGCCCAACCACTGGCACTCGCTGATGACCATCTGGGCCGCTCAGGCCGGCAAGCATGTGTACGTGGAAAAACCAATGAGTCACGATGTGGCGGAAGGCCGCATCTGCGTGGAGGCTCAGAAAAAGTACGGCGTCGTGATTCAGCACGGCACCCAGAACCGCAGCAACGCCGAAATCGCGGGACTTCACGAAGCCATTCAGGCGGGAAAATTCGGCAAGCTGAAGGTTTCCTACGGATACTGCTGCAAGGTCCGTGGCAGCATCGGGCACAAACCCGTTTCCGCTCCGCCCGCCAATCTCGACTGGAACCTCTGGCGCGGCCCTGCGGTGATCGACGAATTCCACGGTAACTACGTGCACTATAACTGGCACTGGTTCTGGAAGTCCGGAAACGGCGATCTCAACAACCAGGGCACCCACCAGCTGGACATCGCCCGCTGGGCTCTCGACACCAATCTCACTCACCCCACCCGCGTCATGGCCATCGGTGGCCGATTTCTCTGGAATGATCAGGGAGAAACGCCAAATACGATGATGGGGCTGGCGGAATACCCGAACGGCCAGCAGGTGTTTTTCAATGTCCGCAACATCGGCTACAAGGGTTATCAAACGCAGGTTGAAAACGAGTACTACTTTGAAGATGGAGGCCGCATCATTCGCGGGCTCTACTATCCCGCCGGCAGCACCGAAGGCGAAAAGCTCAAACTTCCAGCCGGTAAAGTCACGCCCGGCGGGAATTGGGCCGCCTTCATTCAGGCCTGCCGCGAAGGCCGACCGGAACTGGCCAACGGAAACGTCTACGACGCCCACTACGGCTGCGTGCTCGGCCACCTCATGAACAACTCATGGCGGCTCGGAGAAAAAGTCCCCTTCAACGCCAAAGCCGGTCGCTTCGGCGACAATCGGGATGCCGCCGAGCATTTCCTGAAACTCCACGAAATCACTCGGGACGGCTGTGGAGTGCCCGAAGACGGCGCAGAATACGTGGTCGGTCCTTGGCTCACTTTCGACCCGGAGACCGAGCGGCACACGGGCGAGTTCGCGGAACAGGCAAATGCCCTGCTGAAAGACCCGAACCGCGATGGATTCCGCGTGCCGGAGCCGGGCAAGGTTTAGCAGGGCCGGCAGCCGTCTGTTCCACCCTGCGACCGATTTCTGCCACTGCGTTCCGAAACGGCTGCGATTTGGACAGCCGTTTTCCGCGACAGCCGGTTGCCATCTTTCGTCTGCAGGGTCGGGCACACGGGTAAGCGCCGTTGCCTGAGGCTTGATATCCCCGCACGCCTCGTGACGCATTTGTCCCGGAAATTTCCGGGCGCGCGGTCGCGGGCTGAGGGGTGTTATGCACGGTGAACAGGCGACGCTGTCACCAGCCGGCTGACGGCTCTGGCAATACGCGCCGCATGCTCCGGGCCAACCGCCTGCAGTGGCAGCGCCGTCCAGCGCTGACAGAGACCTGCATATTCCAGTGCCAGCTTCAAACCGGGAATCAACTTCATCCGGCCGTGCTCATCCCGGTACACCGCTGCGAACAGATCGTGGATGATCGTGTGCAGCCTTGCGATTTCTGCGGAATCGCCCTGAGTGGCGGCAGCGTAGAGGCGGGTGTAAACGGCTGGCAGCAGATTGGCTCCGCCGCAGACGCCACCATCGCCACCGAGGGCGACCGCGTCTGCGAGAAGTTCTTCAGGGCCCATGAACACAGAAAACCGACCGGGTTGACGAAACTGCACGCAGAGCTGCTGGAAGTACCGCAAATCTCCCCCGCTGTCCTTGATGCCTGCGACATTCGGATGCTGGCGCAGCTCCGCGACCAGTTCGAGGCTGAGCACAGTGCCGACACAGGACGGCATATTGTACAGCAGCACCGGGAGTGGGGAGTCGTCTGCCAGCCGGCGGAACCAGTCGATCAGGGCGGACTGCGGGACATCGAAGTAGTACGGGGCCGCTGCGACCACCGCGTCGGCGCCTGAGCTGTGAGCATGGATGGCCAGTTGCAGTGATTCGGTGTAGCTGGTGTCCGTGACGCAGCACAGCACGGGAACCCGCCTTTGCACCACTTCGCAGACGCGATCAATCACGGCGTAACGCTGACGGTAGTTCAGCGAGGGACCTTCGCCGGTGGTTCCCAGAGCGAAAACGCCGGAGACACCACCGCTGAGCAAATGCTGCACCACTTGCTCCATACCAGCCGCGTCGAACTGCCCGTCAGGACTCAGAGGCGAAACCACCGGAGGAATGACGCCGGTCAGATGGAGCATAGGAAGGATCCGAAGGGGAGCGGATGCGGATGGTGGATTTGGATTGAACCAGACTATGCATCATGGGTGGCTGGAATCCAGTTTTTTCCGGCTGGGCGGAGGCGTGGTTGTTAAGAAACCCCGGAAGCGCCCGGTCGGCAGAACAGCTGAAGGCGGACCGTGCCGAATTTCCCGGAAAAGCGAGCTTCCCCGGATTTTTCGCGCAGACTCCCCGAATCCTTTTCGGCCCTGCCTGGATCTGGCAAAATACAGTTTGGACGGCAGGGAAAGATTCCCGCCGGAACTTTCCCGGTCTCCACCGGAAACCTGCAAATCCCGGAAAACTGCGCTGCGTGCGGAGGCTGCTGCGGCAGGGAAACCTTTTGGGCGCAGGCGATCGTTCAGCGCCCCGATTTGGAACTCCCTGCAGCCCTTTTGATTGCAGTCCAAACGGAAAACTGAATAGTGTTGGCCTCCGGCAGCTGCCGGAACACTTTCAGAAAACAAACGCCTGAGATCCTTCCCCTCCACCGGGCAGGTTTCTCGCGGGCAAAGCTTCAGACGGGTTTGATGATGTACACACTGATCACCGGAGCAACCGGACTTGTTGGGCGATACCTGATTCGCGATCTGCTGCTCAACGGACACATGCTCGCACTTGTCGTTCGTGGCTCACGTCGCTCCACCGCCCGCGAACGAATCGAACAGATCATGCAGTACTGGGAGCAGCAGCACCAGCGGCCGCTCCCACGCCCCGTAGTGCTGGATGGCGATATCAGTCAGCCCTGCTTCGGTCTGTCGGCATGCGACCAGGAATGGATCCGAACGAACTGCAGCAGCATCATTCACAGTGCCGCCATCCTGGAATTTTTCGGGGCCGACCGCGCCGGCGAACCCTGGCGAACCAACCTTGACGGCACCCGACACATGCTGGAACTCTGCGAACACGTCGGCATCCGCGACATTCATTATGTTTCCACAGCCTACGTTGCTGGCATGCAGACCGGTGTCGTTCAGGAATCCAGCCTCGCTGCGGGACAAACCTTCCGCAACGATTACGAAGCCAGCAAATTCGAAGCCGAATCGCTCGTTCGCAACGCCACTTTCCCCGAACACGTCACCGTCTATCGTCCCGCTGTGATCTGCGGAGATTCACAGACCGGCTACACCAACACCTATCACGGACTGTTCGTGTACCTGCGGCTGATGGCAATGCTCATTCCCTGCATTCCCCAGGGCCCCGATGGCCTTCGCCATACCCCAATTCGACTGAGCTTCACCGGTGACGAACAACGCAACCTGATTCCCGTCGACTGGGTCTCGGCAGTCATGTGTCGCCTCTTTCAAAACCCCGCCGCCCGCGGACGCACCTTTCACCTTGTCCCCGACGTCCCCACCTCCGCCCGCCATCTCATCGACTGCTGTGCCGAATACTTCCAGTCCACCGGCGTCCTTTACGCTGGCGATCCGGATCCCGTCAACGCCGCAGATGTCCCGCTCAGCGAGGATCAGCGGATGTTCGAATCGCTGTTCCGCGAAAATGCCGAAACCTACGCGAACTACGAAACCACCGACAACACATTCGATGCCACCAACACCAGACACTTTGCTCCCGATCTCCCCTGCCCACCCATCGATCGGACCATCATTCATCGCTACATCGAATTCGGCAATTCAGACAAGTGGGGAAAAAAACGCCCCGACTACACCCCCGTACCGGTTTGGTTCGAGGACTTCTGTCGGCAGGCCGTCATCCCCGATCGCTCTCCGTCTGTCCGGGTCGGCCTGAATGCTCTCGGCCACGGCGGCGCCCAACTCACACTCGAATTCTCCGCCTCCGAACTCGTCTCCGTATCCCGCGGATTGCCCGCAGAGCCCATTCCCACACTCACCGCCAGCACCAGCGAACTCCAGAACGCCCTCCTCGGTACCCTCCCCGGGGCGGAACTGCACACCAACTGGGAACACTGCGCAGACGATCAGGCAGAATGGCTCACCAGCCTCCTGCTCAACGCACTCTCCCCAGACGCCAGCCCTGTTTCCGTCTAAAGCCCCGGCCACCCGATTTCCACGTTGGGGCTTGTCTTTCCCCGGCGGTCAGTAAGAATAAGGCTCAGGAGTACACCAGCCTGTCGTTTTTGGCCGGTGTGCAATGAACCCGCGTTTTTTCATGGGAGTGTCAGTGATGAAATTTCTGCAGACTGCGGTTCTGGCGGTCGCCTGCGTTTTCGGAGGAGTATCCATGGGTGCCGACACCGTCCACGAATTCAAGATGAAGTCGATCGATGGAAAGGAAGTCAACCTTTCCGAGTACAAAGGCAAGGTGCTGCTGATCGTCAACGTCGCCAGCCGCTGCGGCCTGACACCACAGTACACCCAGCTGCAGGCTCTGCATGAAAAGTACGCCGACATGGGCGTGGTTGTCATCGGCGTCCCCTGTAATCAGTTCGGTGGCCAGGAACCCGGTACCGAAGCCGAAATCAAACAGTTCTGCTCCACTAAGTACGATGTCACCTTTCCAATGATGGGCAAGGTCGATGTCAACGGAGACAAACAGGATCCGCTCTACGCATTCCTGAAAAGCAAGTCCGACAAGACCGAAGACATCAGCTGGAACTTTGAAAAGTTCGTCGTCGGCAAGGATGGCAAAGTGGCTGGTCGATTCTCCCCCCGCGTCAAGCCGGATGCTCCGGAAGTCGTCGAAGCCATCGAAGCCGCTCTGAAGAAGTAGTCACCGACGATCTGCAGGCTGCAGCAAACTCCGCAGCTGAACTGTCCTGCAACGATCACAGTCTCTCCATCAGCACCCCGCAGTTCCTCAAAACTGCGGGGTGTTTCGTTTGCTACTCCGTGCCACCAACTTCCCGCATGTCCAGTTGTTTCATCTTGCGGTACAGATTGGAGCGATGCAGTCCCAGCAGCTTCGCGGCGTCAGTCATGTTATCCCGGGCCTCGCGGATGCTGCGGCGAATAAAGTCCCGCTGAAATTCACGAGTCGCATTCTCAAGGCCAAGGTCCAGTGCCGGCAGACGCGAACTTGCCGCCTCCGGACTCAGCATAAACGACAAATCCTCCGGCTCAATCCGTTCCCCCTGGCTCAGAAACGCCAGCCGCTCCATCAGATTCCGCAGCTCACGCACGTTGCCAGGCCACGGATGGTCCTGAAGTCTGCGGCGAGCTTCCGTTGCCAGAGTCAGCCCGGGTCTCCGCGCCTGCGCCGCAAAACGCTTCAGAAAATGCTCCGCCAGCGGCAGAATATCCTCAGGCCGCTCACGCAGCGGCGGCAGCTCCAGCGTCACCACCCCAAGACGGTAGTACAGGTCCTCGCGGAACTTTCGCGCGCGGACGTGTTCTGCAAGGCTCGCATTGGTGGCTGCGACAATCCGTACATTGACCGGAATCACCTGCGAGCCACCCACGCGTGTGATGACTTTTTGTTCCAGCACACGCAGAAGTTTCGCCTGCCCCCCCAGCGACATGTCACCGATTTCATCCAGAAACAGCGTTCCGCCGTCTGCCAGCTCAAACTTGCCCTGCCGCATCTCCCGCGCGTCCGTGAACGCACCACGCTCGTGACCAAACAGTTCGCTCTCCAGCAGCGATTCAGAAATCGCGGCACAGTTGACGGCCACAAACGGACAGTGCTCGCGGGAGCCTTCGTAATGGAGTGACTGCGCGACCACCTCCTTGCCCGTGCCACTTTCACCCAGCACAAGCACGGGCAGGTCGGTGGATGCCAAACGCCGGACCGTGTCCCGCAGCGCCGTCATTGACGCGCTTTCGCCAATAATCGCCACCCCCTTCGTCACTCGCTCTGCCAGCTGACTGCGACTGCGACTCAGCAGGTTTTTTTCCTGCAGGTTCGCCAGGGCAACGGCAGCCTGAGTGCCCAGCAGAGTGAGACATTCCACGTCGTCTTCTGAAAACGGGCGCTGATCCTTCTGATTGATGCCCTGAAACGCCCCCACCACGCGTCCCTGAGCGTCTCTGAGCGGGACGCAGACCAGACTGCGGGTCCTGTAACCACTTTTCCGATCCACCTCCTGGTTGAAACGGGAATCTTCGTAAGCGTCATCCACGCAGATGGCCTGCCCCGTCCGCAGCGTTTCTCCAACGATGCCCTCGCTCGCCGGCAGTCTCAGCGAAGCGCCGCGAATGCCCAGCGCCGGCCGCGCCTCCACCTCGCCACGTTCCCGATTCCACAGAAAAATGCTGCTGCGATCGCAGTTGAGCAACCGTGTGGCTTCGTGGGCGATGAGCTCCAGCAGCGGAGCCGCGTCATCCGCCTGCGAAAGTCGCGATGCAATATCCAGCGTCGCTCGCAGCCTCTCGATCCGCCGCAACTGCGTCTGCTCCCGATGCACCAGAGCCAGTGCCATCGAAAGAGTGCTCGCCAGCATCAGCCCCGCATCCACCATCTCCGCATCCGCGTGCCGCCCCGAAACCGCGATCAAACCCTGAAACGGCGCTGTGGCCGTCAAGGGGAATCCGGCCGTCATCCGGTTCTGCTCCGTCCGCACAACTCCCGCGGCCTCCCGGTCCAGAACGCTCTCCCAGAGCGCGATCGGACGCGCCGCCGGAGGCTGCTGACCATGCTCCGCAACCACCTCCCACGATGGCTCCCCCGTCCGCCGAATCACCGCAATCCACTGCACCGCCAGTTCCGTGGCGATTTCTGCAAGTCCCGTGCGCAAAAATGATGCGGTCGATGGCGCACGCAATGCGTCCGAAAGCAGGCGCGCTCCCAGTTGCAACAGCGGACCACTGGGAGATGCAGGGGCCAGTAACGGCACCTGCTGCGCTGTTTTCCACTCCGTTGTCATACGTTCCTGGCCTTCCGTAACTCGCGTGGCTCAGCAGGCCTCCAGCCCACTTCTGCCGAAATCCTGCATCCGTCATCAGGTCGACGAACGTCAGCGCCATCGGTCTGATGTCGCTAACTGTAGTCAGTGTCGCGTTCAAGGTCAAATCCCCACCTTCGGCACTGTCCGATTTCCGCAGGCAAGCTTAAGATCAGTGAGCGGTCCAGGGACTGGCGAAATTTCTTCGGGAGCACCAGCAATGGCAGCCAAACGCAAGCCCACAGAGCCTGTGAAGTCGGAACGCCGGCCGGCCCCACTGCGGCTGGGTGAGTACCTCATTCAGCGTTTGCAGGAATATGGTGTGCGGGATGTGTTCGGCATCCCCGGCGACTTTGTGCTCCAGTTCTACGGCATGCTGGAGTCCAGTCCCCTGCGAGTGATTGGCACAACCAGCGAAGCCTGCGCAGGCTATGCCGCCGACGGATACGCCCGCATTAACGGTATCGGCTGCGTCTGCGTGACGTACTGCGTGGGAGGTTTAAGTCTCTGCAACGCGGTGGCTGGCGCGTACGCCGAAAAAAGTCCCGTGATCGTGATCAGCGGTGCCCCGGGAATGAGCGAACGCCGAACCGATCCACTGCTGCATCACCGTGTCCGCGATTTCCACACCCAAAAGGACGTTTTCGAGAAAATCACAATTGCCTCTGCATCGCTGGAGGATGAATTGACGGCCTTCCGGGAGATCGACCGAGTACTCGCGGCCTGCGTTCGATACAAGCGCCCCGTGTTCCTCGAACTGCCCCGGGATAAGGTCCTCGCCGAATGTCCGTATCCACATCGGCCACAGCAGGAACAGCAGCAAAGCGACCCCGCGGCGCTGGACGCTGCCATCGCCGAAGCCAGAGAAATGCTGGAGAAAGCCCGCCAGCCGGTGATCGTGGCGGGAATCGAACTGCACCGTTTCGGCCTGCAGGATCAGATCCTGCGGTTTGCCGAACAAAACCGCATCCCGATCAGTGCCACGCTGCTGGGCAAATCCGTCGTGAGCGAACGGCATCCGCTGTACCTTGGAGTCTATGAAGGGGCGATGGGGCGGCAGGAGGTCCAGACATATGTCGAAAGCAGCGACTGTATCGCACTCCTTGGGGCCTTCATGAGCGACATCAATCTGGGCGGCTTCACTGCTCACCTCGACCCCGCCCGCTGCATCTACGCCACCAGCGAAAAGCTGCGGATCGGTCACCACTATTTTCATGACGTGCTCTTCACCGACTTTATGCAGGCCCTCGCTGCTCCGGGGTTCGCCGTCAAACGCAAAACTCCTCGCATCACACAGCCTCAGGTGCAGCCGTGGAAGGCCGTGCCATCCGCTCGGCTCACCATCAGCCGACTGTTTGCCAAAATCAATTCCATCCTCGACGATAACCTCGTTGTCGTCGCTGACACCGGTGACTCACTGTTTGCCGCCGCCGACCTGTCAATCTCTCAACGCACGGAATTCCTGAGCACCGCCTACTACACCTCGATGGGGTTTGCAATTCCTGCCGCTGTCGGCGTGCAGGCGGCCAACCGCAATCTGCGACCGCTGGTGCTGGTTGGGGACGGAGCCTTTCAGATGACCTGTATGGAACTCTCCACCGCCGTGCGCAGAGGATTCAATCCCATCGTCGTCGTGCTCAACAACAAAGGCTACTCCACCGAACGCTTCATTCAGGAAGGACCGTTCAACGATATTCATAACTGGAACTACCATCGCATGCCCGAGCTGCTTGGGGCAGGCTGGGGGTTCGAGGTGCAGACAGAGGGAGACCTTGAAAAGGCATTTCGCGCGGCACTGGCAAATGTCGACAGCTTCAGTATCCTCAATGTCCACCTGGATAAACTCGATGTCAGCCCCGCTCTTAAACGACTGGCGGCCAGGCTTGCTGAACGCGTGTGACCGGTTCCGCTAAGGTTGCGTGGCGTGCATCAGTCCCCGCATGTAGCCCCACGCAAACAGTCGCCCCAGAATCGTGTAGCCCGGTTCGCCGTCTTCTTCACCGCTCAGCTGAGGCACGTGGTCGGGACGCATGGGCCCCGCGAAGCCCACCTCCCGGTACGCCCGCATCGCTGCGGCCATATCCGTTGGGCCGTTATCGTGAAAGGTCTCGCGAAAGTCCTCCGGTCCGCCGGCCACGTCCCGGAAGTGCACGTAACGAATCCACGGGCCAAGGCGCCGAATGGTCTGAGGAATGTCCACCTGCATGGAGGCAAATGATCCCTGACAGAAGCAGATGGCGTTTGAGGAGCTGGGAGCAAGCTGCACCAGACGCTCAAAGGATTCAGGTGTGTGCATGATCCGGGGGCGGCCAAGAAGCGAGGGCAGCGGCGGGTCGTCCGGATGCATCGCCAGCACCACACCGCATTTTTCGGCCACTGGGAGCAGTTCGTGCAGCAGGCGTTCGAGGTGCGTCCAGAGACGTTCCGGCGTGAGCGACCGTGCGGCTTCGTCAAAGCCAGGATCGGGCGGCCGATAGCCCAGCAGCACCGCCTGTTCCACATCCTGCAGTCGAAATGCGGTCGTCAGCGCTCCGCCACGTTCCGGAGCATCCAGGCGGGTGCGACACCAGTCGGTACCGGCCATGAAGTTATAGCACAACAGCCGGATGTCCAGATCAGCCATTTGCCGAATCAGTTCCTGCAGTGCCCGCAGTTCACTGCCGTCGTCGCGTCCCAGCTTGATGTTTTCGATGGGCAGATAGCCCTCAACCACACTGCACTTCATGCCAAACGCAGCAATGCGGCGACAGGCCGCTGCCAGGACGGCCGGATCAGGGCCCGGATAACGGTGCACAATCTCTGTCACGCCACACTGCGCGGCCAGTTGCAGGTGGTAGTCGGAGAGGGGCGTAAGAACGGAAGCGAGCTGCATGCTGGACACTTTTGTGAGATCAGGAAATCGCCGGCCGAGCACTGTATGGCCGGCAGCACATCGCTCAATGCCTTTCTGCCGCTGTTTTCGACAACTCGCGGCAGGCATTCAGCAGCAGACGACGAAAAGCTGGCTGCGCAAAGTCACCGGAGTGTCCCAGCGACGTGTAAAACGTCAGTCCTCCGTCCGCCCGTGTGTTGACCCACGCCACCGGTTCCGCCGGACGATCCGGGATCGACCCCGTCAGCAGCGGTCGCGCGGATTCCGCCAGCGGACTGACCTGATACAGCGAGCCCTGGCCCACCAGCTGCGTGATGTCGACTTCAGACAGCAGCGGATCGTCGCTGGTGGCACCGGACGCAAGCTGTATGGCCGTCTGCGGACCGGCCCCGTGGTGGTTGGTGTAGCGACCACCGTTGACTTCGAGGTCGAAGCCCGGCCAGTCGGCACGTCCGCCAGGAGCCGGCTGATTCCGCAGGTGAAACGGGTGACTGGCCGTGCGAATGCCAACCACGGGCTTACCGGCAGCGATGAAGTCCCGGAAGAGCTGCAGCTGTTCCGGAGTCAGAGTGCGGCGACGGACGCTGAGCAGGAGCAGGTCGGCCTGCGGGAGCACATCGAGTCCCGGGAGCAGGCTGCCGTCCTTCGCGTCCCCGTAAATCAGGGTCACACGAAAGTCACGGCCGAGCTCTGTGCGGGCGAAGTGGGTAAGCGATTCATCGGTCCTGTATTCGGGTTCAGACATCACAACCGCAATGTGCGGTCGCTGGTCCTCTTCAAATCGAAACGGTGGCAACCCGCTGATGTCGGAACTGAGCACTGTGGGGCACCAGTACTGTTCGATGTGTTCGGCCACCAGATCGTTGCCGGTGAAGTGGCTGACGAACGGGGCTTTCGCCGGATTGTACATCGTGTCGGTCAGATCGCGGACCAGCATCACATTCTGGCCCTGCAGCACCAGCTGTCGGATGGAAAAGGGCCGGCCAAGCACACACATATTGGTGTGTACTCCCATCACCAGCACATTGCGAATCCCACGCTGCTTCATCAGATAAAACGCTTCGGCGCTGTCAGTAATGGCGTCATTTGGAGCGATTTCAATGGCCGCGTGCTGACGATTCCAGGCACGATAATTCTTCACTGGTTCTTCGCAGTCACAGCCTCCGTCTGAATCATCAATCGGCAGCCCACCGCCCTCGCGTTCCGGAATCAGCCGGATCCAGCGTTCAAGGGGCCTGGGTGTGGCAATCGGGGGGGCTGCCTGAGCAAGTCGTCGCTGTGGTGTGTCGCGGTAGAATTCCATCGTGTCACTGGGGCAGTGAATGATCAGCGCGCCACGTTTCCGAGCCACCTCGATGACTTTGTTCATGTGAGGTGCCAGCTGGTTGACCCGCGAGGCGGAAGGCTTGCACCAGTGATCGTCCCACATGTCGCAGACAACAATGCAGGTTTCTTCGGGTTTCCAGGACGTGGACGTCACAGTGGAATGCCAGAACCCGGAACCGGGAACGGTCTCAGCCCGGGACCGTGCGTTGAGCATAAACGGCTCTTCGGCCCTGACGAAGGACAGCAGCCCTGGGAACAGCAGGACCGCACAGAACAGGCCGGTGAGTCCACAGTGCCGGAAATTCGCCATCGCGTCGTTCCCTGTGAGATCAATGTTTGAAGATCAGGTGTTTGCTCGATGCGGCAAAAATCGGCCGCTAGTGTTCCAGCAGCACACTGGCTCCGGCTTCGAGCAGCTTTTCGGCTGTGGCGATGCCGATAAGTTCCGGTTCATTTACGGAGCCACTTGCGGATTGTTCCAGTCGCGAGTTGCCGTCGTGGCTGAGCAGGACAGCGGTGAGTGTAAGTGTCTGATCGTTGATTTCGGCCCATGCTCCCAGCGGTGCGTGGCAGCCAGCCCGGAGCGTTCTTAAGAGAGCGCGTTCGGCGATGACTTCGGCGAACGTGGCGGGACAGATCAGCGGTGCCAGCAGTGCCTGGGCGTCGCTGTCATCCGCGCGGGTTTCGATTCCCAGGGCCCCCTGACTCACCGCGGGGAAAAACAGTGGTGGCTGAAGCAGCAGTGAGATTCGCTGTTCCAGACCAAGCCGCCGCAGTCCGGCTTCGGCCAACAGAATGGCATCATATTCGCCTTCATCCAGCTTTCGCAGCCGGGTGTCCACATTGCCGCGAATTTCAGAGACCTGCAGGTCGCTGCGGTGGAACCGCAGTTGGGCCTGACGCCGCGGACTACCCGTGCCGATACGCGCATCCGATGGGAGGTCAGCGAATCCGGTGCACGCAGGAGCACCCGCTGGCAAAAGCAGGGCGTCGCAGCGGGGAGCACGGTCGGGGACGCAGGCGAGCGTCAAACCGTCAGCTGACTGGGTGGGCAGGTCCTTGAGACTGTGCACGGCGAAATCAGCGCGGCCGTCGAGCACCGCCTTTTGCACTTCTCGAGTGAACACCCCGGTGCCACCAAACTGTCGCAGCGCATCGGTCTGATTCTGATCGCCGGATGTGACGATCAGAACCAGTTCCACGGCAGGTGCGGACGGCAGTTGCCGGAGCCGGTCCGCCACGTGATTGGCCTGCCAGAGCGCCAGGGCACTTTTGCGAGTGGCGATTCGCCAGATGCGTTCGGTCATGGAGTGGCCGGTCTGCGATCAGGGCTGCAGGATGTGCTTGCCGTCTTCAAACTGCCGGTGACAGCCGTTGCAGCTTTCGAGCATGCTCTTCCATGCCGCTCCGGCAGCCGTGAAGTCCTTTGCCTTCGCAGCAGCGTACAGCTGACCGCCTTTTTCGCGAGCTGCTTTGGCGTGAGCTTTCCAGTCGGCCGCTTTGTCATCGGGAGCCCGATCAAACAGCAGGTTGCAGCTTTCGGCGAGGATCAGGGAGTCGGATTTGATGGCCTTCCAGCCTTTGTTGTCGGCAGGGGCAGTGGCCATCGCCTGCTTCAGTCGCAGGTAGGCGGGCTGGAACACATATTCCATGAACTCGTGCATGCTTTCCTCCACTGCCTGCGGACCGTCCTCTGGAACAGCTCGCAGCCACGGAGAAGCCTGGGAAGCGTCGGGGACAGTTGCGGAAAGCAGCGCCGCTGAGGCGGCCAGTGTGAGCGCAGCAAGCAGATGTTTCACGGGAAATCCCTGTCAGGAAGGACTTTGGAGACAGAACGTGACACGCAGTCTAGCAGAAGGGGAGCCGGAAGTCATGCCGCGCTGCGGAAATTGAAGACACGCTGGCGGAAGACTGCGACGGCAGGTCCCGTCACCGACCACCACCCTGCTGCCCCGCTGTCGCCTTCTCTAAATTCGCAGTGAATTGCTGCAGATTCATATTGCCGATCTGGATCCCAGCCTGCTCAAACATCCCCCGCACTCGACGGCTCTGCTGCCACTCGTTGGTGTCGATCGTCCCGTTGCCGTCGGTGTCCAGCCTCGAAAAGTACTGCGGTGCCATGGCAACCTCGCTGCCACCAGACCCGCCCCAGCCACCCCAGGGCGAGGAACTGCTGCCGCGGTCACCGCGGTCCCGTCCCTGGTCCTGACCATTGCTGCCGGCATTCGGCTGGCCGTTGTCGCGGGGCTTCCGCGCCGGTGTGGCGGTTACAATCGTGAGTCGCTGGCGTCCACCGGCCCCTGCCACTTCCTGACCAGCCGCGGCCGCCGACTCAGCCGCCTGCAGCTCTTCCGGAGTCAGAAAGCCGTCAAAGTCGAGATCCATCTGGTCAAAGAGCTCCAGATCCGCCCGGCGAGTCATCATCCATTCGTGCATGCCCAGTTGCCCGTCGAAATCCGTGTCCACCTCCGCATAGGCCGGAGGAAGCGTCAGTGTGACCGGCTTTCTGGGCTTCATGCGGTAAGGAGTCAGCGTCCTGGGGCGATTGGCGTTGGGATCACCAGGCTGGCCTGGCTGCCCGGGCTGTCCGGGCTGTCCGGGCTGCCCCGGCTGTCCCCCGGAGAATCCGCTTCTCAGCGAATTCCGCATGTCGTCCAGTGACATCCCGGCCTTCAGCTGGATGCCACGAGCCGACATCATGTCGCGCACAAACGAGGGCATCCGGTCCAGCTCTTCCTGATCCAGCTTCCCATTCTGGTTGGCATCCATCATGGAACCGAAGCGACTGCTGCGATCACCGCCGTCGCCACCACCGCCCCCCATCCACGGCGGACCGCCAGGAAAACCTCCCGGAGGTCCACCACTTCCGAAGGAAAATCCACCGGGGGGCCACCGGGACTGCCCGGGAATCCACCACGCCCACTGAACCCGCCCGGAGCACCAAATCCGCCGGGACCACCGGGACCGCCGGGCATACCGAAACCTCCCGGTGCACCAAATCCACCGCGATCCCCTCTATCACCCCGGTCACCGCGATCATTACGATCACCACGCCCCCCGCGGCCGTCCTGCGAATACACCGTCGACGAACAAAGCAGGACCAAACCCAAAGCCAGAGCACTGTACATGCGTATCATAACACGTGATCCCAGGACGGTTTCCGGACAACGCCACGATAACCAATCGCCAATTATCACCCTAAACCCAGACTGTCTGCCCCTGTTTCGGGAATCTTCCGAATTTTTCCCGATCTCTCCATGGAATTCACGGGTTTGCCAGCGAAGGAACCCGGTCCGGCGCGGCATTGCCGACAGCGGACAGTCCGATGAAAAAATATTTCCTTCCTCTCTCAGCTGCTCAATCGTCAAGCTCTTCCTCGTTTCCACATCCTTCCGGTTTTTCTTCCATCACCGGCAGAACTTTTCATGACAAAACGGCAGAAATGCGAACAATACTGAGATTGTCAAAGCCTGCCCTCCTGCACCTTCGTGTCCTGGTCTGCCGATTTGGCAAACCCTCTGTGGAAATTCCCATGAGTGTCACTGCTCTTGTTCGCCAAAGCATCCGACAGGCTGCCTTCTGGGGTTTGCTTTGCCTCTGCCTCCCCGCCTTCGGGCAGAACGGTGGTCGCACGGGTTCAGAACTGGACCTGTTGCGTCGTGAAGAGATTCAGCAGGAACTGGGAATCTCAGAGACGCAGAAAACGCAGCTGACCGAAGCAGCCGCAGCAGGCTCCCCCGGCCGTGAAGTGTTTGACCCCTTCCTGCAGCGGATGAAGGAAACCACTGACGAAGCCGCGCGGACGAAGATCCGTGAGGAAATGCAGGCGGCCATTCTCGCTGCCCGCGAAGGGGCGTCCGGCAAGGCACTTGCCGTGCTCGATTCCCGTCAGCTCAAACTCCTGCGATCCATCTACATCCGGGAAGCTGGCCCCAGAGCGCTTTCAGACGCCCGCGTCGCCGCCGATCTGGGGCTGACGGACGAGCAGAAAAAGCAACTTGAAACGCTCGCCAGCGAACGCCGCACGGCCTCCGCAGCCCTCGGTTTCAATGCCACCGAAGAACAGCGGACAGCGTTCACCGCCGAATGGGACGGCAAGTACGTCGCAGTGCTGACACCCGAACAGAAAACCAAATGGACCGAACAATCCGGCCCCGCCACAGCCGCGGCCGTCGCGGGTGCCCCCATGGTTCCCGGTCAGGCCGCTCCCGGCACGCCCGCCACCCCGTCTGCTCCCGGAACTCCCGACGCCAACACAGCCCCCCCCGCCGGCGCCGTGGTCGTCTCCAGCTTCGGTGCTGCTGCCGAACCCGGCCAGCGGGCTGAAAAATTATCCTTCAACATGCGTTACGCCCCCTGGGACCAGGTACTCCAGGACTTCGCCGCTGCCGCCGGTTACACGCTTGATATTTCTCAGGTGCCCCCCGGCACCTTCACCCACATCGACTCGAAGGAATACACCATCTCCCAGGCGATGGACATTCTTAACGGCTACCTGCAGCGGAAGGGCTACACGCTCGTCGTCAAAGACAACTTCCTCGTCTCAGTCAACGTCGACAAAGGCATCCCGCCCAACCTGATTCGCGACGTCAGTGTTGACGATCTCATCAAAGTCGAAACGGGCATCCGCGCCATCGGCGAAAACGAAATCGTCCGCATCGAGATTCCGCTCGAAAAGCTGGACGTCGGCGTGATGGCTCAGGAAGTCGAACAACTCCTCGGTCCGCTTGGCACCATGACCGCCTTCACTCAGACCGGCAGTCTGATCATCGCCGACACCGGTTCCAACCTGCGACGCATCAAGTCCTACGTCGACGCCTCCCTGGGCCGGGTACAGGACGAACTGGTCTTCAAGTCCTGGTACCTCGAACATATCGACGTCGAAGAAGCCGAATTCATGCTCCTGGCCCAGTTCGGCATGCGTGCCGGCGTCTCCAACGTCAGCTCGGGTTCAGGTGGCGACCGTCGCGGTCAGCCGCAGCCGCAGACGCCTCCCCGCACCAGCAACCTCCAGGTCTTCTCTGATACCCGCACCAACAGTCTGCTTGTCACCGGTTCACCCGAGCAACAGAAGCTTGTGGAAGAAATCGTCAAAACCCTTGATGTCGACGAAGACGCCAAGGGCAACAAGCTCAGCCGTTCCGATCGCTCAGGCCCGTTCCTGAAGGTTTACAAGGTTACCGGCCGCGCTGACCAGGTTGCCCAAAGCATCGATGCCATGATGCCAGGCGTCGTCGTCAACGAAGACATGCAGGCTGGCACTGTGCACATCTTCGGCACTTCCAAACAACAGGATCAGGTGGCCGAATGGGTCAAGTCCTTCCAGGACGGGACCGGAACTGGTGGCTCCGTGGCCGTGATTCCTCTCATCAAAATGGACCCGCTGACTGCCGCAGCCACGCTCAGAAACCTTTTCATCGCCGAAGGCAACGCAGCCCCCACCGTGGAAACTGACCTCTACGGCAACCGGATCATCGTCAAGGGGACCGCCGTGCAACTCGAACAGATCCGCCAGGTCCTCAGGGATCTCGGCGAGGATGGCAGCGGTGTTCGTACCAAAGGCGAAGGTGGCACCATCCGTCGTTACTCGCTGCGTGGTCGCGACCCCGGGGAATTCTTTGAGTACCTGCAGAAGGAATGGCAGAACCAGGAACAAACGCCCATTCGCATCGTGGTACCCAACAAAAGTGGCCCCATTCGCGACCTCAAAACTCCCAGCTCCGGGTCACTCCCCGCCGAGCCCCCCGCTCCCGGATCTTCCGCCCCCGGATCCTCTGCTCCGCCCGCTGAACCCGAACCTCAGGCCCCCACCACCCAGCGTTCCCGCCCCGCCGGTTTTCACAAGGAAGTCTTCTACTACCCCGTCCGCCTGAATAAATCCGCCGGTCACACCTTCCCAACCGTCTCCTCAGCCCAGCCACCGGAATCCGGCGAATCGGATATTCGCATCGTCGTTGACGGCGACGACCTGCTGCTGCTCTCCGGCGACGAAGACGCACTCGATCGGCTGGAAGAAATGATGGACTTCCTTCAGGAATCCATTCCCTTCCGTGTCCGCTGGACTGTGTTCTACCTCGAAGTCTCCGACGCTACCGAAACCGCCGCCCTGCTCGAACAACTGCTGCCCTCCAGCAGTGTCACCAGCACCGCAGCCGATTCCGGCTTCAGCCTCAGCAACATGTTCAGCCCAATTACTCAGTCGGTCTCCAGCATGACCGGACTGTCCGGATTGCAGGCCAATCCGCAGACGCTCCGCATCATCCCGGACCCCCGCGCCAATGCGCTCTACATCACCGGGCCCCAGGCCGCCGTTGACGAAGCCGAATCACTCCTGCGCGTGCTTGATTCAAACGACATCCCGGAATCGCTCCGGGAACTCCAGCCACGTCGCCTCGCCGTCCAGTACGCCGACATCGACGAAATGGCCTCCATCATCAACGATGCCTTCAAACCCTACCTCGAACCCGCCGGTGGTCGAGCTGCCCAGAATAACCCGCTCGCACAGATGTTCGGCGGTGGCGGCGGCGGTGGAAATCGCAACGAACCGCAGGGAGTGCAGATGACTGTCGCCGTCGATCGTCAGAACAGCACGCTGATCATCTCCAGCAGCGAAGCCCTGTACAGCAAAGTCCGAGCACTCGTGGAAGAGACCGACGAAGCTGCAAAGACAGCCAATCGCACCTTCAAGGTCGTCCAGCTGCAGCACGCCGACGCCTCCATGGTTCAACAATCCCTCACTTCCCTCTTCCCCCGCATCACCACCAGCGCCTCCCGCACGTCCTCTTCATCCACCAGTGGTGGAGGAGGCGGTGGCTCCAATAACAGCGGCAGCAGTCCTCAGCCCCAGCAGCAGCAGGATCCTTTCCAGCAGATGATGCAGCAGCGGATGCAGCAGCGGTCTTCCGACGGCGGCAGCAGTCGCGGAGGCTTCTCACCCTTCGGTGGTGGTGGCTTCAGCCCCTTCGGCGGCGGTGCCAGCCCATTCGGTGGTCGCGGCGGCTTCGGCGGTCGCGGTGGCAGGTAAGCTTTCTCGTCCGCAATCAGTTTTCGGCTGCTGGACAACCAACCTGACTGAAAACTGAAAACTGAA
>JBEIEK010000057.1:0-22866 GCA_040382995.1 Planctomycetaceae bacterium
AAACGGCCGCACAAGGTCGGCAAGTGGGGGAAGATCGATCAGAAACGAGTCATGTCCGAAGGGACACCTCAGTTCGATAAACGACACGTGTCTGCGGATGCTGAGCAGCGCGGATACCAGTTCGCGGCTTTGACTGGTGGGAAACAACCAGTCGGTGTCGTAGGAGGCGATAAAGAAGCGGCACTTTGAGCGTTCCAGCGACTCGGCCAGCGATGCAACGCCCTCCTCGAGGTCAAAATAATCCATCATCCGAGTGAGATAGAGATAGCTGTTGGCATCAAATCGCTGTACGAACCGTTTTCCCTGGTAGTGCAGATAGCTTTCAATCTGGAATTCGGTTTCCTTCTGCATGCTGTAGGCAAACTGCTGGCTGTCCTGCAGCCGACGACCGAATTTGAGCTCAATCGAGTCCTCGGAAAGATAGGTAA
The DNA here is from genome assembly GCA_040382995.1 of Planctomycetaceae bacterium. Classification (GTDB taxonomy): domain Bacteria; phylum Planctomycetota; class Planctomycetia; order Planctomycetales; family Planctomycetaceae; genus SXXK01. The sequence continues at coordinate 429 of JBEIEK010000057.1, forward strand.
TGTGGGCAACCATGCGTGCCAGTGCAAGGCCATACCGGGGACCTTCTGTTTCGTAGTACTCGCCATTGGCAAAGCCAGGGTCGGCATAGATGGCGCGGCGGCCGACAGCATTGAAGGCGATGCCCTGAGCGGAAAGTTTGGGGGCGGAAGCCAGCACTACAGCGGCGCGAACCTGGTCGGGGAAACGAACGGCCCAATCGAGCACCTGCATGCCGCCAAGGCTACCGCCGACAACTGCCAGTAAACGGGAAATCCCCAGACTGCGAACCAGTTCGGAATGCACGGTAACCACATCACGGATGGTTAGAAATGGGAACCCAAGACAAAAACGCCGCCCCGTTGCCGGATTGATGGAACCCGGCCCAGTCGTTCCCTGGCACCCCCCCAGCACGTTTGCGCAGATCACGAAATAGCGATCGGTATCAAGTCCTTTTCCGGGCCCGATAAAACCGTCCCACCAGCCCGGCTTGCGGTCATTTTGCTCGTGGAGTCCGGCGGCATGAGCATCCCCGGTCAGGGCGTGGCAGACGAAGATGGCATTGCTGGCATCTGCGTTGAGCGTTCCGTAGGTTTCGTAGGCGACCGTGATGGGGCCGAGTCGTTCGCCGCCTGCAAACAGTAATTCCGCGGGAGGCAGAAACAGCTGGCGAAACTGCGTCTGCACAACTCCTGCGGACTGTGGGTCCTGAGACTGATGCACTCTGAAATTCCGCACTTTTCGAATGGAATGGTGACCAGGGGCCGAGGTTGCCGTCCGGGTGGGTTATGATATCGCTGCCGGTACGGAAAACACGTCATCGCCGGAGTTCCGAGAATTTTGGACAAAGTTGTTTTTCCGGGGAACCTGGGGCGTCAGTCCGTCGTCCGGTTCAGCAGGTCTGTTTTCCTATCCCCATCATCGGGCTCATGTCTCCAGCACCTGAAAACCCTCCAGTGCATCCTGACGAATTGCTTCTGTTTTCGCTGATTTCTGCCGAATTTGACGGGGAATTATCCCCTGCCGAGTTTGCAGAACTGCGAAAACTTGAACGACTCCATCCTGGCCGTGCGAACGCGTTCAGGGGGAAGTGCGCCCATCTGCAAGCAAACCTGCAGCAATTGCCGGTCATTCCGACCGAGCTTCAGGGGGACTCGATGGCAGCACGGCCCTGGACAACGAAACAGGCCTCAACTCCACCCCAGTCAGAATTCAGCCCCAAATTTCCCTTACCAGCATCGCTCCGGCCCCCCATTCGTCGCGCGTTCGCCGTGGTCACAACGCTGCTCGTCTGCGTTCTCTGCGTAATGTTTCTGCGGCCCCCTTTCCCCGATCAGAGTCCGGCGGAAGGCATTCCGTCCCTCTCGGATGCTCGACTGCTGTCTTCTTCCGCAGAGTCGCAGGCGGCAGCCACGCTGCAGGCTCCCCCGGCTCTCGCTGCCCCCGCTGTCCCCATCGACATCGCAGCCGCTGCACCTTCAGCCTCCGCAGATGCCGCATCACCATCAATCGGTGAATTGCAACCTCTGCTTACCGAAAGTGACTGGCAGGTTGTGGTGGTTCGAGTCCGGCGTGGCGGTCCGGAAGATGTGTTAAAGGAACTCAGGGAGGTGCTTGGACGGCACGGATTAACACTGGCCCGGTCGCGGCCAGTAACGACGCCGGAGTGGCTTGGTGTTTTCCTGCCCGCCTCGATTCCGCATCGGAAAAGTCTGCTCGCTGAGGTTCAGCAGGGGTTGGCGGTGGATGCACCGGAATGGGACCCGACGGAAATCATGAGATCCAGCCGGGAGTCGATTTTAGAGGCGGTTCGCCAGTCGCTGGCGTCCCCGACCCGCAGCGAGCTCGCCGGGGGCGAAGTGTTTGTGGCGGTTTCTCCGGCAATCTCACGTCAGGATCCCGCACTGGCCAGGACACAAAACGCCGTGCCGCAGGTGCCAGGCGCGCGAGCGCCCCAGGCTGGGGCTGCTGTCGAAGCCGCAGGTCCAAAACAAACGCCTGCCTCGAAGGAACCGGGGTTGTCTGCGTTGCTGCTGGTGTTTGAGTTTTCGCGGGAAGCGGGAGATGCGGGGCAGCGACGAATTTTTTAGATGAGGGCGTCTACCGCAGCAGATGCTTGTTGGCAATTGTGATGCCTGAAAGCATGGCACCGACGATACCAAGGAAACCCTGATCTGTACCGCAGAGGAACAGGTTCTTCAGAGGCGTGAGGCCGTTGACAAATTTCTGCGGGGCTCCGTACACGCAGCCGTTATCGTGTCCGGTGAAGCGGCGAATGGTGCGGGGCGTGAACACATCTGTATCCACCACGTGCTTCCGAAAGTCCGGGATGTGTTTCAGGGCGCTGTCGATGATGCGATCATTCCACGCAGCCTTTTCCCTCACATAGTCGTCGGCCGCCAGGTTCATCCAGTAGTGAGGGTCGGCCAGCGCAGTGATGCGAATTCGCCCGTCTTCAAGCGGTTCTGAGTAGTCGAAGTTGTTTGGGGAACAAATGATGCCGCTGCGGAGATCGACAGGCTCCGTGGGACGTTCGTAATGAAAATCTTTGGTATCGCTGTAGAAGACGATGGTATCACGATGGCCAATTGCGGCGGGCTCGCGGTCAATTACGCTGATGGATTCAACAAAGGAGATGTCACCGGGGACGGCCTTAGCAGGAGGGCTGCCGGGACTGATCAAACGGAGAGTTTCGGCGGCGCCTGCGGATGAGAGAATATTGTCAGCTTCAATTTCCGTGCCGTCGTCGAGAGTCACTGCAGTGGCTTCGCCGTCTCTGTGGCGGATGCCGCTGACCCCGGCGCGCAATCGCAGGTCACCCCCGAGGGACCGGAAGTGCCTGACGAGCTTTTTCAGAATCAGCCGGATTCCCTCAAACGGTCGTCCGAATCCCTCCTGAAAGATGCTCTTGAACATGATGACGAACTGGTTGAAGTCCATGTCCCTGGGTGTTGGGCTGCCGTAGAACATCAGCGGGCAGAAGAGCATGTCGACCAGCAGAGGTTCGGTGATGTAGCTGCGGACGACCTCCCGTGCCGACTGCACCTGACGATCAAGGTTCAGCGCGTCATGCTCGGCGATGTGCGTGACAAGCCGGCGGAATCCGTCGATCTGGCCCGGAAATGCAGCCGCTATCTGCTCTGTCAGGAAGCTGAACTGGTTTGTGAAGAACAGCGTGCATCCAGGAAAGACAATGGACGATCTGAGTTGGGGCCTCAGATCAAAATCTTCCCAGGACATTCGCAGCTGACGCAGGAGTTTGCTGAGTGGCCCGGTGCGAGTGCCTGGTTCAGCGTAATTGGTGATGGCGTGCAGACCGACATCGTAATTTCGGTTGCGAAGCCGATAAAAGGAATTGAGACCACCAATTGTTGTGTGTCGTTCGAGGATGCAGACTTTTTTCTCGTAGTATGCCAGACGCACTCCCGCCGAAAGTCCGGACATCCCGGCTCCGATGATGACTGTGTCGTATCGCACGGGTGGAGGATCCTGTGAGTACTCTGCGAAGAATGAGGAGCCGAGTGTGGGCGGCCACGAGGCAGAGGAATCCTTGCAGGGGATTGCGCAGCGTCGCGACGTTTGGAATCTTCGCAGAAATCGCGCCCCGCATCCCCGATCCCATCTGAGTTCTCAGTTGCCGGAATAGAATTTGAGCAAATCTTCGCGGAGGCGCACCATGGAGGGTTCGTGAATGTACATCATGTGACCGGCCTCGTAGTCGCGGCGAGTGATGTTCGACAGCAATTCCGGTGCGAGCCCAAGATGGTCGAGTGTGTAGTCCATGGATGCGGGAGGGGTGGCAAGGTCATACTGTCCGCAGGCGGCAAAAAGCTTCATCGAAGGGTTCGCTGTCATGGCTCTGCGAAGTGGTTCAGAGGCGTCGACATAGCGGTTCTCGAATGAGCGATAGCTCCACGGCTGCACGTTTCCTGTGAGGATTTCATACACTCGGTCCTCATCAAATTTCAGATCGCGTCGAACATAGTCGTTGAAGGCCGCAGTGAACGGACCGAACAGGGCTGCGGCACTGGCGTCGAATTCCGCCGTTTCACCTGCATCATCCCGATCCCGACTGGTGAAGCGGCTGTCAAAACGTCCAACGGTCCGGCTGCGGCTGCGGAGCAGTTGCTTGCCGAATCGGGCCATGGAGAGCCGGAGTCGAGCGCTGCGGATGTACTCCGTCGACAGACCGGTCAGACGACTGAGCTCTGTTGCGATGCGAACAGCATCCTCTTCCGGCAAAGCGGTGCCCCGCAACAGAGCCTGCGCATAGGGCCCAAAAGCAAACGCCTGGCTTTGAGCGACGGCTTGATCCAAAGTCAGCTGCTGCATGTCGGCCGGGAGTGCTTTGTGGTGCCAGGCTGTGGCGGTGAAGGAGGGCAGAAAGCAGATGTTGGGGAGGTCATTTGAGGTTGAGAAGCGAAGTGTCTGAAAGTTGATTGCCCCGGAAATCACGATCAGGCCATTCAGATCGAGGTTGAATCTTTCCTGCAGGTGAGCGGCCAGTCCCGCAGCACGAATTCCTCCGTAGCTTTCGCCGCAGAGGTATTTAGGGGATGACCAGCGAAGAAATCGGGATGTGTAGTCGTGGATAAACTGTCCCACTGCCTTCAGATCTTCTTCATACCCATGGAATTCACTGGCGGGTGTATCGGCAGCAGCCCGGCTGTAGCCGGTGCTGACGGGATCGATAAACACGAGGTCGGTGACATCGAGGAGAGACCACGGATTGGCTTCAAGGCGATACGGGGGTTTAAGGAAGGAGGCGTCATCGGGGAAGCGGACTCGACGTGGTCCCAGCATACCAAGGTGCAGCCAGACAGAGGACGAGCCCGGGCCACCATTGAAGCAGAATGTAATCGGCCGATCGCTGACGGGCGAAGAGCGGCGGGTGTAGGCGATGAAGAACATGGCAGCGCGAGGTTTTCCGTCATCGCTGCGGAGCAGGAGCCGACCAGTCGTCACCTGGTACGGAACAGTCTGGCCTGCGATCGTGGTTTCATGTTCAGTTTCCACGAGCTTTTCCGAGAGAGTGGCTGCGGGCTGCTGCTGCTGCTCCTCCTCCTGACAGAGAGCGCAGGTGGACGCGAAAAGCAGCCACAGGAAAACGAACAGGGAGGGCAGCTTGTACATGTGCGTTGGGACCAGTCTGAAAAAAGTTGAATGCGCAGCCGTCTTTCTCGGCCTGTTTTCTCTGGTGCAGCGGGGCCCGGTCAAGGAAAATCAACGGGGCAATTGACGAATTTGAGAGAAAGCCGCGGAGTGACCCGGTGCGGGGGAGGAAATCAGCATGATTCATGTCAGCGATGTCACCAGAAGTTACGGTTCGCGTCAGATCCTTCGCGGGGTATCGCTGAAAGTAAGTGCCGGAGAGGTGTGTGCGCTGATTGGCCGTTCTGGCTGCGGCAAGAGCACTTTGTTAAGGATCATCAACGGACTTGAATGTCACGATGGTGGTGAGGTGCGTGTGGAAGACACAGTGCTTCCGGCGGCTGCGGGTGGGGAACGCGACCGAGCGCTGCTCAGGATTCGCCAGCGAGTCGGCATGGTCTTCCAGAAATGTCACCTGTTTCCTCATCGCACCGTTCTGCAGAACATCACCGAAGCTCCTGTTCATGTGCTGAAGCGTCCTCCGCGGGAAGCAGTCGCCGAAGCTCGTGAACTTCTTGCCCGGGTTGGATTGCAGGACAAGGCCAATGCAAGTCCGGAATCACTTTCCGGAGGTGAGCAGCAGCGAGTTGCGATCGCGCGGACGCTCGCTATGAAGCCGGGGTTGATTCTGCTGGATGAACCGACCAGTGCGCTCGATCCCCGCAGCGCGTCTGAAGTTGCAACTCTGCTGGTGGAACTTGCTCGTCAGGGACAGGGGATGATTGTTGTGAGTCACACGCCCTCCTTCGTTCGGGCCATTGCCGGGACGGTCTGCAGTCTGCACGAAGGGCTGGTTGTGGAATCCGGCCCTGCCAGTGAAGTTCTGGGGAATCCAGGCCATGAGTCGACGCGGGAATTCCTGCGTGGTGCGTGATGTGGCCATGTGATGTGTCTGCGACATGCGAGGCGGAGACTGATGCAGAAGGGAAGCAAATCAGTGGTGATTTTGGTGCTGATGATGCCGCGAGGCAACACGTCGTCATAAACGCGCTGCACAGTTTGCCCGGCTTCTGCAAAATGCCAGAAAAGAATTGACGCGGGGAAACGCGAACCTAAGTTTTGGGCGTGCAGGGGGTGACAAATGAGCCAGCGAGTGCTGGCTCTGACAGATCACCTTCGCTGTTCATGCCGTCTCTGCGGGGCAGAGTCCGAAATTTCTGGCGGTTGGCATGTCGCCGTGATGTCATTGCCCTATGAGGGCACAACGAGAAGGAAGAAGCAATGTCAAAGTTCACAGCACGCGTTCGTAATTTCCTGAAGTCCGAAGATGGCCCAACCGCCGTTGAATACGCGGTCATGCTGGCTCTGATCGTCGTGGTCTGCATCGGTGGCGTGACCCTGGTCGGCACCAATGCCAACTCCAAGTTCCAGGAAATCAGCGGCAGCCTCGACTAATTCTGCTGGGCCATATGGCTCGCAGTTCTGCTGAAAAATTGAAGGGATGCGGACGGATGTCTGCATCCCTTTTTTCTGCAGCCTCTGGACTTCATGGTGTGTTGCGTTGACATGCCGTCGTTCTGATCCCCCCTGAACGGGAACATCGAGATGGAAACAATTGACTGGATTCTGAATAACTGGAACGTGAGGGTTGTAAGTCTGATTCTGATCCTGGCGGCATGGATCGACGGCCGGGATCTGAAGGTGCCCAACTGGATCACCTATCCGATGGTGCTTTCGGGTCTGCTGTATTCCCTGATGTCCGGGGGCGTGGGTGGCCTGGGCGAGGGAATGCTGGGAATGACGGTCGGGCTGTTGACTCTGCTGCCGCTGTATGCAGTCGGTGGGATGGGAGCCGGCGACGTCAAGTTGATGGCCGGGATTGGAGCATGGATGGGCTGGGAAGTCACTCTGCTTTCCTTCTGCGTCACCGCTATCGTCGGTGCTCTGATGTCCGTCGGCATGGTCCTGTACCGCCGCGCAGGAGCACTGCATACCGGTCGATTCTTCATGATTCTTGGTGAGTGGGCTCGAGTGCGCAATCCTGTGGTGCTTTCTGAAATTGCGGCCGTCCGCAAGCCCCAGATGCTGCTCCTCCCGTATGGCATTCCCATCTGCATTGGAACGATTGGCTTCTTTCTTTACAGCAACATGCTGTGAGCACTGAAGAAGGCAAATCAAGTATTCCGCTGCTGCTCCGTCTTCGGCATGAATTGCCGAAGAGCGATTCAGCAGCGGTTCTGGTGTTATCGGTCGAGGTCGTTCTTTGATTGGAAGTCTCGAAGTTTAGGCTTTCCTCCCGGCATTCGGTGAAGCAGGCAAATCCTCCTGCCGATCATGATGCAGGTGAGGAATGTATCGATTGCCGCAGTTGCGATGGGTTTGCGTAACAAGCACTCCAGTTCGGGCAGGCGGTTTTGCTGCAGGACTCACGCGAATGAAACCACAAGCCATATTGATGTTGTCCGTGGCTCTCTGCTGCGGCTTTATTGCGATGCTGGGGGTACGTCATGCACTGATGAACAAAGGGGCCGACAAAGATCCCAGGGTGCAGGTAGTGGCTGCTTCGGTGGATGTCGATGCGGGAGTCGTGCTGACCGAGGAAAACGTTCGACTGGTCGACGTTCCCGCTTCGCTGGTTCCCGAGACTGCCATGCGAAAGCTGGAAGATGTCTATCAGCGTCCGATGAAGTCTCCAATCAGTGCTGGGGAATGGATTCTGGCATCTCGAGTTGGGGAGCGAGGAGAACGGGGAGCGGTGGCAAACATTCCGGAAGGCTGGGCCGCCGTGACGATCCCCGTGGACGCCACGACAACGCACAGTGGTATGCTGCAGCCGGGGAATCAAATTGATTTGCTGCTGACCTATCGTGATCAAGAGGGGAACAGTGATATCCAGAGAACGTTGGCAGTTCTTGAGTTTGTGGAAGTATTTGCAGTTGATGCACGAATTTACGGAACAGAGGCGGAGGGTGAAGAGGGGCAGGCTCGAAACATCACTCTGCTTGTCACTCCTGACCAGGCGAGGGCCGTCACGCTGGCAGGGAACTCCGGCAAGCTTTCAACGATCATGAGGAAACCATCCGGCAGCAGGGAGCGTCCAGCGGCCTCGATTACTCAGGAATTTCTCAACAGCAGATTTGGACGCGGACTTGAGGACTCGGGAACGACTCCCGGGGACTATGAAACACAGCCGTTAGAACCAATTCCGACCTTACCAGAGCCGACAACGATCGAGGCGGCGAAGAGTCTTCTGCAGGAATCGCCGAGTGTTCGGGAAACACCAGAGGATCAACACGACATCGAAAAGGCCAGCGTGGAACCGGAGGTTGTGGAAGACCCAAAGAGCATCTGGACCATGGAACTCAACGGGGGCAGTCGGATTCGTCGTGAAAAGATCATCATGAACACCCAGAGCGACAGGTAGCTTAACAACAGGGAACACTTGGCGCGGACGCCTTTCCGGTGGTCCGCCCTCAGGGGGCAGGGATGCTTGGCGCAATTAGAATGACACTACTCGCAGCGGTCTGCGTCGTCTGCGTGGGAAACTTTGTTCGCGCGCAGGCACCGGCCGCTCAATCGGGCCCGGACTGGCAGATTCGCGAGGGGCGGAATGAGCTTGCTCTTTACGAGCGGTTCTCGATGACCATCAGACATTCGGCCAAAATCCGCCGTGTGCTCTACGATGATGAAGTGATTACTGTGAACACCCTCGAAGGTGATCCTCAGGCATTTCAGATCTATGCTGCGAAAGCCTGTGTTTCCACAATCACCGTCATTGATGAATTTGATAAGACACACGAACTGGAAGTGCTCGTTCGGGGTGATGTCAGACATCTGGAATCCTTCATTCGCCGCCTGTATCCGGATGATTCGATCGCGGTGGAGGAAATCAGTGATTCATCTGTGCGTCTGCAGGGTTGGGTGACACGTCCTGAACACGTGAGCGAAATTCAGGCCATCGCGGAGCAGTTTTATCCCGACGTGCTGAATCACATGCAGGCTGGTGGCGTGCAGCAGATTATGCTGAAGTGCACGGTGCTCGAGGTACAGCGTTCCAAGCTGCGACGCCTGGGAATGAACTTCACCATGGTCCGGCCCGATGGCTACCTTGGAAGCACACCTGGGCCAATTGTGCCGCTCAGCGGAGTTTCGGCGACCGGTGGTGGATTTGGCTTTGGACAGAACGCGCTGCGAGACAGTACTGTGACATGGGGCCTGACAAGGCCCACAAGTAACTTTCAGGGATTTGTTCAGGCGATGATTGAAGAGGGGATCTTCAAGACGCATGCAACTCCCATGATTGTGACTCACAATGGACGTCCGGCAAATTTTCTGAGCGGTGGTGAGCTACCGATTCCAATCGCCGGAGGCCTTGGCACGACCGGTGTGCAGTATCGTGAGTTTGGAATTCAGCTTAACACCGTGCCCTATGTGCTTGGTAACGGCCGTATTCGCCTCGAAGTTGAAACGCGGGTCAGCGATCAGGACCTTTCAAACATTGTCACAATCAACGGCACTACGACAACCGCGTTTCGGACCAACAGTGCAAACACGCAGGTGGAGATGAATTTCGGTGAAGCGCTCGTGATTGCCGGCCTCGTCTCAAGGCGGGCGTTCGGTAACAGCCAGAAACTTCCGTTCTTTGGTGAACTGCCCTGGATTGGAGCGGCCTTCAGCCGCAAGCAGTTTACGGAATCCGAGACTGAACTGATCATCATGGTGACACCGGAACTGGTGTCACCGATGTCCCCCGCTGAGATTCCCGCAGTGCTGCCGGGGAATTCGTCGGACACTCCGGTGGACCGAGAGCTTTTCTTCCATGGTCTTTTGGAAGTCCCCAGCTATGGTGACGCCTGCGACTGCCCCGCTCATCGGCCCGGTGCGGCTCGCTGTTCGGACCCTGATTGCAAACACTGCCGTGACGGTTCAGCCTGTGCGAGGGCAAGTGCCAGCCGAGCTATCAACGAATCTCGTGAAGCGACAGCAGTGGCTGAACCGCGAGTTGAGCGCGGTGAAAAACTGATTCGCCCACAGCGGAACACCGGAACAAGAGCCATACCAGCTTCCTCCGGGAAGCCCTCGCCTCCCAGAGCAAACGCTCCAAAGAGGGGGGCGGGTGGCGATGCTGACTCTGTCAGCGCCTCCGGCACCGGTCTCATCTCACCAACCATGCGATAGCAGAAGGTATTTACACCATGAAAAGCGTGCTGCGTCTGGCGACAGTGGATCCGGATGAGCGCAACCGAAATGCGCTGAAAACAATGCTGTTGGGGGTTGACACCGTCTGGCTCGAGGCGGAGTGCTCGCGATATGAGTTTTTCATGGATGTGGCCCGACAGACTCTGCCCGACATGGCGCTGATAAATCTCGACAGCAACCCAACTCGAGGGCTGCAGCTGGTTTCCGAGATCACCCGTGCCAACATCAATTGTGCGGTTATGGTTGTGAGCAGCTCCCAGGAGGGCAGTCTCATCCTTCAGGCCATGCGGAATGGGGCTCGTGAGTTTCTGAATCTGCCGATTCAGCTTGACGACTTCGTTGCCGCACTCGACCGTATCCGGGTCTCACTGGGCGGCACGGCCGGTGACGGCACCTCCCGCGGTGGGCAAATCATCACGGTTGTGGGTGTGTCCGGTGGTGTCGGCGGAACAGCCGTTGCGGTGAATACCGCCGCCATTCTGGCGGAGGATCCGCGAAACTCACCCGTGATCATCGACCTTGACCTGACGCTGGGTGATGCTGACGTCTGGCTGGATATCATCCCTGAACACTCGATTCGAGACATCGCAGAAAACATCTCCCGTCTTGATTACGGCCTGCTGAAACGATCATTGACACGGCACGACAGTGGCGTCTATCTGCTCCCGCGCCCCGTGGAGCTTGAGAACCACGAGGTTGTTCGTCCCGACGACCTCAGACGCATCCTTGCCCTGCTGAAAGCCACATTTTCCCATCTGATCATCGATGCCGGGAAGTCCTTCGCGCGGCTGGATGTCGCTGTGATGGAAGTCTCCGACCGCGTGCTGCTGATCACGCAGCTCGACCTGTCCTGCCTGAGAAACGTCATTCGCATCCTGCAATTCCTCGACCACTACCCTTCAATTCGCGGGAAGGTTGAGATTGTCGTCAACCGCGTGGGACTTGAGGACTGTGACATCAGCCTCAACAAGGCACTGGATGCGATTGGACGGAGTGTGTTCTGGCAGCTGCCCAATGATTATGCTGTGATGGCCGGCTCACGGAACAACGGCGTGCCCCTGTGTCAGTTTGCACCGCGTGCGAAACTCACACGCAGCCTGCAGGATATGGTGCAGAAATTGACTGCTCCTGAAGAACCAACCCGACCGCCGGAAGAAGTCCCACGCAAACGGGGACTGTTTGGACTCTTCGCAGGCCGACAAAATTAAGTGACAGAGTATGCTGCTTTACCGAGCTGCCGTACTGGCCGCCTGTCTCTTCCCTGCGGGTGTCATCGGCATCCTTGCAGGTGAAGTGACAGATTTCGGCCATGAGTTCGGCAGGCCGGAATGGCTGCCGACAGAACTGACAACGGCCCCGTGGCTGCCTCCAGCCGCTGAGCTGTACGAGAGTTCCGCAAGCCTTCCTGAAGCAGCCGAGGGTCTGCCAACACTCCAACTCCAGCCACCCTCCACACCCCCAACGGCACCTCCACCGAAATCTTCCGCGACCAGCCCGAAAATCGCCGCGGACAAGTGGGACGTTCGATTAGGTGGTCATGTCCAGCTTGATTACATCAGCTGGCTGCGGGCTGATTCTCAGATCACTGGAAATCCGGGACCCCAGGACTACTTTGAATTTCGCAGACTGCGACTGGTCGCGGATGGTACTGGCTATGAGCAGTTTGATTTTCGCCTGCAGATGACACTGGAGCCAGAAACGGTCGGGGAGACGCCCGGCGTCACTTCACCCGACGTTAAGGACGCGTACCTGTCGATGAATGAAATCCCCGGAGTGGGACGCCTGCGGATTGGAAACTTTTTTGTGCCGTTCAGTCTGGAACAGGTGACGAATGATACAAACAACATTTTCCTTGAACGTTCAATCCCCAGCCAGGGTGTTTTTTCGCCCGACCGCGAGGTTGGTGTGGCGATCTACAACTGTACGGAGGACGAGCGTCTGGGTTGGGCTGCAGGAGCATTCTTTGACAGCATCAGCGAAGGCCTGAAGGAACGGATCGACGACAATCAGGGGGCTCGTTTCAGTGGTCGCGTGACCTGGTTGCCCTATTACGACGAGCAGGCAAAGGGCAGCTCGCTGATCCACGTTGGGGCGGGCATTCTGCATACTCTGGATCAGGATGGCCGCGTTCGCTTTCGAGCGCGTCCGCAGACACGCGAAGGGCCGCGGCTGATTGACAGTGGGGCGATTGCTGCGGATCAGTACACCACGGGAAATCTTGAATTCGCTGCTGTGATGGGCGCGGTGACCGTACAGAGCGAAGCCTTCCTGAGTTCAGTCCAGCAAACCACTGGTGGTGCTGAAGTGGCGGGCGGAATGTATGCCCACCTGAGCTGGTTTCCGACTGGTGAAAGCCGTCGCTACGAAAAATTTGGTCAGCATGGAGCGCAGTTTGGACGCAACGTCCCGAAGCAGCGATTTGTGGCATTGCCTGGGCGACTGGAACCCGGCGCCTGGGAACTGAAAACCCGCTACTCTCACCTGAACCTCGATCGCTTGCTGCGAGGCCAGTACAACGACCTGACTGTGGGGGTCAACTGGTACTGGAGTGATCGAACGCGCGTGATGGTGGACTGGATCCACCCGGTCACGACGAGTACAACGGCGTTCGGAGCGACTGATTCTGACCTGCTGGCGTTGAGGTTTGACTTCAACTGGTAGAAGTCAGCGCGAGGCTTTACAGATCAAGATCATCGGCCAGCCCAGCGTCTTCCATGATGATGCGATAGCGTTCGCTGGCATCTTTTCCCAGCAGCTGATTGAAGGTTTTGTCGGCCTCCAGCTGACTTTCGATGTTCACACGCAGGAGCACTCGGGCTTTCGGGTCGAGGGTTGTGTCACGAAGCTGAGCAGCGTTCATTTCTCCCAATCCCTTGAACCGCAACAGCGTGGCGGTGCGATTGGCCGGAAGCGCGGCGAGGAACTCTTCCTTTTCGGCGTCATCGCGAGCATAGGTAACATCGCGTCCGACTTCGATGCGATAAAGGGGTGGCTGGGCGATAAACAGGCGTCCCTGGCGGATGAGTTCCGGCATGTGGCGGAAGAAGAATGTCAGCAGCAGTGTTGAGATGTGATAGCCGTCACTGTCGGCGTCCATCAGCAGAATAATCCGTGAGTACCTCATCTGGCGGATGTCAAAACTGTTGCCGATGCCTGCCCCCAGCGTTTCCACGATATCGCGGATTTCGCTGCTTTCGAGGATCTTTGACAGCCCGAGTGCTTCGGTGTTGAGGATTTTTCCACGGAGTGGGAGCACGGCCTGAGTGGCAGCCTTGCGCCCCATCACCGCGGTGCTTCCTGCCGAATCACCCTCGACGATGAACAGTTCGGTTTCGTCCGGATTTCTTGACTGGCAATCCACCAGTTTTCCGGGGAGATTGGTTCGTCGGCCACCTGCGGTTTTTCTTCGTACCTCGGAAACAGCCTCGCGGCTGGCCTGACGCGCTCTGGCCGACAGCACCATTCGCCCCAGAATGGCATCCGCAAGCGAGGGGTTGGTGTTCAGCCAGTTTTCGAGCGCCGGCCGTACGACGCCGTCAACCAGTGCTGAAGTTTCGGGGTTATTCAGTCGGTCTTTGGTTTGCCCCTGAAACATCGGGTCGCTGATGAAGACGCTGAGCACACAGATCACGCCCTCACGAATATCGTCTGAGGTGATGGTGACACCCCGTGGTTTGAAGTCGTGGACGTCCATATAGTTCCGAACGGCCTTGACGACACCGGCTTTGAGACCGTTTTCGTGCGTCCCTCCGGCATGTGTCCGAATGCCGTTCACGTAGCTGCGAATCGCTTCCTCAGTCGAATCACTCCAGCGGAGCACAACCTCAACCTTTGCCTCGCGATCATCCTTGCGGACCGCAAAGATCTGTTCGTGGGATGGCTTGCGGCCGGAATCCACTGTGATCTTTTCGATGTAGGAGAGAATACCGTCCGGGTGGTGCAGTTCGTGCTTTTCTCCCTTTTGCTCGTCGAGGAAGACAATCGTCAGTCCACCATGAATGAAGGAGATATCTTCCAGGTGCTGCCGGATGGTTTCCGGATTGAACTGCGTTCGACGGAAGATTTCGATGTCGGGCCGGAAGAAAATGAGCGTTCCCCGGCCTCGGAATGGGCGCAGCTTTTCCACCGCACTTAAAGGGCGCCCACGTTCATACCGCTGCTGCCACTCAAAGCCATCCCGATGAACTGTGGCGGTGAGTTCGGAGGAGAGGGCGTTGACGACAGACGAACCGACACCGTGGAGGCCTCCGCTGCGGGCGTAGTTGCGGTCGCTGAATTTGCCGCCGGCGTGGAGGGTTGTGAGGATGACTTCCAGTGTCGACTTTTTGACCTTGGGATGCCGATCAACAGGAATACCCCGACCGTTGTCCTGCACGGAACACGACGCGCCGTCCTTGTGCAGGGTGACCAAAATCCGGTCGCATTCGCCAGCGAGAAACTCGTCGACTGAATTGTCCACGATTTCCCAAAGCAAATGGTGCAACCCGCGGGAATCCACGCCGCCGATGTACATCGAGGGTCGACGTCGGACGGGCTCCAGTCCTTCAAGGACTTCGATGTCTTCGCCCGTGTAACTGCCCGCCCCCTTTGCCGTCCCTGTCATGCTCTCCGTCTCCGGGCCCTTGTGCCGAAAATGACTCCTGATTCACAGCCCCCCCGGATGGGATTGACCTCCGGCTATTTCACTTTCTTCAGCTCGACAAGAAAACGGAGCGTTGCGTTTCCGGGAATCACGCCACCTGCTCCCCGAGCACCGTAGCCCAGATCGGGTGGGGATCTCCAGTTCGATCATTCCGCCTTCACCGACCAACTGCATCCCTTCGGTCCAGCCCCTGATGACCTGGTTCAGGCCAAAGGAAATCGTCTGACCTCTCTGATATGAGCTGTCAAAAACGCGTCCTTCCGGCAGCCAGCCATGGTAATGCACCTCGACGGTCTGGGAGGCGAGGGGTTTGATCCCGCTGCCTTCGCGGAGGATACGATACTTGAGCCCGGATGCAGTTGCGGTGAAGGCCGCAGGTGCCCCGGCATCGATGGGGCCGGCGCCTTTCGGCAGAACGGGGAAGGGAACCTGCGGAGCAGCGGACATGGGAAACGACCTTAAAAATGAGCAGTGGAGATGCTATTCGCCATCGAAGCTGGAGAGGAACCGTGCAAGGCGATGAAAGTCGCTTTCCGGACGAATGAAGCGGACGACGGTGACAAGTGTCTGCGGGTCCACCAGTTTCTCGAAGGGAACATAGTGCAGGTCGAGTTGACCGGAGACGGAGACCATGACACCGTTCAGCCCCTGTTCATGCAGAGCCCGATAGGCGCCTACGCCGAGTTGGCTTCCCAGCATCACGTCGAAAGCATGAGGCCGGGCGCAGCGGCATTCGTATCCCAGCTGTACGCCGGTGCATTTGCGAGTGACGCCGGTCTGCTTTTTGAATTCTGCGGCCACGCGTTTGGCGACCATTTTACCGAGATCACAGTTGGCCACGGACAGGTGACCATGATCGTCACGGGGCATGGAGGCGATGATCTCGTCTGAGAGGTATTCTGCGAGGCCTTCTGCGAGCACGACGACACCGTATTCCTTGCCTTCGCGTTCCTGGCGATTCCGCATCATGCGTACGATGCGTCCCACGACCTTGTCAAGGTCCATCACTTTGCGTTTGGGTGTGGATTGAGGAGCGAGGTATTCTTCGGTGATGTCTTCAACGCTGATGACCATATTGGCTTCACCGGCGATTGCCGCGCCGTAGGCCAGCCAGCCGGCGCTTCGCCCCATGCTTTCCACGATGAAGTATGCTCGAGCGGCTTCGGCATCTGCGTGCAGGTTTCGAATTTCGGTACCCAGAGTTTCAACGGCGGTGAAGTAGCCGAAGGTGAAATCGATGCCGGCGTAGTCGTTGTCGATGGTCTTGGGAACATGCACGACCGGCATGCGTTTCTGGCCTTCGGGAAGCCGATCCTGGAAGGCCTTCAGCTTATTGGCGGTTTTGAGCGTATCATCGCCGCCGATGGAGACCAGCGCATCAACACCCAGCGATCGCAGGCCTTCGTAAACCCGACGCAGCGGGGCTGATTTCTCGGGGTTATCGAGGTCAGCGGGGGATGTGACCTGCTTGCCAGGATTTGCGCGGGCGGTGCCGATGATGATGCCTTCCTTGCTGCGCGTGCGTCGCAGGGAAGGTTCCGTCAGCATTTTGTAGTGCTGACCTTCGACGAGAGGAGTGGCGGGAGAGTAGTCGATGAGGTTGGAGTATCCGTAGCGGATTCCGACGACCTCGATGCCAGCCCGCAGAAAGGAGATGGCGCAGGTCGAGATTACTGCATTGGCCCCGGGAGCGGGACCTCCGGCAAACAACAGAGCAACTCGCTTGATACCATGACTCATAACAGACTGATCCTGGGAAGGGCTGATGCGGGAAGATCTGGACAGCACACCGGGCCGCAGGCAACCGGCGGATAACTCAGGGAAGACTCACGCAATCATCAGAACGTGCGTTCGACGAAGGTCGTGTCCACGTTGAAGTCGACGAAATCGGCGTGAGTGAACATGCGGCGAGCGAGCGGCAGAGTGGTCTTGATACCTTCAATCACGAACTCGTGCAGGCACCTTCTCATGCACTCAATCGCTTCCTGCCGCGTCGGCTTGTAGACAATCAGTTTGCCGATCATGGAGTCATAATACGGGCTGATGGTGTAGCCTTCGTACACATGCGAATCGAAACGAACTCCGGGGCCACCGGGCAGGCGCAGTTTTGTGATTGTCCCGGGGCTGCCGCGGAACCCATTGTCCGGATCCTCAGCATTCACTCGCAGTTCGATTGCGCAGCCTGTGTGCGGGATGTCGGCCTGCGTGAACGGGAGCGGTTCACCGGCAGCGATGCGAATCTGCTGTTTGATCAGGTCGATTCCCGTGACGAGTTCGGTGACGGGGTGTTCCACCTGAATGCGTGCGTTGACCTCGATAAAGTAGAAGTTGAAGTCCTTGTCAACGATGAACTCGCAGGTCCCGGCGTTTGTGTAGTTTGCGGTCTTTACGAGGCTGACAGCACACTCGCAGATGCGGCGACGCACATCCGCCGGAAGTTTCGGTGCCGGGCTTTCTTCGATGAGCTTTTGATGTCGTCGCTGCATGGAACAATCGCGTTCCCAGAGATGCACGACGTTACCATAGTTATCAGCGATGATCTGAACTTCCACGTGCCTTGGACGTTCAATGTATTTCTCGAGATAAACGCCGGCGTTTTTAAAGGCCTTTTCTGCTTCAGCACTGGCTGCGGCAAGCCCCGCACGCAGGGAAATCTCGTTCCCGGCGACGCGCATCCCCTTGCCACCGCCCCCGGCAGTGGCTTTGATCAGGACCGGATAGCCGATTTGGTCGGCAATCCGCACCGCCTCTTCCACGTCTGACACCAGACCATCACTGCCGGGAACGCAGGGCACACCGGCTTTCCGAGCGATCTCGCGGGCACTGACTTTGTCGCCAAGTGCCTGCATCGCCTCCACTGGAGGCCCGATGAACTCGATGTTGCAACTGCGGCAGACTTCGGCGAAATGAGCGTTTTCGGCGAGGAACCCGTAACCCGGGTGCACGGCCTGAACGTTGCCAATCTCTGCCGCACTGATGATCCGCTTGATCTGCAGGTAACTTTCCAGGGCCTGGGGCGGGCCGATGCACCACGCCTCGTCTGCCAGATCAAGGTAGTGCGCGCCGCGATCTGCTTCGCTGTAAACCGCTACGGTTTCGATGCCCAGTTCGCGGCACGCCCGGATAATACGCAGCGCGATCTCACCGCGATTGGCAATCAGAATTCGCTGAAACATGCATACGCCCAGTTCAGAGGACTGTGGATTCCCAACGAACAACCCTTACGCTGGTTCGAGTCGGAATAGCGGTTGGCCGAAACCAACGGCGTCGCCGTTCTCTACCAGAATCTCCACAATTCGTCCCGACTTCTCGGCCTGAATCTGGTTGAAGACCTTCATGGCTTCGATGATGCACACCAGAGTGTCCGGCTTCACAACGGCACCCACGGTGACAAACGGCGGATCGTCCGGACTTGGTGACGCGTAAAACGTTCCGATCGCTGGTGCGTTGATCGTGATACCCGCAGGCGCAGCGGCAGCAGCCGCGGGCTGAGCGGCAGCAGGTGCTGTCACCGAAGGGGCGGCAGGGACTGCGGTCGCAGGTACCGGCGCGAATTCCGCAGGGTAGGCCGCCGGAGCATAAGCCACCTGACGCGGACCGCGACGAATCTTCCACGATTCCTCTTCGTTCTGCAGAGCCACCTCGGTGACCCCGAACTTCTCCATCAGCTGCAGCAGCTTGCGGAACTTGTCCAAATCAAACGAATCACCCTTGTCGTCTGTTTCCACGGGTTTTGCCATGAGAGGTAAAGCCAGTCAGAAAAAATAACCGGAGCACACGATTGCCCCCCGGTGTCCGGCGCCGGGGTTCTGCGGAGGATCACAAAAAGACGGGATTTATGCAAGGACTCCAGCCAATGACTCCTCGAATTCGCGGGGAACTGAACTGAGCACCTCGCAGCCGTCCCCGGTGACCAGCACGTCGTCTTCGATCCGAATCCCGAATTTTCCCGGCAAATACACGCCAGGCTCAACCGTCACCACCATCCCCGGCTCAAACACCTGCTCGGATAATGGACTCATCCGCACTGACTCGTGAATCTCCAGCCCAAACCCATGCCCCAGACCGTGCCCAAAGAATTTCCCAAAACCGGAATCAGCGATCATTCCTCGTGCAATCCGGTCGACGTCGGCACATCGCACACCCGGGCGGATCGCTGCGATCGCAGCCCGCTGCGCACTCAGAACCACCCCATAGACTTTCTCTATCTGCTTCGTCGGCTTTCCCGTCAGGAACACTCGCGTCAGGTCGCTTCTGTATCCGCTCCTGACGGCTGCTCCCCAGTCCACCAGCAACACCGGATGCTCATGCACACACCGTTCCCCGGCATGTGCATGCGGCAGCGCGGAAGTTGGTCCCACACCCACGATCGGCTCAAATGCCGTCCCGGATCCACCGAAGTCTCGCATCGCCGACTCCAGCAGATACCGAATTTCCAATTCCGTCTGCGCTCCCCGCAATGCGCTGCGAACCACACCGATGCCCCGCTCCGCGATGCGTATCGCCTGACGAATCTCCGCCAACTCAAACTTGTCCTTGACTTCCCGCAGCCTTTCCACCAGCCCCGTTGTGCCTGTCAGCACTGCCGAGCTCGGGCCGGCGGCCGCGAGGCTGTGTTCCAGCTGCGCGAGCCCGGAAACAGTGACATGATCTGCCTCAAACCCTACCCGCTGCAGCCCAGCCGCCGACACCAGTTTCGCGAACAGACGTGGCAGTGTGGCACCAGCATCGCGAATCTCCACGGCCAGATCGGGGCACTCGGAGGCCAGCTGTGTCTCGTAACGGGTATCGCTGAGCATCACAGGGGGGGCACCGCCGGTCAGAAACAGCCATGACGAGTCTCCGGTGAAGCCCGTCAAATACCGCACGTTCGCCTGGCCCGAGACCAGCAGACCGTCGATCCCGGCCTCCCGAAACCGCTTCTGCAGGCGTCCCCGCCGACCTTCATAATTGGGCTCAACCATGGGAAACCACCTGCTCTTTCCACGACAACCAGCTATAAACCCTGACGTGTGACTGGACAGAAGTCACGCAACCGATGCTGCCGACGAACGATACTCTTCCACTCCCCTTCAAAGCAACATCCCATGTTTGACTCTCTCAGGCGGTTCCTCGCGGGATCCGCGCAACAGTCCCCCAGCGGCCCCGGAATCGAGGAACTCCTGCAGTCGTGGCAGACTGTTGCCGTCGATGGACGTGAGGTCGACGTGTTCCTGCCGGAGTCCCCCGATTCTCTGCAGGGAACAGTGCTGTTCCTGCACGGTCACGGCGAGGTTGGACTGCGCCGCAATCCGATCTTCACGCAGCTTTTTCATCAGTACAGCCTGGCCGCAGTCTGCCCGTCCGGACGTCGCAGCTGGTGGCTTGATGTCCCATGCGCGGAATTCGATCCCGTCGTTACACCCCAGCACTGGCTTGTGAACACCCTGCTTCCATGGATCCAGGACACACTGGCGTGCGTCCCCCCCAAAATTGCATTGCTGGGGATCAGTATGGGCGGTCAGGGAGTGCTGCAGCTGGCGTATCGGCAGGCTTTGAAATTCCCTGTCGTCGCCGCCATCTCGCCGGCCGTCGACTTTCACCAGCTCTACGGAGCCGGCATTCCGCTGGACCACATGTTTCCGGATGCCGAGTCAGCCCGTCAGGCCACCGTCGTGCTGAACCTGCATCCGCTCAACTGGCCTCGCCACCAGTTTTTCTGCTGTGACCCAACCGATACCGAATGGTTCGACGGCGCAGCCCGACTCGCCATGAAGCTTTCATCCTCCGGTATCCTGCACACGCGCGACCTCGAAACCACGGCCGGTGGCCATTCGTGGGACTACTTCAATCATGTCGCCCCAAAAGCGATCCAGCACATCGTTGATTCCCTGCAGAAGGTGAGCGATGAGTAGAAACGTCGGCCAGCCACCACTGGGGCTGTGCAAAATGGCATTGGCGCGAAGGCGACCCCGGGAGTTTGACGTCAGCGAAAAACAAGAGGTACCGCGCGACGGATGCGGATCAGCAGGAGCTTCGCCCTGGGATGGCGAAACGGTGTTAAGGACACCTGATTTCATACTTTGGATCCGCCCCACCGTGACAAGGCGTGCGGGGGATGTCAATCCCCCGGTAACGGTGCGTGCCCGCGTGGCCCGAACCGCATCAGGAACGCACCAAAGCGTTACCGGCCGATTGACATCGACCGCACGCCACGGGGCGTTTTTTGTGATTCGTTCGGGCAGTGGGGCCTGACGATCGCGGAGGTGGCTGAAACATCCCGGTTTATCCTTTTTATCACCGTTTCGCCATCCCAGCTTCGCCCTGCCGACCGCCTGCAAGCCGGGACGTCAGGGCTTCCGTGCTCAGAGGCCGGTTTCCGGGCGTTCCATCACACGGTACCCGGCCGAGCCGAAACCCAGCCGCCGGTAAACCTCACTCGCCGCCTCGTTATGTTCTTCCACATACAACCGCACGCACACAGGGCTGTCCGAACTGCGACAGTGTCCCAGTCCGTAGTCCAGTAACCGTCGAAACACACCCTGACGGCGGAATTCGGGGAGCACATAGACGCTTTGCAGCCAGAGCATCCAGCCGTTCCGCCAGTCGCTCCATTCGCGTGTCAACATCAGCTGGCCAACGGCAGCACCATCGCTTTCGGCGACAAAATAGCGAACCTCGGGTTCCAGTTCGAGACCTCGGGCGACGCCGGCCTGCACGACAGACTCGGGCAGCCGCCGGCCCTCCGTTTCTTCCGCCAGCAGCTGATTCATGCGTGTAATGGAGACGGCGTCTTCCTGACGGGCTTTGCGATAGAGAACGGGCATCCGGACACAACTTTCAGGGTTCAAAACCAGCGGGGATGGAACCAGGCTGGCCGCTGAATCCGGCATCCAGTGCTTCCGTTGACGAAGCGTCTTCCGCATCGAAGCTCGGCGACTCATCAGCTGAGTTCCCCACTTCGCCCTGCGGTGCTGCCAGCTGTTCAAAGAAATCGTCACTGGCGGATTGAGCCGCGTTGCCGGCGGCATCCACGGCGGAGGCTGCGGAAGATTTCAGAGCATCGGCGGTTTGCTTCGCATCGTTTTTGGCAGAGCGGGACTGTGCCGCCCATTCGGCGCGTTTACGAGCGGCAAAGTCGGCGAAGTTGCCGGCTGATTCTGCGGCACCAGCGGCGGTGGATTCCGCCACACGACCGGCCTCCTTCGCCGCCGCTTTTGTTCCGTCAGCTGATTGCTCAAGGAAGCTGCTGAAGCCACCCATTTCGCGGTTCATTTCACTCAGTGCAGCAGCCTCGGCAGCGGGAGATTGGCGGGTTGTGGCCCTGGCAGTGTTGGATGTGCCGTTGAGTACAGAGGCGGCGGATGCGGCTGTACGGCTGCGCACCGATTCACCGCTGATGGACTCAGCTGGCGGTTGCTCGCGGCCAGAGAGAAAGCTGGACAACGCTGGTCCCTGCCACGATCGTCCACCGCCGGCTCCCGGAGGTGTTGCGGCCGATGCTGCCGTGTTCGGCAGCGACCGTGGTCCTGAGGTCTCCGTGCTGCCCG
>JBEIEK010000058.1:0-22853 GCA_040382995.1 Planctomycetaceae bacterium
GGGCTGATCCACCCGACCTGTTCGACCTGTCACCTGCTCCACTTCCTGCAGCGCCACGACATCTGCCCGCACGTCCCGAATACGGTCCGCAATCCGCTCAAGATCCAGTTTCCCATCGACGCCTTCGCCATGATGCAGATTCCAGGTGAGCACCCGCAGTGGGGGTGGCCCCTGAGCGACTGCGGGGCTGGACAGAGCCGCACAGAGGAACAACATGACGCTGAAGTTGCAGAGCCGGAAGGCTCGGCATGAGAACCCGTTCATGAAAGACCTTCTGTGAGTCATCAGCTTTCGGTGTTTGTAACTGGCGAGTTGCTTTATCTGTCCTGAGATGCCAGGAAGTGCTGTCGGACCG
Source organism: Planctomycetaceae bacterium (assembly GCA_040382995.1). Taxonomy (GTDB): domain Bacteria; phylum Planctomycetota; class Planctomycetia; order Planctomycetales; family Planctomycetaceae; genus SXXK01. Next base: position 356 of record JBEIEK010000058.1, read on the forward strand.
CGTCAAGCGTCTGCACCTGATTGTCAGCCGACGTGAATTGCCAGAAAGTCCAGCTGCAGGTCATTCACGAATTGGTCGCTCCGGGCGAACAGGTGGTGGACCTGGCTGGGTAAGGCCCTGACGCCCGAAGGGTAATGCGGGGGATGGGGGCGGTTCAAGTGTGCCGCGGAGCTGCGTTCTGAGTGCGAGGACCGCCGTCCACAGCTCAGGACCATCCCGAGATGATGTTGAAATCGCTTAGTGCAGATCAGTTCGGAACACTTTCACCTCCACCGCGTGTTGCCATCTGCTCAAGCACAGAAGCCGATTCGTAGGCCATAAACCGAACGGATCCATCGCAGAGCGCGAAATGAGCACCACTATCATGAAGGCTCCAGAAATGAAGTCCATCGCACATCGAGTCTGGGGCGCCTGGCTTGAAGCGATTCGTTGGCGGACAATTCCATTTGGCAAAACGTCCCGCTGGATCGACGATTTCCCGCGCGCCAAGCAGCATATCGACACTTCCGGAACCATCCTGCCCCATGCCCGTATACCACCAGCCGTAGTTGTAATCTGGTGTGGGTGGCCTTTCTCCGATCATCACCGTATTCGAAGTTCCATCGGTAATGTCTGCGAATCGAATTCGCTTTCCGAGGACGAAACTTCCGTCCTGGCTCCTGTAATCGCTCCCCATAACTCCAAGGTAGCTTGTCAGGCCCGCGAAGGCTCCATTCAACTGCGAGGCAGGCTGCGGCACTGAAACACGGCTGTCGTCCGGGCATGCAAACAGCGGAATTGCCATCCCCAAGGGCTCATGCGGTGGGTTGAAGTACGGGAACGGTTCAACCTTGAGTGCTCGTTCAGACAAACTCCAAACCGCTGCCTGCTCAGCGTATGGAAGAATCTGTCGCAGCCAGCTTAGTTCATGGTAAGCTTCGACGTGCGACCATCGGGATTTTCCGGCGGGAAAGGCCCCGTGTGATGTTTCAAACCCATGAATCGCAAGACTGATCTGCCGCAGCTTGTTCTGGCAAGCCGTTCGGCGCGCTGAGGCTCTGGCTTTTTGAACAGTCGGCAGTAACAACGCCAGCAGAACACCCATGACTCCGACAACGATCAAAAGTTCCATGACAGTAAATCCCGGTTGCCTCCCCCCGGAATGTGATGTTGTTGGTACATGAGAACTTCTGTTCATGCACGTCTCCAGAAGTATACTCCTGCCGAACAGACAACCACGCCAAGTATGGCCAGTCCGAGCCACACAGATCCAGCACTATGCCGGCCGCCGGGTTCAGGGAGCCCATAAAACGATAAGTAACACTCGCCACGACGGAGCGGAGTGTTGATGGATGAGTAATCGAAGGTGACTGTTTCCAGCGGGTAATCCGTTTCGGAATACCCTTTTGGCAAAAAAACTCGACCTCTGGACGGTACATCCACACCGTCAACTTCCCGCCAGCCATCGAACACTCTGGAAACGTTGACCGTTTCATTGTCCGGACCCGGATACGAGTTATCGATACGAGAAGGCGACGCGTGGTCTTCAAACCAAATCACAAAACGACTGGAGATAGCAAACAGAGTCCCCGGCTCTGGTTTTCCATTCGACTTTGGCGATAACTGAAAGACACTAAACTGACCGTCGCGTTCTGAAATGACACTCAGGGATTCACGTTCGTTGAGAATTTTTCTTAACAGACTGCCCGGATCAGCAACATCTCTTTGGAAATAATTCATGGAACGCCCCCTTTCCAGGCTCTCCGCGAACTTTTCCTCGGTGGAATGCGTCAGCCCCACGATCACCCAATGATCGTCCAATCCTCTCGCCAGCTCGGCCATGTACGATGGGTTTCTGAGAATGACCTGACGCTGCTGCTTCCCGCCACTCTGGTAATCGAGTTGAAGGCAATAATGCTCGCTGTCAACAGGCATCAAAAGACGATCGTTGTAGTCTGTGGGATCCTGGTCGGAATACGTCGCTTTGGTTCTGACTGGCCACGCCCAGACATGCTTGCTCCACGCATCCCATTTCTCGACTCGAGCATCAAACTCGTCGGCCAATGAGTCACTGGCCGGAAGGAAATGCAGAAGGGTAAGACCGACCGCTACAGTCGCAAGACGAAAAGACCAGTGCACTGCAACGCCCCTTCCTGTTTCGGGTGCCAAACCACGGGCCACAACGGTCTGTTTAACAGGCCTCCCTGTGTGGCAAAATGAAGGTCAGGCGAAAATTGGCTGGCACCACATGGTGCCGCCTGGTTCAGTGGCTGGGGTTCCCTTTCGCCATCTGATTTATGGCCCAGAGTCCTCAAACAGGCGAACTTGTTTGAGAATCTCTCGGAACTCGTGAAAAACCCCATTTTCCTGTGAAAACGCGTAATTCGGGGGTGACTAACAGTCCGACTTTCGCCGCGACAGGATGGGTTATGCCAGGATTCTGGCCATGTCATGGCGAACGTGGTGATTATGTTGTGTGGGGGAAGTCGGCTTGAGCATCTGGAATTGCTGCGCAAGGACGAGGCGGTACTGAATCCCGGTGGGGCCGACTCAATACCCGATCCAACGACCGCGAGCGATTACTGTCGCCAATTCGATGAAGATGCGATCGATGCACTGACATCGGCTAGACATACTGCACGGCTGAACGTGTGGAAGCAGCAGTCGCCGTGGTGACACCAGCGAGGATTTTGCTTCACTGCAATAAGCGGTGCGACGAGAAGAACCTGATCGCGGAGCTGAAGAGTGGCGTTGGCTCATTGTGTGTACTGAGCGATGCTCTTCTCAGTAATGGCGCTTCTATGCTGATAAAACCACTTGCGGGGGCACTGAAATCGTGGGCAGCACTTCTGCTGCCGATTGCAGCACGTCAGAAGGCCTGCAGCAACCCGAAGCGCATAGCGCGCCGTCCAAACAGATGTCAGCTCAGGCAGAATAGACGACAGCTGAATCGCTCCGCGGAGGTTCGCGGATGGACCGCCGCGCACAGACGCGATGCGTCAAAACGGCGAAAGGTTCGCTTGTTTGAGGATCGGTGTGCTGGTTGTACTTCATGTGTGTCTGCAGAGGCGGGTTTGTCAGTCGGTCAGATTTTGCGGCGCGCCGCAGCAGCAATCAGCGGAAGGTGGAGGGCTACATCGACTTCCACCGTGGAGCATGGGGGAATGAATCGCTTGCACTTCATCGTCAAAAGGCGATAGACTGCCTTCGTGACAAGGGACTTGTTTGTTTCCCCATTTTTCGGCTGTTCCCGCGATGCGGCGTCAGGCTCAGAAATCAAAGTCGTCCTGCAAGCCCGCGTGCGGCAGCCGGCAGGAACATCTGCCGATACCAGAGCTGGAATGGGCGGACGAATTCGCCCGGCTTGCCCGGGCGCTGGCACATCCGGCTCGGGTGCGGATTGTCAGCCTGCTCGTTCACAGGAAATCCTGCGTCTGCGGTGAAATTGTCGACCACCTGCCACTGGCCCAGTCCACGGTGTCTCAGCATCTGAAAGTGCTCCGCAAGGCCGGGATTATCGATGGGGAAGTGGACGGTCCGCGGGTTTGCTATTGGATTAATCACGCCGTGCTGGGCAGGTTCAAGGATCTGCTCCTGAGGCTCTGATGCAGTTCATGAAGAATCTGCAGGAAGGTTTCGTACTGATCGTAATTTGACGATAAAAAAAATGACAGGAGGCAGTGATGGCAGGTGTGCAGGTGTTCGACAGGGCGATGTGCTGCTCCACCGGTGTTTGTGGGCCGGACGTGGATCCAGCGCTGGTGCAGTTCGCCTCCGATCTGGAATGGCTTCGGGGGGCTGGTCATCGGGTTGACCGCTACAATCTCGCTCAGCAGCCTGGCGCGTTTGCTCATAACGCCCACGTCCGTGAACTGCTCACCGCTGCCGGTCCGGAATGTCTGCCGCTGGTCTTTGTTGATGGAGTGCTTGTGAGTCAGGGCCGCTACCCTCAGCGTTCGCAGTGGGCGGGCTGGATGCCTGAAGGGGCCGCAGTGGCATCGGCACCAGTTGCTGCTGCTGCCATGCCGCTGCAGATTCTGGATACCGCCTGTGATCCCGGCAGTGGCTGCTGTTAATTCGTAGGGGGACGCATCCATGGCAAATCAGAATCAAACGCTGTCTGTGGCTCTGGCCGAACTGTGCGGGACGTTCATTCTCGTCTTTGCCGGTACCGGCGCGATTGTGATTAATGACGTTTCTTCAGGAGCGGTGACGCATCCTGGCATCGCGCTGACATTTGGTCTGGTGGTCCTGGCGATGATTCATACATTCGGCCCGATTTCGGGGGCCCACATGAATCCCGCGGTGACTCTGGGGCTGCTTGTTGCCGGCCGTTTTCCGCGGCGATCTCTTGCGGCCTATCTGTGCAGCCAGTTTGCCGGTGCGTTGCTGGCCAGCCTTGTGCTGAAGCTGCTGTTTCCCGACCACACAACGCTTGGGGCCACGATACCGTCCGGTGCATCACTGCAGTCATTTGTGCTGGAACTGATTCTCACAGGGATTCTGATGCTGGTGGTGCTGCGACTGTCAGACGCTCCCTCCAGCAATGCTCAGGCTGGTCTTGTGGTCGGATCTGTGATCGCGCTGGAGGCTATGTTTGCGGGGCCCATCTGTGGAGCTTCAATGAATCCCGCAAGATCACTGGGGCCGGCACTGGTATCCCTGAACCTGCAGCATCTCTGGATCTATCTGACCGCACCGGTGCTCGGAGCCCTCCTTGCAGTGCCGCTCGCTGGCATCCTCCGGACCCCCTCGGCAAGCACAGGAGAGCAGGGATGAAACTCACAGAGTCGCTCAGGAGGCCGATGTACTTCCCTGGCATGATTGGTGTGGGCAGGACATCACTGGCTGCGAGGAATTGACGAACGGGCGACACGGATCCACGGATCATCGTTATTCAATGGACTTCAGAGGAATTTCAGGCATGACAATCGAATGGATCACTCCTGAGCTGGCTGCGTTTCTGAAAACTGCCGAGGAAGAGGCGTTGCTGATTCCGCAGGAGCGGCAGGAGGAGTTGCGGAATGTGGCGAGTTGGATTGCAGGTCGTCTGGCAGCCGGTCAGCCTGCGGAGCTGGTATTCATCTGCACGCACAATTCCCGTCGCAGCCATTTCTCACAGATCTGGGCTGCCATCGCAGCTGTCCGGCATGGACTTGATGGTGTGCGGACGTTTTCGGGCGGTACGGAGGTGACCGCGATGAACGAGCGAGTCGCGAATTCGCTGCGTCGCAGCGGCCTGGCGGTGAATACAGAGAATCCAGCGGACCCCAATCCGCGATTTCACATCCACTTCGCGGCTGGTCAGCCGCCGCTGGTGTGCCTCTCGAAAATCTATCACCAGGCCCCCAATCCTGAACGGGATTATTGTGCGGTGATGACCTGCGGCCATGCGGACGAGGCCTGTCCGGTGGTCGCTGGCTGCAGTCTGCGAGCGCCTGTACGATATACGGACCCCAAAGTTGCCGACGGGACGGCGGACGAGGCTCGGGTTTATGACGAACGCTCTCGGCAGATCTGCCGAGAGATGCTGTATTTGATGCGGACGGCGGTGGCAACTGCATGAACGGCGGCCTGCGACACTTTCAGGCCGCTGCAGGGCGATTCAGGCGAGGTCGATCGAAACCGGCGCGTGGTCGCTCACCTCCAGTGCTGCTTCCCGAAGGATGGATGCAGACTGAAACCGAGGCCTGGCGGCCGCATTGCAGAAGAGGTAGTCAATTCGCCAGCCGCGGTCCAGTTCCCGGGCACGTCCGCGGTTTGACCACCAGGAGTAGGGACCATGTACGTCTCCGTGATGTTCGCGGACGAGGTCGTGCCAGCCTGCGTTGATCAATTGTCCAAGCCATGCTCGCTCGTGTGGAAGAAACCCTGACGTCGATTCGTTCGACTTCGCGTGGAAGATGTCCTTTTCGGTGTGGGCGACGTTGATGTCGCCGCCAAAGACGAGGGGTCCTCCGTGACGACGCTTGTCAAGCCAGCGTCGGAACACGGTGAGCCACTGGTCCTTCACGGCCTGCCGATCGGGACCGGAAGATCCTGAGGGCAGGTAAACGCAGGCAACTCGGAGCCCGCCGGTGGTTGCTTCAATCAGCCGGCCCTCCCGATCCGGTTGCCGTACTGCCACCTGGAGCGAATGCACTTCAATGGGATCACGCGACCAGATTGCCGTTCCGGAGTAGCCTGGTCGCTCGGCTGGGTTCCAGACGACGTGCCAGCCGTCTGGGTGGCGGATTTCGGGGGGCAGCTGATCGGGAGTGGCCCGGACTTCCTGGAGCAGGAGCACCGAGGGGCCTACGGTGCTCAAATGTTCCAGAAATCCCTTTCGCAGGGCCGCGCGCAGACCGTTTACGTTCCATGTTGTGATTCTCAAGGCAGCAGCTCCAATTGACGTGGACCCTGAACCGATAACAAATAGACACGAATGTTAAATTCGGCAATTTGGTGAAAATGCGAATTTCTGTCAGTTTTCGCCAGATTTTGCTTGAAAACCCCGGTCAAGCACCGGAAACTAGCTGATTAGATTCTGCAAAGCATATCAGCAGCGATATGCTGGGAAGAATTCTTCAGCAAACACTTTTGGGCGCACTTGTCTATCTCGTGCAGACTGGACCGATACCATGAGGACATCATCTTTGCTTCGCCTGCCATCTCTGGGATTAGCTGCTGCATTGTCGGTTGGCATCGTGTGTCAGCAGGCGTCCGGCGATGAACCGTCCGCAAGTGCGGTTCCGGCTACTGCGAAGGCGAAGACCGCAAGGGCAGCTGTCCGGCCCCGTCCCGGGCTCAGCCCCCAGGACGAACAGCGATTTCGTGGACTTGCGCCTGAAGAATTGAATCAAACGCGTTCTCACGACGTCGTGCTGGATGGCAATGGTGGGTTTACTGGCCGTTTGTTATCTGTATCCGGCGATGGTCTGATGCCGGCCGGAAAAATGAACGTCAAAGTGCTCAGCCGCGGCCAGTCTCTGTCAGAGACGACAACGGCGGACGATGGCACGTTTTCAGTGACCGGGGTCAAACCGGGGCAGGTCGTGGCAATTTTCGCCAGTGGTCCTTCCGGACTCATCGTTTACAGTGTGCGAACGACTGGGCAGGCTGACCCTAACGCGGCCAACCCGGCAGTCGACCTGGAATCGGCCGTAGTTGGTAATTCAGACGTTGGCGTTGCCACCGAACTGTTGGGAAAGTCGATCGGGATCCGTGACCTGCGGTTTTCCGGAGCGGTCCGCGAAAGCGAGAATCGCTTTCCGTTCGCACAGGGGAAGCCTTCCACTGCAATCTCTTACGACAGCGTACAGATCGCTGCGGACGGCAAAGTTTACGGTCAGATCAATTTGCTTGACGACCGCACCGGCCGGGTTCGTGAAGTCCTCAGCATGCGAGTTTTCTTCCTCCAGGACGGTAAGGTCGCTGCTGCGGGGCGCGTGTCCCCTAAAGGCGAATTTGCGGTTTCCGGGCTTGAACCGGGAATTCACAGCGTGATCGGTGTCGGGCGTGATGGCATTTTCGCCATTGGCATCGAGGTGCTCCCATTCAAGGCGGCCGGCAAGCGTGAAGATGCGGTGCCAGTCTCCCTGTTGGTCAGCATGGAAGTAGCTGTCGCTCCTGTCACGGCCCAGAATATCAATGCTGGCAACTTTTCCAGCTTCTTCGGACAGGCTCCGGGAACTACGCCTGGCGTTCCGGGTGCTCCCGGGACCGCACCCGGTGGCGGAGCGGCTGCTCCACCGAACGCTGGTGCTCCGACAGGCGCCGGTGTCGCAGGTGCCGGCGGTGGTGCTGCTGGCGGGGGGCTAGGTGGTGCCGTTGCTGGTGGGCTTGCCGGGGCTCTTGGTGGTGCTGTACTTGGAAGCCTTGGCGATTCATCCACTGTGACACCCTCGGGCAATCCATGAGCCCTCTCACTGAAGTTCGCTCCTGATACTATTGATCATTGACACCGCCGCGGCCTACGCCCGGCGGTGTTTTCTTTTCCGTCCTGCGATGTCCGCCCATGTTCGAACCCCTTCCGTCCTGCCAGCTCATCGTCGAGTCATCTCCTGAGAGTGGCGACTTCAATATGGCAATGGACGCAGCGTTGCTGTCACTGGCCCTCCAACGTTCGGAATCGTTTGTCCGCATTTATCGCTGGAAGAACCCGACGGTAACGCTTGGGTATTTTCAGGGGGCATCCGGCGCAGGTCCCCCGGATAACATGTTCCCGGAGCTTGCGGTTGTTCGTCGGCTTTCCGGTGGCGGCGCGATCCTCCATCATCACGAATGGACGTATTCCTGCATCCTGCCTCCCTGCCACCCTGCACGGCACAACCCGTCACAGCTCTACCAGAAAGTGCACCTCGCGCTGATTGATCTCCTGGTTCGCTGCCATGCCCCCTGCAGGCTGCGGGGCGATTCCAGTGCAACCAATGCGGCAGTGTCGCCAGAGCCTTCCGAACATTTCCTCTGCTTTCTGCGAGGCAATGCCAACGATATCGTCCATCAGAGCGGGAACAAGATTGTTGGGAGTGCCCAGCGACGGAGGATGGGTGCCATACTTCAGCACGGCAGTGTGCTGCTGAAGGCGTCCTGTCACACTCCAAACCTGCCTGGGCTGCTTGATCTCAATCCGGAATTTGACTCTGAGCAGTTTGCGACTGAACTGCCGGAGACCATCGCTGCGACGGTCTCGCACCATTGGCAGCGTCGAATGTGGACACCTGAGGAAGTTGAGCTGGCGGCACAATTCATGACTCAAACGGCCACCGAATCAACTCAGGCCAGCAGTTCTTCAACAACTCGAGATTCTTCCACGCCCGTCAATCGGGTATCGAGCCCCTGATACTTCCATGAGAACCGTGCATGATCGATGCCCATCAGATGCAGCAGGGTGGCGTGCACGTCATGAACTGAAACGCGATTCTCCACTGCACGGTATCCAAATTCGTCGGTTGCCCCGTAGCTCAGTCCGGGCTTGAAACCGCCGCCGGCAAACCACATGGTGAAGCCTGCGAGGTGATGGTCGCGGCCATCTCCCTGAGCCATTGGTGTGCGGCCGAATTCGGATCCGAATACGACGATGGTGTCTTCTAGCATGCCTCGCTGTTTGAGGTCCATAATTAAAGCTGCTGCGCCCTGATCCACTTCTCCTGCAGTGCCCGCCGAATGGGCTTTGACGGCGCCGTGATGGTCCCAGTCGCGATGGTACAGCTGGATGAATCGCACGCCTCGCTCGGCCAGACGCCGCGCCAGCAGGCAGTTGGAAGCAAAAGATCCATCGCCACCCTGAGTGCCGTACATATCCAGCACATGTTTCGGCTCACTGCTGACGTCCATCAGTTCCGGAACGCTGGACTGCATCCGAAAGGCAAGTTCGTACTGGGCGATTCGGGTAGCAATTTCCGGATCGTCCAGTCGAGCATTTCCGAGGCGATTGAGTTGTTGGACGGCCGTCACAACGTCTCTCTGTCTGGCTGTGGTCACTCCCTTAGGATTTCCTACATACAACACGGGGTCCCCTGTGGCCCGGAATTCCACACCCTGAAACTGGCCCGGCAGAAACCCGGAATGCCACTGTCTGGCGGCGATCGGTTGTCGCTGGCCGTAGCGGCCGGTGCTGACCATCACCACAAAGCCGGGCAGACTGCTGGTTTCTGCTCCCAGGCCGTACAGCAGCCATGAACCCATGGCGGGCCTGCCTGCAGTCATGGTGCCGGTGTTCATGAAGGTATGTGCCGGGTCGTGATTGATTGCATCTGTATGCAGCGACCGAACGATGCACATTTCGTCCGCACAGGCAGCACCCAGATGTGGCCAGATCTCTGCGAACGACTGGCCCGAGTCTCCCCATGGGCGAAATCGATGCTGCGGCGCGAAACAGGTTAATCGCTGCCCCTGCAGTTGTGCGATCTGCTGGCCCTGAGTGATTGATTCGGGCATTGGCTGGCCGTGGAGTTCGGCGAGTTTCGGTTTGTTGTCCCACGTGTCGATGTGGGTCATTCCACCAGCCATGTACAGCCAGATAATTCGTTTTGCCCGCGGAACGTGATGGAGTGGCTGCAGGACTCCCGGCCACCTGTCGACATTTGCTTCCCCATCCCCGGCAGTCGCGGTTGCCATGAGCGACTGCAGGGCCATAGATCCAATACCGACTCCGCCGGTTCCCAGAAACGAACGGCGGGCCACATTCACAGGCAGCCTGATCATTGTCTACTCCAAAAGAAATCAGTTTCGTGTGATCACTTCGTGCAGGTTCAGCAGAACTCTGGCCACGCTGGTCCATGCTGCGAGTTCCGGGCGAGGGATCTCTGTTGTGGCGGGACGGCTGCCGACTCCCAGCAGTGCATCTGCCGCTCCTGCATCTGCTGCATATTGTGCCCGATGATCAGCCAGCAGTTGCAGCACCACTTCACGCTCCTCAGCAGTGGCAGCCCGGGACAGTGCCCGGCGAAACGCGTGGTCGACGCGGGATGAATCGTCGCTGCCACCCTCCCGAAGAATTCTCTCGGCGAACGCTCTTGCCGCTTCCACATAGGAAGGGTCATTCAGGAGAACGAGGGACTGCAGTGGTGTGTTGGAGCGATTGCGGTCGGCCGTGCATTCTTCACGGCTGGGTGCATCAAATGCGAGCAGGCTGGGGTGCAGATACTGACGTTGCCAATGGGTGTAGAGGCCGCGACGATACAAGTCGTCCCCGCTGCCATTCTGCCACTCACGAGTTGGAAAGTTGAGATAGGCCCAGTAACCGGCAGGCTGGTACGGTCGCACGCTTCTTCCGCCAATATTTCGTACCAGCAATCCGCTGACTGCCAGAGCATTATCGCGTACCAGTTCTGCATCGAGCCGGAATCTTCCCTGGCGAGCCAGCCACCGATTCTCTGGGTCACGTTCCCGCAATTCCGCATCCGCCAGCGATGTCTGTCGGTAGGCTTGCGTCAGCAACAGACAGCGGATCAGGTATTTGACGTCCCAGCCGGATCGGCGAAATTCCGTTGCCAGATCATCGAGGAGTTTGGGATGGCTGGGCCATTCACCCTGAGCACCGAGATCGTCCAGTCGTCGCGACAGACCGGCGCCGAAAAAGAGCTTCCACAGACGATTCACGGTGACTCGCGCCGTCAGCGGGTTTTGTCCCGAAACAGTCCATTCAGCCAGGTCCAGACGTGTCAGCCGACGATCCGGGGAGGGCTCTGCGGCCAGCACTGCCGGGATGGCCGGAGTCACCAGTTCGCCACTTTCGTCCATCCAGTTTCCTCGGGGCAGAACGCGCACCATTCGCGGTTCCACTGCCTCTGTGACGAGGGTGGTCGGCATAGCGGCCTCAAGAGTTGCGCGGCGAGTTTCCAGTTGTTTGAGTTGCTGCCGCGTGGTCTCGAGCGCTGGCGTGATTCCGCGGTGCCATGCCGCGAGCCTGTTTTGCTGGTCTGCGTTCCGTTCAGCGATCGGAGTCGCGAGAATGGCGGTGATCTCTGCGGGGGGCAGAGCAGCACCGGAGACGGGCGGCTTTGCGGTTGACGCGGACACCCTGAAACATCCAAGGTTGTGTCCCGGATTGTTGTGATTCTGGTCCAGCGTGATGACCAGTTGGGCTCCCTCCGGCAGTGTGAGATCAAGGGCTGTTTCAAAAACAGCGTAATGAGGCTGTGTGGCCTGTTCCATGACAGCCCAGCCCCAGGCTGAACCCTTTTCGTCGTTGTCGATGGCTCCTGCGGCCGACCATTTGCCGTAAGGATTTCCATTTGCAGCCCCAGTCTGCTCGTAGCTGGCTGCGGCATTGCTGAGCTTGATGAGCTGCACCGAGTCACTGGTACGAATCTCTGCGCGGAATTCGGTGAGCACGAAGTTGCCGTTGGAGGCGCGACCAACCGATTTCCTCGGCAAGGAATCATCCGGTGCCAGATCCAGCCGAAGTGCGGTGACGCCGGATGGCAGCGAGGAAAAAGTGAGGGTGCAGGACTCGGTGGCCGGGTTCGGGCCTGTGGCGAGGATCATGCCGTCGCTCCGGCGCTTCAGTTCAGTGCCGTTTCGGGCCATGAATTCAATAGGTTCAAGAGGTACCCAGCCTGCCTGATCCCGCTCCCATGCCTCACGCAGTTCCGTTAATTCCGGTGTATCGGTTGCAAGCACTGTTTTCAGGCTGGCGATTTGCTCATCCAGCTCCAGGAGTTGTCGAGACTGCTCGGCGGTAGGGACGCGTACGAACGGTCCCCAATTACCATCGGAGTTCGCGCCGGAGTACAGGCCGCGTTCGCGAATATCCGCGAAGAATGCCTCAAATCTGTAGAAGTCGCGCGTTGTCAGTGGGTCGAACTTGTGGTCGTGACATTCAGCACAGCCCAGAGTGATTCCCAGCCATGTCCCGGTCGCGTTTCGCACTCGCTCGGCGATGTATTTCGCCAGATATTCCCTCGGCTGCACTCCGCCCTCGGCACTCATCATCCCGAGTCGGTTGTAGCCTGAAGCAATGCGATGTTCGAGCGTTGGTGAGGGAAGCAAATCACCCGCGAGCTGTTCAACAGTAAAGCGATCGAAAGGCTTATTTCCGTTGAAGGCCGCAATGACGTATTCACGGAATGGCGAGACACTGACTTCCTGGTCTCCGTGGTAACCGACGCTGTCCGCATATCGGACCAGATCGAGCCACCACATAGCCATACGTTCGCCGTAGTGGGGTGATGCGAGGAGACGTTCGACGGCACGTTCCCAGGCTGCGGGTGACTGATCAGCAAGGAATTCCTGAACAGCTTCAGGTTCAGGCGGCAGCCCCGTCAGGTCAAAGCTGAGACGCCTCAGGAGTGTCACCCGGTCGGCCTCGGTGGCTGCCGCGAGGCCACGAACGGATCGTTCTCTCTGCAGATGGGCATCGATTCGTGCTGCGGCACGTTGGGCATTCCTGCCAATCTCGGCGTCGTCAGGTTCTGCGACAGGCAGAAAAGACCAGTGGCCCTGAAACTCGCCACCCTGAGAAATCCACTGCTGCAAAAGTTCAATCTGCTCTGAATTCAGCTGCTTCCCGGTTTCAGGGGGGGGCATCACGAGGTCTGCATCCTGGGAGGTGATGCGCTGCATGAGCTTGCTCTCGGCAGGCTGGCCGGGGATTACAGCTCCGGCAGTGCCGTCCTCGCCGTGGAGCCCGACCTGAGTATCGAGACGCAGATTGGCTTCTCGCTTGTTTCGGTCCGGACCGTGGCAGGCGAAACAGTTGTCGGAAAGGATGGGGCGAATGTCGCGGTTGAATTCGATCTTTTTCGGAGTGGCGGCATCATCGGCGGCAACGAGCCTGCAGCAGACTGAAGCGCAGGCAAGCAGAACCAGAGCAGAACGCGGCAGCATGGTTTGGTTCCACAACAGGTGAGGAAACAGCAGTTCGGGGCAGGGGGCCAGGGACCTGTTATTCTGTGGTGGCCACGACGCGATGTCCAGACCACACTTACACCTCATCGTCGGAAGTTTGCGATTGTAAAGGTGGAATCAGCCTGTTCGCTGCGGCAGGAGGTAGCCGGCGGACACATGCTGTCGCCCCAGTCGACGACTCAGCCACACCAGCAGCGGCATCGCGATGGCCCAAAGGACGCCCAGCAGCAGCAGACCGGGAAAAGCGGGGCTGCAAAGCCTGACGGCACCCAGCCGAGCTCCGCCGAGGAAGGCTGCTGGAGCGCCCACCAGACCGAAGATTCCCGCGAGCAGAAGGTGGCCCTGAAGCCACGCCAGAGAATACCGCAGAGTTGTAGCAAACTGCACCCACAGAACAGTCATCCAGAAGGGTGGAAAACCAGGGATCAAACCTCGTTCGGCGAAATGCAGGACGCCCGCGCGGATGCAGATCGTGTCAACGATGCAGCCGAGGAGCAGGGAGACAAACGCCAGTCGCAGTTCGACGGATCGCTCTGTTGCGAGGCCAATGTGAACGGCCACGAGCAGGCTGGCAAAGGCCGAGCCAGGACCACCGAAGCCCCAGGCAGCCCCCAAAACACACGCCAGCCAGCCGACTTCGTACATCAGGAAATTCAGCCATCCTGCTGTGCTCATGCGGTGTGCCTGTTCAGAATCCGGAAACCTTCCTGCCTGCAATTTCCACACATTCCTCCCCGATCCCCCAAATCGCCATTTTTTGGTCTGAAATTCCTACTCTTCCCGGATTGGAGTCGGTAAAATCTGTGCCGATACCTGAGTTCTTTCACTGGTGTCATCCCATCCCACGCAAACTCCATGGTGCAGCCCATGCATTTCAGCAGGTTTCACAGCATCCGCAGCTTTCTTCTGAAAGTCCTCTCCTCCGGGCAAAAATCCCGGCCGGCACGGCAATCGGGCCGCCACCGTGTCGGGGGCGAACTGCTCGAACCCCGCGCCCTCCTCGCCGGAAATGTCCTCGTCCAACTCCAGGACGGCAATGCCGTCATCACCGGCGACAACGCCGCGAACCAGCTGGAAATCACCGGCGGTCTCAACAGCATTCTTGTGCGTGGTTTGGATGGTACCACCGTGAATGGTGGTACATCCACTTTTACTCTGTCTTCCACCGCTGCTTTCAGTGGCAGTCTGCAGATCAGTCTTGGGCAGGGAAACGATCAGCTGACTATCGGTGCTGATGTTTCGCTTGCCGTTGTCCGGATTCTTGGTGAAGCAGGTGACGACACTATTTCCCTGGCGTCAAGCACTGTAAATGGCAGCCTTGTGATCGATGCCGGTGATGGCAGCAACACGATTACTCTGCTCAATTCGCAACTCAAATCCAACGTTGTTCTCACTTCAGCGGGACAGGCACTGATCAGCCTTCGGGGTGGGCGTGTTGATGGTCGGCTCAGCGTTGACACTGGCGCGGCTGATGATCAGGTTTCCGTGGACGCCACCACAATTGACGGCAATACCTCCTTTCAGGTTCGTACGGGCAACGACGTGGTTGCGCTGCGAAACGCCACCCTGAATCGTGAACTTTACATCGACGCGGGACGTGGCGACGATGTGGTGTACGTAGATGCCTCCACGGTCGCTGGCCGTTCAGCCATCTGGATGCGAGAGGGCAACGATACCCTGAAGATGCAGGGTAACAGTCGTTTCAACCGCAGACTTCTCGTCGGCGCCGTCCTCGGCAGTGACCGCGTAGAGATTACTCCCAGCGTCGTCCTTTCCAGATTCGCCAGGCTTGGTCGCCCCGCTGCGGTCGTGGATTCCGCCGTCATCGACGCCAAAGTCACAAACGGCTCCACCGGTGCACTCGGAAGGGCCGCGACTGCCGTGGATCTGCTGACACCGGTGCTCACTGTGGACGTGACTCCGGCTACTGTCGGCGAAAACGCCGGAGCGACTGCGGCCACTGCTTCAATCTCCCGAACGGGCTCCACTGCCACGGCGCTGACGGTCACACTCACTTCGTCGAACACCAACCGAGCCACCGTGCCCGCAACCGTTACGATCCCGGCCGGTTCTCAGACGGCATCTGCCGCGGTGGCCGCCGTTGATAACACCACCGCCGAAGCGGATGCCACGGTTACCATCACCGCGTCCGCCACCGGCCTGAAAACCGGCACCGACACGCTGATTGTCACCGGGCAGGAAACCGCCGCTCTTACACTCACACCGCCTGCCAACTCAATTGCAGAGGCTGCGGCCGAAACAGCCCGTACGTTCACTGTGGCCCGCAACACGACCGACAACACACAGCCACTGACAGTGACCCTTACGTCGTCCAACCCTGGCCGAGCAACTGTGCCCGCTTCGGTTGTTATTCCCGCCAACGCGGCTTCGGCTACGTTTATCGCGACCGTGCAGAACACCCTCGACGATGGCGATGCCTCGGTTCAGATCACCGCCTCCGCAACAGATCTTGCCACCTCCTCCTCAACGGTCACCATTGTGGATGACGACACCAGCGGCGGCACGCTTGCCATCACCGCCCCGGCGACCTCAGTCAACGAAGCCGCTGCCAGCGGATTGGAACTCACCGTTACCCGCAGTGGCCTTCCGCTGACTGCCCCGCTCACCGTCAACCTGCTCGCCAACAGCACACGACTTACCGTCCCCACCACAGTCACCATCCCTGCGGACGCTGCCTCCGCCACCGTCTCGGCCGTTCCAGTCAATGACGCCTTCGACGATAACGATCTGCTGATTCAAATCACCGCCTCCGCAGAACCGCTGACATCGGGCACCCTGTCCGTGACAGTTGTTGAAGATGACGTCGCTGCTCTCAGTCTCACTCCCACCACGCCAACCATATCTGAAAATGCTACAGCTGCGGAACGCACGTTTACCATCTCGCGCAGTGCCACCCGCACGACGTCCAGTCTGACCGTCAATCTGTCCACCGGCACTCAGACACGGCTGACCGCCCCCGCAACAGTTGTGATTCCAGCAGGCCAGAGTTCCGCGGAATTTGTGGTAACCACCGTCGACAACCTGCTGTTCGACCAGACCCTCAGCGTACAGCTCACCGCTGCGGCTGACGGATTCACAAATTCACAGTCAACAATTTCGCTGGTCGACAACGAATCGCCCCTGCTGGCCATCTCGCCGGGTTCCGCCAGTCTCAGTGAAGGCTCAACCACAGGCACCACGCTGACCGTATCCCGCAATACCGCAGATCTTTCTGCACCACTTACAGTCCAGTTGTCCTCAGACTCCGGTCGCGTATCCGTGCCGACTCAGGTCACCATTCCAATCGGCCAATCCTCTGCGACCTTTACCGCCAGTGCCGTGCAGAATGAGCTTCTGGATGGCACAGCTGCGGCCGTGATTACGGCGTCATCAGCCTCCTTCACAAATGCCTCCGCGACAATCACCGTCACCGACGAGGATGTCCCGGTGCTTGCCATCACTCCGGCCACAATCAGCGTGCCGGAAACGCAGGGCTCCACAACAGTCGTCGTCTCCATTGGAAAAACCACACTCACAGACAGAACCGTCACTCTCAGCTATTCCAACGCACAGCTCATCAGCGGCCCGGCTTCTGTGACCATCCCGGCTGGGCAGTCGACAGCCAACCTGTTGCTGAGTATTGCCGGCAACGTCGTCATCGATACGGCGCAGACAGCCACCGTAACTGCCAACACTTCCGGATCAGGCCCCGCTGCGGCCCAGATCACCGTCACTGATAACGATACTATGCCCCTGCCAGCCAATGGTGATTCCAATCCGGTGGTCGCCTCCAGCGGTACGTTGATCACCAAAGTACCAGGCTTCACCGTGACAGGAACCACCGACCCATCCGCCCTTGTCGGACTCGATGCTGACGGTGACGGCACCTTCGAATCGTCCACAACTGCCGATTCTTCCGGTAATTACTCCATCACCACGACTCTCACACACACGACGGCCAACAGGGGCGCCAATCGACTCGTGCTCAGAGCCGTTTCCGGGCCGAACAGTGCTGATACCGTCCTGAATGTTCACTACGCTGTCGGCACAGTGATTCGCTTTGCCACCACATCAGGTACCTTCGATGCGGAACTCCTGGATGCGGCCGCTCCGATCACGGTGGCCAACTTCCAGTCGTACCAGGAAAGCAATGTCTGGCAGAATCTGATCGTGCACCGCAATGTGGCGAACTTTGTTGTCCAGGCGGGTGGTTTCACCGTTTCCAACAGTCAGATCGCCAGCGTTCCCACCAACCCGCCCATCACCAACGAATTCACCTCTGCAAACTCCAATCTGCGGGGGACGATCGCCATGGCCATGGTTGCCGGAAACATCAACAGCGGCACCAGCCAGTGGTTCATCAACGTTGTGGATAACACCTTCCTTGATGATGGCAAGTACACCGTCTTTGGCCGGATCATCGGCAGTGGCATGCAGGTTGTGGATGCGATCAACAACATCCCCAGCCGCAACGTCTCCACACTCTATAACAACGGGGCTCTTGGCGAACTTCCGCTCGATAATCCAGCACCGGCCGGCACGCAGATAAACGGGACGGTTTCCACAACGGTCGGCAGCAACCTCGTACTGGGGACAGGCACGACATTCACGACCCAACTGCAGCCCGGACAGTCACTGCGGATTGGCGGGCGGCTCCACTTCGTCAGCTCAATTCAATCTGATACGCAGGTTACCCTGACGGCGGTCGCTCCAGCAACCAACAGCAGCGTCACTGCCTTCAGGGACGCAGCACCTCCGGATGCGGACTTTGTGATCTTCAGCAACATTTCAGAATTGCTGAGCGGAATCTAATCCACCTTGTCATCTGACAGACCCGGAGCACGCAGCGGTGGTCGCTCAAGGCGCCACCGCTGCATCAGCTGGATATTTCGCTCGTATTCGGCGCCGTTTTGCTTATTGCCTCCCCCTGCCGCAGCTGTCTCGATCGCATAGACCTCCGCTGACTCAGGCTGACAGCGATCATGAGTGTTCTGCTGCCACTGCAGCAGTGCCCGGCGCATCGCCAGCAAACGATCGCTGTGTTCAGGGGCGGCTGACAGGTTGCGGAATTCCCAGGGGTCCGACTGAGTGTCATAGAGCTCTTCCACTGGACGTAACTCCGCCATAATCAGCGACTGCTCGGCCGTCAGGCCGCCGATTTCATGCAGTCGTCTCATGGCCTGCAGGATTGGTTTGCTGTCCTTGTACCGATTGGGCTGCAGGTATGGTCGATTTGGAAAGCCATTCCAGATGTACTTCCAACGCTCGTCCCGCACACTGCGAATCAGGTCCACCGTTTCATCAGCCCGATCCCGAGCTGCAAACACGTACTGTCGCGGCTGATAGTCCGTGCGAAGAATGTCCCGCGCCTGCATACGGGGAGGCAGAGCAATCCCGGCCAGTGCCAGAGAGGTTGCTGCCAGGTCAATATGCTCCACAACGTCTTCACGAGTCTTCCCGGCGGCAATCGTGGGGCCGGCAACGAGCAGCGGCACATGTGTTCCACTGTCGTAAAGGAATTGCTTGGCACGGACATGGCTGATCCCGTGGTCAGTCATGAAGAAAATCACAGTCCGCTCCAGCTCTCCTGCATCCTTCAAGTGCTCGACGATCCGTCCCACTTCCCTGTCGGTCCAGCGCACCGTGTCAAGATACTGAGCCCAGTCCTCGATGATGACCGGATCTTCCGGAAGCCATGGGGGGAGGTGAAGGCCGGATTCCGGTGTGGTTGTTCCTAGCTCCCGACGGGCCTTCTCTGGCCATTCCCTGCCGTTCCCCTGACCTCTGTGCTTGCCGCCGTGCAGTTGTACCTGGACAAAAAAAGGCTGGCCATCTTTTCTGGTGAGCCAGTGATTCGGGTCGTAGGCGGCTTCCGGATTCCACACAAAGTTATAGTCGGTCTTGGCCACCTTCACGCGTGGTGATGCCTGTGTATCAGCTGCCGATCGCAGGAAATCCTCGACCGTCAGGTTATTCACATGGTAACCGGCCTCCCGGAATAACTCGGGCACCAGCCTCACACCGTCTGGCAGTTGAATCAGATGCCCCGGGACACTTGAACGATGATTCTCAGCCCCCAGGCTGGTTTGGTAGCACCCGGTGATTAAGGCAGAACGACAGATGCTGCAGATCGGGGCCGTGACGAAGGCTCGAGTAAACCTTGTGCCGTTTGCGGCGAGTGCGTCGACGTTGGGCGTTTGAATATCCCTCTGCCCATAACAGGAAAAATCTGCGGACATGTCTTCGACAATCAGCCAGACAATATTGGGACGCTGCTGCGGCGGAGGCGGAACCACCGGCGGATCTGCACTGCAGTTGCCCACGGTTGACGGCTCATCTGTCTTTCCGTCGGTCACTGACGCCCCGCTGCGGTCCTTCGCGGCCTTCTTCCTTGCTGCTCCGCTCTTTTTCTTCACCGCTCCCTGGGAGCTTGTCTTTCCATCACTGCCCGTCCTGACACCCTCCACATTTCTGCCTGGAAGATACCGAGACAGTTCTTCCTTAACCGAAGTTGATTCTGCTCGAGCAGCCAGATTCGTCCATTCGCAGGGATCGGACTGATGATCATACAATTCCTCGCTGCCATCAGCGTAGCGGATAAGACGCCAGCGCGAATCCCGCACGGCGTGATTATTCCTGCCGAATGTGGTGACGGCCGCACCGCTCCATTCTGCCTGCGGATCCCTGAGCAGGCTGTCGATTCCCTGACCTTCTACATGACCTGGAATCGGCACTCCTGCAAGCGAGCAGAGTGTGGGGTAGACAGACATGAGGTCGACGGGACGACTGCAGACGCCGCCCGTTTTTGTTACGCCGGGAACAACCCAGATCAGCGGGACTCGCGTGGCTTCTTCCCAAAGTGCAAACTTCCGCCAGTGCTCCTTTTCGCCAAGATGCCAACCGTGATCTCCCCAGAGGCAGATGATTGTGTTGTCGCGGAAGGGGGACGAGTCCAGAGCATCCAGCACACGGCCGATCTGGCCATCGAGGTAGCTGCAGGCCGCGAGGTAGGCTTGCACAGCCTCTTTCCAGCGGCCGGATCTGAGCACGTCTGCGTGGTCGCCTTCGGGTTTTGCCATTTGCAGCCCCGCCTTTGGAATGTCCTCCAAATCGCCGGCCTTCACCGGTGGCAACTCGATGTCATCCAGGGGATGCATGTCGAAATATTTCCGCGGCACATTCCAGGGCATGTGGGGCTTATGGAAGCCGAGTGCCAGGAAGAACGGACTGTCGTGCTGCTGCATCAGCTGAGAGATTGCGTAATCGGCAGTGGCCGTATCCGGGACCAGCTCGTCTCCCCCGTTCAGCACCCCAAACTGAATACCGCCGATGCTGCGATTCTCCAGGAGCTGTGCTGCACCTGGAATTGATTTCTCGGAGCTGCCTTCACCAACCCACTGTTCCTTAAACCCGGTTCCGCCATGCCAAAGCTTGCCTTTGGCCAGAGTCTTCCAGCCGGCTTCGCGAAAGCGAGTGAACAGGGAATGCTGATTTTGAATGACACCGGTGTACGGATCGGAATTCTGGTAAACGCCGGTGGTTCCTGGTCGCATACCGGACAGGAGCGAGGCGCGTGATGGATTGCACAGCGGAGCGGCGCAGTGAGCGTTGCTGAAGGTCACTCCCCGAGCTGCCAGTCGATCGAGATTTGGCGTGATTGCCTGACGATTGCGACCAAGATGGCCGACCCAGTGATTCAGGTCATCAACCGCGATGAACAGCACATTCATTCTGGCATTGCCATCGCCTGCGACGGGACCTGCTATCGCACAGGACCCACCCAATACCATTGCGGCGCCTGCCAGCAGGCACGTCCAGAGCCACATGACCGGTAATCCGTTCAACATCCTGCGCGCTCCCCGATTCAACCAGTAATGTCAGACAAACAGTTCCCGCACCACATTTCCGTGCACGTCCGTCAGTCGAAAATCTCGTCCAGCGTGACGAAATGTGAGCTGTTCATGGTCGAGGCCGAGTGCGTACAGGAGTGTGGCATGCAGGTCATGCATGTGCATCGCCTGCTCAACCGGATGAAATCCAAACTCGTCCGTCGCGCCCCATGTGAGTCCACCTCGGACACCACCACCTGCGAGCCACATACTGAAGGCGGCGGGATGATGATTGCGGCCGTCACCATTCTCCACTGTCGGCGTGCGGCCGAATTCAGCTCCCCAGATGACCAGCGTGTCCTCAAGCAGTCCTCGCTGGTGCAGGTCCGTGAGCAGTCCTGCGATGGGACGGTCCACCTGCCCGCATTCCTTGATCAGCCCTGCGTTATTGTTTGTGTGATGGTCCCAGGTGTAATCTGTTGAGACCTGAATGTACCGGGCACCTGCTTCGGCAAATTTTCGTGCCAGCAGACACTGCCTTCCGAAGTTATCCGTGGGCTGCCGGTTGATTCCGTAAAGCTCAAGCGTCGCAGCCGTTTCATCCTCCAGCCCAAGAATCCGCGGAATCACAGACTGCATGCGAAATGCCAGTTCGTAACTGGCGATGAGTCCTTCAATTCCCCGGTCGGACTCCGTCTCTTCCAGTTGTGCACGATTCAGTGACTGAATGAGGTCCAGCTGTTGCTGCTGAGCTCTTCGATCGAGTCGACCGTTGCTCAGATTGGCAACACGCGCTTTCGAAATGGGCGTTTCGGCTGATCCAATTGCTGTTGCCTGGTGCACCGCCGGCAGAAACGCAGATCCGTAGTTCTGCACGCCACCATGACCTCGCGGGGGAGAAATCGTGATGAACGCCGGCAGGTTGTCACTCTCCCGACCCAGACCGTAACTCACCCACGCTCCAACGCTGGGACGCACCAGATTTGCACTGCCCGTGTGCAGATTCAGCAAGGCTTCACCGTGCGCCGATCCATCCGTGTGCATGGATCGAATCACACACAATTTGTCCGCATGCTGTGCCAGTTCGGGAAATAGTTCGCTGATTTCCAGTCCGCTCTCTCCGCACCTGCGATGACGAAAAGGAGAACCCAGCAATGTTCCTCCTGGAGGGCTCCCGTGCTTCCAGACCTGGGCGCTGACCGGCTGACCAGCGAACTCATTCAATCGAGGTTTGTGATCGAACAGATCCACATGGCTTGGTCCACCCCACATGAACAGAAAGATCACTCGCTTCGCGCGCGGTGCAAAATGGGATCCGTGGCTGTCGGCTGCGGCTGCGGCTGCGGCTGCGGCAAAAC
>JBEIEK010000059.1:0-22826 GCA_040382995.1 Planctomycetaceae bacterium
GCCCGAATTTATGGAGCCCGTGATCGGCTGGATGAACGCGAGGACCTTGTACGCACCGTGCGAAGTCAACGCTTTCGCTACGTCCGCAACCTGATGCCCTGGTACCCGGCGCTGCAGCATGTGGAATACGGTGAACGCAACGAAACGCTGAAGGAAATCCGGCGGCTTGAAGCCCGCGGCGAACTGGGGCCCGAAGTCCGCCAGTGGCTCCAGCCCCGCGCGGCTGAAGAACTTTACGACCTCGAATCGGATCCGTGGGAAACAAAAAACCTGATTGCCGACCCACAACTGGCGGGCACAGCCACTGCACTCCGTGAAGCCTGCAATGAATGGCAGCGCGATGTGCGGGATGTGCACCTGCTGCCGGAACCCCTCCTCGAAGAAGAATCGCTGGATCGCGATCGCTACAGCCTGCTGCGCGGTCCCGATGGCCTCGCACGGCTGGAAAAACTGCTGCAGGCCGCCATGGGAAAATCCGACGGCTCGGTCGACACCACTGAAGCCGACCCCGGCGTGCTCTGCTGGCAACTGCTGCGAGCAGCGCGACTGGGAAATCCGACCAAACACACTCAGGAATTCCGCAAAGCCGTCGAACACAACTCCCCATCGGTCCGCCTGTTTGCTGCCGCCGGACTTTCACGTGCAGGCCTCACTCAGGAAGCTGCCGCTGCCTTCCGACAGCTGCTGACGATCAATCGACCAGCACTGCGGCAGGGGGTGATGCGGGAAATTGATGAAGCTGGCGGAGCCGTCTTTGCAGAACTGGCAAAAGAGCTGCCAGCGGCAGCAGGAGAGGACGAATACTTCAGACGACTGCTGGAACATGCCGAAACGGCACACCCCTTGAATTGACATGACCGCGTCAGACGAGTCACCAGGGAATCACAGTGATGCCATCTCTGTGCGGACGCCCCGGCCATGGGTCCAATGTGTCCCATTCGTCCCAACACGTTTCCACGCGCCACAGCAGGGGCCGTACAACGGACTGAAAGTCCGTCGTACGAATGCAGTCCAGAATCGCAGCAAAAAGTTCACCGCCATGCAACTGGGTTGCAACCGGCCCTCACTGCCGCTCGTATTCAAAATCCAGCGTGGCTTCGCTCAGCAGAGCATCTTTCAGGGCTGTGCGGAGCGCCGAGCGGCTCGCCTGCTGCGGTTCCAGCTGCAGTTCACGGGAAAGCGCGTAGACTGTGATGTGGTAGGTCTTGAGACCGGGGCCGCGGGAGCACAAAGGGTCGTAGCCGCGCTGCTTGCGGTCATTGATGCCCGTCACCCCGGCGGCAGGTTTGGCCGCTGCATTCTGCGGCAGTGATGTGGTGGCAGCCGGAATGTTATAGACGACCCAATACGACTTTTCCTGATCCGGAGCTTCGTGCCAGAGGCTGACCGCGACGAATTTCGTGCCTTCCGGCAAGCCACTCCAGGCGATCGCCGGCGACTCGCTTCTGCCGTCGCAGGTGCAGTCAACAGAGAGTCGGCCACTGGAAGCGATGGAAGGACTTTCAAGTTTGAAGGAGGCCGTTGCGGACGGTTTGGTTCCGGAGGATGTCTGTTGAGCAGCCGGGCGATCGCCGCCGGGCGGATTCATTTTTTTGCCCTGATTCTTTTTTCCACCCTTTCCCTGCCCCTTGCCTTCGCCTTTTTTCGGTGGAGCGTCACCTTCCGGCGGACGTGCATTGGGCCGCCGGGAATACTGCTGGGTGTCGGTTTCACCATCCGGGCTGCGGAATGTGAAGCTGACAGCGCCTGCCTGCCCGATTGTGTAGCTGACGGTTCCCGGCCGACCGTTGATTTCGTAAGTCAGCACGTAGCTTTGCGCATTCATCTGACGAAAAGCGGTGATTTTGGCCCCGCGCAGGGGTGGCAGTGCAGGGCGTGGTGAGGACGCTCGTGGCTGCGGATCCACCTGGCCGTCACGTTCCACCACTTCCCCGAAGAATCCTCCGTTGAGATACGGATAGGTCTTTGTGGCATGATAGTGATAATTGCCGTCGGGGCCGCGATGGCCATTCCACTGGTCCAGAGGTGCGAAGTCCGCTGCAGTTTCATCCTGATAGCCGTAGATGGGATAACCATCGAGCGCCCAGGCAACGGGCAGTCCAGCGCCCACCTGCTTCTGCAGATGCACGGGAGCGATGTGGTAATGATAGTCGTCCGCCCGGCCACAATGCCCTCCAAACTCGTCCAGCTCACCCGCAAGCAGCGTGTCTGTTCGACCATCGTTCTTGTTCGGATTGAAGATCGGCACGCCATTCACAGCCATCGCGATGGCTCCCCTGAAGAATCCCGTCTTCGCACTCTTCGGTTCCTTTGCCGGGACCGGCTGAAGCGGGATTCGCCACGCGTTTGCTCCCGTGTAGGTTTGTGGCAGCGGCACCTGCTGCTGCCAGGCCGTAATTCCAACCATCATCTGGTGATCCGGCATGCCGGCGGATTCCACAACGAAATGATCGCTGTCAACCAGAGTCCTGACAGCAGGTGCGAACGGTTTGAAGCTGGCTTCGAGCAGTTTGAGGTTGTCCACGGCGGCAACTGCAGCGGAACCAGGGGTGATCGCGCCCAGTGGCAGCACTGTCGGAACCCACGAATTGAGCTGCTGAATCTGCAGCTGCCGCTGGGCCACCCACGCCTGATC
Source organism: Planctomycetaceae bacterium (assembly GCA_040382995.1). Classification (GTDB taxonomy): domain Bacteria; phylum Planctomycetota; class Planctomycetia; order Planctomycetales; family Planctomycetaceae; genus SXXK01. The sequence continues at coordinate 2,636 of JBEIEK010000059.1, forward strand.
GTTCGCTGACAGCCGCTTCAGCTCCACCGGACGCAACAGGCCATCGTGCTGGCGAATCAGCACGCGCGTGCCCTTCAATGAGACGAATTGGCCGGAGATTGGCTGAGCATTTTCGGCAAGTTGCCAGAGACGCAGCGAGCGTTCCCCGGAATGCTGATGCGCACCACCATCCTCACCGTCATGCGCAGCCACCGAGGCCACGCCGAATACCAGCAGCACGGCCCAGGCCGCACAGATCACTGAACAACTCGCACGCATCGTCGTTACTCTCCCAGTGGTTTTCTTTTTCTTTGGTTTGTCGTCAACTTCGATCTTCAGATGTTTCTTCTGGACTTCGGAGAGTGCCTTCCCGAGCGCCTCGAATCCCCGTGCTTCTTCAGCGGCAGCACCGAACACCAACTGAGCCCGCTGCTGTGCCAGTCCGCGTATCGTGCGTTCGTCGGAAACCTGAGCGCTGACACCCGGACGCAGTGCGGTCTGCAGAGCAACTGTCGCGGCAACAGCCTCACCGCGACGACGCACCGCTGAAGTAAACAGCTGCAGCAACAGTTCCTGCTGCTGGCTGCGCAGGGCTGTCAGAAAATCGAGCACTTCAGGATCCACTGTCTTCTCTCGTCCACCACCACCACCTCGGCGATCGGAATCCGCCGGAGCAAGCGGTGCTCCGGGCACCCCGGCAGGTCGCGGAGGAGCCAGCCAGGAGGCAAAGTTCACTCCCAGCTCCTGCAGGTCCCAGGCAGCGTCTGCGGATGTGTTCCTGAGCTCCGTTTGCACGTCCTGCATTTCCGCAGTTGCAGTCGCAGGAACCGAAGTTCCACCAATTGCAAGCAAAATCGCTTCGGTTTGTTCAGCAGCCAGTGACTTAGCGATCTTCACAAACACTCGCGACTGGAGAATTCCCAGTTCTGCATCGATTTCAGCGACGTCCTGGAGCGGCCGTCGGGAATCGGCCTCCAGCTTTCTCATGGCCGCCGGCGATTCACCGGAACGCGCTGCCGCCAGCAGCCCAGTCAACTCGCCGGTCTGCGTTTCCCGCTCCCCCGACAAGCGGCGGTAATCATCAAGGACGGACGCCAGCGTCTTCCGCTGGTCAAGATTGAGCAGCGACAGGATCCACAGGCCTCGAACTTCAGCAGACGAAGTCCCGCTTTCAGCTGCAGCAGGTTGCCACTGAAACAGATCCACGTCACTCTCAAAGCCAGACTGGACCGGGGCCGTGCGGCGAATCCAGCCCAGGGACCGCTGTATGTACTGCTCCAGTTGACGCACCTCGTCGGTCCGCAGCTGCTGGAAACCCGGCGGCAGCTGCATGGCAAGTTCGTACTCACGGCGGTCGCGTCCCTCCTCTTTCATTCCGCCAGCCGGCTTGTTGCCCCCCTGGCCACCCCGGCCCGGTTTATTGCCCTTCTGGGCCCAGGCGGGTGGAGCGCACAGCACGAAGGCAAGCAGGAGGGCAGCAGTGCAGATGTGCAGCATCCCGGAACCTCTGGAAGTGACTCCGGCCGCAGCCGTGTCCAAACAGAGAATCCGGCTCAGCAGGAGCTTCGCCCTCCCGACGCGGACCGGTATCGGGAACCTGATTTCAGACAGAGGCACCCAGCGGGTGGCGACGTCGGTCAAACGCATCCTCAGGCTCCGAAAAACAACAGGCACCGGGAGACCACTCTGAGCACACTCGGGCGGATGAATCTCAGTTGCCATCGCCACTCGGATTCGCACGTCCTCGACCGCCTTTGGCAGGGGCTCCCGGAGTTGTGGGTTTGCCTTTTCCCTGCCCCTGCACTTTGCCCTTGCCACCAGCCTTCATGCGACCTCCGCCAGCCGGGGCAGTCCCGGACTCTGACGGATCGCCCGCAGCGTTGCGACCTCCCTTGCGTGCCACCGGCGGAGCACTGGGATCGTAGTCGGCGTTCACCGTGGGCATCTGAGCATCGATGGCGGCAAGGTATTCCGTGAGCTCCTGATTGAGCTGTCTGGCGGTGTCGCGCTGGGCACCCGCGAGGTCCGCTGATTCGCCAATGTCGCTGGCAAGATCGTAGAGTTCCACGTGATCATCTTCGAGAAAACGAATCAGCTTCGTCGTGCCTTTCAGGAGGGCAGTCTGAGGTCCGTCGGAACCCTGGTAGTGCGGGAAGTGAAACACAAGGAAATCCCGCGACCGCCTGACTTCACCGCGACCGGCATTTGCCAGGAGCGATGCGAAACTGCCGCCCTCGACATTCGCCGGCAGTTTAGCGGCAGGAATACCGGCCCATTCGCAGAAGGTGGGGAGCAGGTCAAAGCCGACAACCGGAGTGTGGCACCAGGAATTGGGCTCGACACCCGGACCACGCACGATGAACGGAACACGAATGCCACCCTCCCACACGCCGCCCTTGCCCCCGCGCAATGCCGATCCGCGATTTCCGCTGGCTCCGTTGTCGCCCATGTATATCACATAGGTGGAATCTGCAAGCTGGAGTTGGTCGAGCGATTGCATCACACGTCCAACACCTTCATCCAGATCTTCAGTGATGGCTGCCACGGAAACGGCTTTTTCGTTGGCCCCCTGCATGGACGCCTGATATTTGGCAAGCGTCGCCTTCCGCGCGTTTCCGGAAGCGTGCAGGGCGTTCCATGACAGCTGGATGTAGAACGGCTTGCCGGCATCCCGGCTGCGTTTCATGAACGCCGCAGCTCGTTCCGCCATCCCGAAAATATCCACCGGGTTCGGATCCACAAAGCGAAACGCCTGTTCGTTTCCAGTGTCACCATCGTGCTCGTCATAGCCGTGCTCGCCGGGTCCACCACCGCTGAGGTGCCATTTGCCGTAGTGGGCAGTGGCGTAGCCGGCCGTTTTGAGCAGTTCGGCGACCGTGGTCTCGCCTGGAGCGAGACTCTTGATCAGCCGCGGTTCGGTGAGCTTGTGGCCAGGTTCCGGCGGTGCCGCTTTGGTCCAGTGCAGCTGAGCGGGGCTTTTGCCCGTCTGAATGCTGATGCGGGTTGGCGAACACACGGGGGCTGGCGAGTACCCCATGGTAAACCGCATGCCCTGGGCTGCGAGTTTTTCGAGGCAGGGGGTGTGGTGGGCAGCATTGCGCGAACCACGCACGTCGGGGTGCATGGCGACTGACAAACCGCTCCAGCCCTGATCATCAGAGAGCATCAGAATGATGTTCGGTCGGTCGGCAGCCAGGGGCTTTGGTGCAATCGCGATGAATGCCGCAAGGCAGACACAGCAAGCAGTGGTCAACGACGAAGTTCTGCAACCTGACTGGCTCATTTGCCCTTCCCCTTCTTCTTTGGCGGATTGTCCGGGACGACGTTGTTGATGTTCGAAAAGTCCGGCCGCTGCTGACCATCGGGCGAAGATTTGACCGTGTGCCGAAAGAGCACTGTGTTGTCCAGTGCGATGTCGCCGGTCCAGATAAACTTTGCCCCCGCAAAGTCATTGTCGAAGTACGGCTGCTTCGGATCGACCTGTTCCTCTGTGTACTCCACGGCAGCGTTCCAGTCGCTGTCGTCGAAGTCCACCGCAAACCAGTTCTCGGGCATGGGCACCGTCTCGGTCTTCGGATTCTGTTTGTCGCCGCCAATCGGACCGGAGGAGATCACTTTGGCCTTCCATGCCGCGCTGGTGACCGTTCCATCACCAAACTTCAGGATAAAGCCACCATCGCCGATATTGCTGTTGGCGTATTCCATGCCGGTTTTCGGATCGGCGTTGTCGCGGGCCAGCACTGCAATCGTCATCGGGTAGCGAGGCAGAATGTCCACGGAAACAACGTTGTGGGGAATGAAGCTGATGGAGTCGACTGCAGTGAGCTCGCCGTTGATGTACAGCTGAAAGTTGTTGTCCGCATAGACGTTGGCACGAACGGTATCCGTCATCTGCGGCTTTCGCATTTTTCCTTTCGGCGGAGCCTGCTGCGGTGCGGAGGCGACAGCGACGGTCCAGAGACCAGCCGCCAGACAGCAGACTGAAGCAGCAGCTATAACACTTGCAGCCGGGCGATTCATTGTCATTCCTGTTCCACCGGAACTTCCGGGGCATGGTGGGCACTGTGATCGAAAAAGGAGTCGGGGAGCAGTTCGCGGCTGGTGAGTGTCAGCAGCAGTGTGAGTCGTTCGGGGCCGTAGGGCATGTCAATAAATCGCAGCTGATGGATTTCGTGACTGGCCGCGTTGTAGGCAATTTCAATCCGCCGCGGGCCAGGGAAACCAGGGCGCCGGACGGCAATCAGCAGGCGTTCGGCAGCGATTGTGGCGGCTTCCTGTGGCGTGGCATCGGCTGCGGCACCGCCTTCAACAATCTGCACTTCACAGGACTGCTGGAGCTGCTGCAGGGTTGCCGTGAGCTCCACAAGGGACAGCGCATACTCGTGCCCGGGCAGATCGCGGCTGAAACGCTGCAGATCGCTGCTGATGCGCACCGGACTGCCCGGACGCACGGCCCAGCTGCGGGTCCCGTCGCAACCAGTGACGAAGTCCTGCCCGTCCAGCTGACGCCGTACGAGCACAAACCAGCCGCCCTGGCGGAGGTGCAGGACTGCGTCGTCCATCGGAGGTTTGGGGGGCCGCTTTTCTGCAGCGGATCTGCGACCGTGACGCCGTCCCGCAAGCGCCACCCCTTCCACCTCAATCTGATACGTGCGGCCCACGGCGGACTGGTTGCGATTGATCAGCCGGGACAGTTCCGCAGAAGCCGCAGTCGCAGTGGTCTGTCGCCCAAAGGGCCGCAGAAAATCGAAGAGCACCAGCACCAGCAACAGGGAAGCAACCAGTCCAAAGAATCGACGCAGCACGCGACGCCGCGTCCGCTGCTGATACTCAGACCGATCCACCGGGCCAACCTGCGGCAGCGGTGTGGCTGAAGATGACAGTCCGCCTGCAGCGGAAAAGCTGAGCGATTCGCTGCGCAGGTGGTTGTGGAGCAGCAGCAGCCGGGTCAGCTGCCGCATGTGCTCGGGTGACTCAGCCAGCCACGCCTGCAAACGCCCCAACTCAACCGACGTGAGGGTCTGGTCGAGATATCCGTGAAGGAGTTCTTCCGGGGTCTTCATGCGCGGCCCCCTTCCACCGCCCGAGCGGATGCCGCGGCACGGTCCACGCAGATCCGCAACTGATCCCGCAGACGCTGCAGAGCCTTGGAGACTGTGTTGGCTGCAATTCCCAGACGCTCACCAATCGCGGCCGGCTTGAGATCTTCCGCGTAGCGCAACTGAAACAACTGCTGGTCGCGCGGATCCAGCCGCTGCAGACATTCCCGCAGAAATCCCAGTCGGTGCACGTCGTCCGAACCGACAGCACCAAAGGAATCCGCCAGCTGCGAAATTACGGCGTCGTCAAACACCAGACGCTCCCTGGTGTCACGGCGGATGTACATGCGGATTTGATTGCGAGCGATCCCGAGTGCCCAGGCGACGAAGGGACGATTGGGATCGTAGCGGTCAGCCGATTCGAGCACCGCGACGGCCGTTTCCTGAAGCACGTCGTCCCGGTCCGAAAAATCACGCACCATGGCCCCGATAAAGGATGAGACAACTGGCTGAGCCAGCGTCCACTGCCGCATGACAAATCTGACATTTTCGTTCACAGACAGACGCTCCGCGTGATTAGGGGTCTCCTAACCTTTGCGCGAAACGGCGGAATATGACGCTGATTCCGCACTTTTTCTCGAAAGCTCTCGAATACGGGGGTTGCCATGCTGGCCGCCCGCGCACACACCGGCACCGGGCAATTGACAGCCCCCGGAAACAATACGTGTCCGCGCGCTTCAAACCGCTACCTGCCGCCGCGTGATACTCGGCAGCCATCAATCTGCGCGGCCACCTGTTCCCAGTCCAGCGGGCTCTCGGTGATGATCTCAAGGCGACTGTCGCGCCGCCAGCAGGAACGTCGAAAGCTGGCCTCCCGCCCCGCTCGATTGATGCTCCACCAGTCGTCCTCACACCGGAAAACACCCTTCAGCCGCTGCACTCCCGGCCACGTCTCCAGCAGCTCCAGCAGATCTTCCCGCCGAAACTGGTCCTCCGCGGAAAACAGCCAGCCACAGGCGTGCCAGCCGTTGCCACTGTTGGCGAACTGCAGCGGCCGACCGGGTTCCGGACTGCCGGGAATGGACTGCAGGGCCGGTTCCGCCGGTTCCGCTGGTGCCGCCACCGCCCCCAGCTGAACAAACGCCGCAGCCGGCTCAGCGGCAACCGCCCCCGACTTCACCGCGTGCGCATCCGGAAATCGCGGCGTCCGGACAACAGACCCCGACAGCGTCAGCCACTGCGACTGCAGCCGGCCATGAGAAGTCTCGGCCACCAGCAGTTTGGGTGGGTCAAGCTGTTCCACCAGAGCGCGGCAGCGGGCAATGGAATCCGCGGACCGATGGTCGGTATGGTTGATCACCACGATGTCTGCCATCTCCAGCTGGTCATGAAACACCGGATTGCCACGAATGCGAGGGTTGTCTGCGTCCTGAGGATCCACGAGGCAGATCACCGCCTGAAGCGTCAGATGAGCACTGAAGAAACGGGATTCCCGGAGCAGATCCAGCACACTGGCGGGGTGACCGGCTCCGCTGGGTTCAATCAGCAGGCGATGCGGACGGACCCGGCGGAGAAACTGCACCAGCATCGGCTTGAAGAGCTCGGCCGTCTCACAGCAGAAGCACCCCCCGGCCAGCTCCTGTACGCTCACCGGACTGTCCTCCGGCAGATCCAGCAGCGCTTCATCCAGCGACACGATGCCGTATTCATTGATAAAGACACCCCAGCGTTCGTCTGCAGGACGCTGGTCCAGCAGTGATCGAATGGCTGTGGTTTTGCCTGTGCCGAGGAATCCGGTGATCAGTGTGACGGGAGTCATAAGTCAGAGTCGCCTGTCGGTCCGTCCGAAATTCAAAAACACTTCCAGTGAAGCCGCTGCCGCACCTTCCTCTTCGCTCATCACAGCCGTGACAACATCCAGTTTCCCGTCGCCGTTCAAATCGGCAAGAGTCATCGCGGGATGCTGAGGTGCTCCGGACTGCATGAGATGCCGCAGGAAACTTCCATCAGGCTGCTGTTCCAGCCAGATCACCGCCTGCAGGCGGTCGGGCTGCGTTCCCTGCAGGGCCTGAGTCGGCAGGATGGCACAGGCGACCACATCCAGATCGCCGTCCTGATCCATGTCGCCGGCAAGCGCTCGATGCACTCCGGGCATGGCCGCCAGGTGCTGTGGCTTAAACGTCATCCCCCCCTGATTGATGAGCAGCCAGATGCCGTGAAACGGTTTGATGATCCGCGAATCGAAGGTGTCTCCGGCCGTGTACAGCAAATCCACATCGCCATCCCCGTCAAAGTCCACCGGTTCCATGCCGCTGGAGCCCCAGGAAGGATCCGGAGCCGCAAACAGCTGATGCTTTTCAAATCCTTCCGGCCGATTCAAAAACACCTCGATCGACTCATGTTCCTGGCTGATCAAAGCCATGAAATCCAGCCGACCGTCACCGTCAAAATCGAGCACCGGGACGTGAATGCCGCCGGGCCGTGAATCCAGCCGCTGCGGTCGCCACGCCACAGCCCGTTCTCTCCGCGCCCCTCGTTCCAGATCAGGTGCAGCCCGCCAGTGGTGTGCCAGCCGAATTCAGCTGCCACCAGATCCGGATCACCATCGCCATCAAAGTCCCCAGGACGCACGTCAGCAACTCGGCCAAGCCCATCAAGCACCGTTTGCGCGTTTGCGCTGTCGCCGCGGTAATTTGAGATCCAGCGGATCTGTCCCCGATCATGGTCAGCCGGCAAGCGACTGCCCAGATCCGCCATCAACAGGTCCTCTTTTCCGTCCTGATCGAGATCCGCAATGCGAACAGCGGCTGGATTGGCGACGGCCGTGCGGAATTCAAAAAGCGTTTCTCCGGCGAAATCCAGTTCACAAACGCGGCCCCTGAGCATGTCACTGAACAAGAGCGTGCGGTTGCCGGTCGCCGTTGCCTGCACGAAAGAGCCCCCAGGCGGCGATGCGAAGGGGGGCGACTGAGCTGCACTGGCCGCATCAGAGGGGGCGCCAGTCTTCGGCTGCGGCTCCCAGTCCTGTCGTTCGAAGACCACCGGCGATTCGCTCGCCGGCTGTTCCTCAACCGGCAGCTGCTCCGGAGCCTGAGCCTGATACCACTCCACGATTTGCGTCTGCACCGGGATCACCAGATCCGTGCGGCCGGAATCGAAGTAAAACTGGTAGCCCCGCTGCACCTCGTGATACCACGCATCCCTGGGAAAACTGGAGGGCTTTGGCACCGCGTGGCAGGCACCGCAGAATGTCTGCACGGCAGCAGTGACCGAAGGGTCGAGGTCAGCGGCCTTCGCGGCCTTTGCGATCGAGTTTGCCGGAGGGGACGCGACGGAGTCGGGAACTGTTGAGGCACGGCCCTGAGCATCGGCAGGGGGTTGCCGGGCACAGCCGCCGGCGATGCACAAAGCTGCCAGCAGTACCAGACGCTGGTGATTGACCATCCGATCGATACCTTTTAATCTGCTGTCACTGCAACAGCAGGAATCTGCGAAAGCACGATTTCCACAGGGCGTTTCGGCCCCCTGTTTTCGGAAAAATCAGCGGCGATTTTGCTTGACAGGTGCATTCTACCGTGAATCAGGCGGGCGGCGAACAGGGAAAATTGGAAAGTTCGGGGCGTGCTGCAGGCCCCCGAATTCCCCGGATGGCACGCGCCGGGAGCAGCCGCTTTGGCTGGCATTCACTCCGGCGAATCCGCCGTCCCCTCGCCGTCGTACTGCTCGTCTCCGCCGTTCTTACCCGGCATTCCTGGTGGCCCCCCGCCTTTCATCTGCTCGCCGAACGTGAACTGGCGGCGCACCGCCCCACGACCGCTCTCGCCTGGCTCGATACCGCTGAAATCCTCGGTGCCCGACGCCTCGACACCGCGCTGCTCCGCTGCCAGGCCGCCCGTCGCGACGGTGATCCGCGGCTGATCCGCAAAGCCCTCGATGCTCTGGCCGCACAAAACGCGCCGGCCCGCCTTCAGGAACGCGAACTGCTCCTCTTCCAGGCTCAAAGCGGCGAAATGGCCGAAGCCGCACCCTGGCTCGGGCGACTGCTTGCCGATGAAACCGGCGACAACCGCGATGTCTGTATCTCCTACGTCATCGGGTTCCTCAGAACGGAACGTTATCAGGAAGCCGGAGCGCTGGTGGATGCGCTCATGAAGGATGTCCCCGAAGATCCCTTTCCGTGGTACGTCCGCGGCCGCGTGTTTGCACTTCAGCAACAGTACCCAAAGGCAGAAGCCGATTTTCGTCAGGCGATGCAGCGGAATCCGGAATGGCTGGAACCCGTCATCAGCCTCGCCGAACTGCTCAGCGATACCCATCGCCAGCGCGAAGCCATTCCTCTGTTTGAACGCGCGCTGCCGGTTGAGTCGCTCAAACCCCGAGCTGTCGCCGGGCTCAGCGAAGCCCTCAAAGCCACCGGCGACCGGGAGCGCGCCCGACAGCTGCTGCAGCAGACATTGACAGCGGGCCTCGAAAGTCCCGACCTCTGGATCTCGCTCGGCCGCTGCGAATTTGAAGACGGTCACTACACCGCAGCCGCAGAGGCTCTGGAAAAAGGACTCAAACTGCGTCCCTGGGCCGATGATGCCCTGTTTGTCCTCGCTCAGTGTCGCCGACAGCTCGGGGAAACAGCCGCCGCTGACACCGCCTTCGCACGGCTGGAAGAATTTCGCAAAGCCACCGCAGAACTGAATCAGCTGGAAGACCGCATCAGCGGTCCCAATCCCACCATCGAAGATCGCCTTCGCACCGGGGAACTGCTGCTGCAGTACCGCGATCCTCAGGACGGCGTCGTCGTGCTCCAGGGCGTCCTCAATCTGGCCCCCCAAACCCTCGCCGCCCACCAACTCCTCGCCCGCCACTTCGCCTCCATCCAGCCCCCCACCGAATCCTCAGAACGGCAGCGCAGATTTCATGAACAGCAGGTGGAACGACTGAGTGCCAGCCAGAGGTGATCACCCAGGCCCCCTTCGCACCCGGAATGCATGGGGATGGCGGTATGGTGCGCGGATTTCCCGCACATGGCTGTCCGATCGATGGATGACCTCTGTGAGCATTGGACGATCGCCACCCTGGGGCGGAAGCAGACAAAACAATCGATGCCTGGCACAGCAGGATTTCGGCCGGAATCGTCCGCAGCCGACCGTGGATCGCTTCGCGCAGACGCTGAACGCCGTTCAGCCCGGACAGGTCTCTGTGCTTTATGAACTGAATCTTCAGGACATTCCGAATCTCCTCCCCAGGGCGCAGTGCGAAACGCGTGGCTCCATGAAAGTTCCGCACCATGCTGGAACGAGCTGCGCGGGCCATGTTGAGTGATGTGTTCGCCTGTTCCAGAACTTGCTTCGGAGCCGCGTGCTGCTCGTGGCCGACGGTGCGTACGCAAGGAGTCTGTTTCTGCAGCGCGTGCCTGCGACGGCCGCGGTCGTCGTCAGCCTTCTGAGAAACGATGTGGCGTGGTTTGAGCCGCCCGATAAAAACACTGCAAAAACAAACGCTGGAAGGAACATTTTCCGCTTATCCCTCGGCGAGGGATAAGCGCAAAAAATTAAACGGGTGTTCCACGCCCTGCAAGGCTGGTCAACTGGTCAGATAGGGGGTAAATTTACAGCCACAGGGGTCGAGACGCTGCCACAATATCTTCGACAGTACGTCGCTCTCCCAGGTAGCGGGCGAGGCCCGCGTGGTTTAGTCGTCATGAGCCAGCAGACGTTGTGTTCTGAATTCCATGCGGGTTATGCACTGGCCGTTGTGAATCAACTCACGAATGCCGAGCGCATTCGAGAAGATGCGTTTTTGGCTGCATTGCTGGTTCGATGCTGGATTGATCCGGGGCAGTTCCGCCACGCAGGTGAGATCGCAAGAGAGCTCGCGGAGAGCTCACTGATTCACAAAGATGGTCAATTTGTCATTGCGGCTTACGGTCAACTGGCCACAGTGCTGGACTCGCCTGCACCGACACATCGCAACCGACTGAGACAATTGAGTATCAACCTGCAAGGCAGCGAAGATCCACACTGTCGAGGCGCTGGATGAAGCAGTCTCGATGGCGAATATCATCAGGAAGGGGCCCTTTCCCGATCTGGAGCGAGCCGCAGGCATTGCAACACAATGATCAGGATGTTTTGGCTGTGATGCAGGGGCGGATTGAAAGCGTAGCGTCCCTTCACACTGCTGCTGGCTTCAACGCGGGGGAAGCGGCGGTGACAGAGGCCGTCGGTCGACAGCTCCTGCGTTTTAATTTGCCGCAAGGGGTGCCATTGCTGTCCGAGGCGGCTGAACGATGGCATGCAATTGGCAGGGCAGGATGGGCTGATGCGGTGTGGAGCGAGCTCATGACCTGGCACATGCATCGTGGGGAGATGAATGAGCTGCTGAGATGAAGGAACAGATTGGCGCGCTGACTGATGCCTTCGAGGCAACCGATCATGGCGACTTTGCGACCGTTGCCAATATTCTGGAACGCGCAATTTCGAAAGCCGCAACACCGGGACAGGAAGTTGGAATTCTCCTGCAGCAAGCTCGTGCTCTGGAGGCTCAGGGAAGAATTTCTGAAGCGGCCACGAAGGCCGAACGTGCTGTTGAGTTGCTCCGTCCTGCCAAACCATGTGCGATGCTGTCGGAAACGCTGTTTCATCTCGGGATGTATCAAACCGATTCCGATAAAGCTCGACAATTCTTCACGGAAGCTGCCGCCGAGTGTTTTTTGAAGAGCGAGCGGTTGCTGCAGGGCAAGCTGGATCGTGAGTCGATCGTGTTACAAGGCAATCTGGCTCAGCGACGGGGGCAAGTCGCTTTTTTTGGTCGAGATTTTAAGGTTTGCGGCGTCGAGTATTCGAAGGTGATCCCACAACACCCACGCGATGGCTGTCACTGAGTCGTTCACTGGATGAAGTGTGGGCAAAGATGGAGTTGGTGCCTGCGTTATCGTCATACGGACGAATTCGTCGGGGACGACCTGTCACATGGAACGATTGGATACAGCCCATCAAAAGATTTCCATTATTGGGTGCCGCGCAGACAGGAAGACGCCTGAGCTGGCTGTAGTCGATGTGGATCTCGATCTACTGGCGAGATTTGCCAGAATGTGCTTTCAGCCTCCGGAGGGGGGACATAGTCCTCTGCGAACCATGCTGTCAGTGATCGGAGGCGACAGCGTCTGGCAGTCCCGGTTCAGTGAACTCCTGAGTCCACTTTGCAATTGGTGTCGCAAAGGTGACAGGGACCGGTGCATTTTTTCTGGCGAGAGGATTTACGAGTGTTCGTGAGTGGCACGAGCACGCACTTTCGCACGCACGCGTTCTGTGGCTGCCTGTGAGCCATCGTGATCGGTCCCGAACCATTGATCCCATGGCGTTTCTGCGGTCCCGTAATTGCATTCGAAGTAGCGGTGGTGCAGCTGGTGATGGAAATCGGCGGAATCGAGGACCGGGCTGTTGCCGATGATCAGCTTTTCGAAACCCGAGTGAGAGAAGGCCGGTCCGAGACAGCGGCCGTAGAGGTGCATCAGCAGAATCACGGGATGGGATGGGATTATGAAATGGATCAGCACCGAGGAAATGTAGAAGATGTGTTCCACCGGGTGCATGGCCATTCCGGACCATGGTCCGATGTGGATATTGCGATGGTGCAGTCGATGGACGGTGCGATAGAGAGGCGGCCAGTGCAGCAGCCGATGAATGGCGTAGAAGTGCGAGGAGGTGATGATGGGCATCGCCAGCAGCCAGAGTACAAAAGCGACGGGATGTTCGGCCAGTGTGACTGTTGGAATTGCTCCGCGAGCAACGCCATGGAAGTAGAGGATTTCGTAGATGGACCAGATCGTTGAGCCACTCACAAGCGACCAGAACATGTTGTCGCGGACCTGGCTGTGAAACGTGAATTTTCGGCTGATCTCGTGGGATTCGCGGTGATCATACTTGAGCTGCTTTCCCTGGAGACGGAATGTGAACAGAAACAGGTGCAGGCAGCCGGCGATCGTCAGCATGAACAGGAAGTTGCTGAGGAACACCAGGCCGACCCAGCTGGCGGCCAGGGATTTCATCTGTTCTGACACGGGCAGCAGGTATCTGTGCACCAGCACGGCCATGGCCAGAAACAGAACGCTGCGGGAGATTGTGAACCACCTTTGTGTGAGTGTGAGCAGTGCGGCCTTCGGTCTGGGGGGCCATGCGAAAAGTGGTGAGAACACGACGGGCGTGGAGTGATTCCACGTTGTGTCAGCAGATGGATTCTGGTATTGCGTGGCGGTCATGATTTTCGTGGCCAAAGCACTGAGAATATGCGTGAACTGCGGATTCGGAGCGATTAGCATACGGATGGTAACAGGGCGACAGTGAAACGGAATCGTGGGAGTCGACAGTTTTGAGCCGGAATCTTCTTCGACAGCAGATCCTGATCGTTCCCACCGTTGTTCTGGTGATCTGTACAGCCGGAGCTTTTGCGGCCGGCGCGTGTGCGGACGAAGGTTCGGCATGGCGAGAAGCGGTGGCTCCGATACTTCAGCAGCACTGTTATCGGTGTCATGGTCCCCTGAAACAGGAATCGCGAGTGCGTCTGGACACTCTTTCCGGCGATCTGCTGAACGATCGGGCTGCGGCCGAGATGTGGCACGAGGTGCTCAACGTGCTGAACACAGCAGAGATGCCTCCTGCGGACGAGCCTCAGCTGACCGCAGCGGAACTGGAAACGCTCACGACGCAGATCCGTCGGCAGCTGCAGGCGGCGGATGAAGCGAACCGGGCAACTGCGGGTCGTGTTGTGATGCGGCGTCTGAATCGAGTTGAATACCAGAACACGATGCAGGATCTGATCGGAATCGACATGGACTACGCGGGGGATCTTCCTCCGGATGCGATTTCGTCCGACGGTTTTACGAATAACGGTCAGTCGCTGCAGATGTCGGCCATACAGCTGGAGTATTACCTGGCGAATGCGCGTCGAGCATTGGATCGAGCGATTGTTTCGGGTGAAGCTCCGCGGGTAACACGGCAGGAATGGACGGAGAGCAACCTGGACGACTGGCTGGGCAGGGCTGTGCGGACAAATCGCCTGCAGCGTTCCCAGGAATTTCTGGCCACCATGAAGGAGGATTATCCGGAAGTCGGAGAGTTCCTGATTCGCGTGACTGTGGCGGCAGAAATTCAGGCTGGGCAGGGCTTTCCGCTGCTGGAGGTGTCTCTGGGATACCGGCCGGACACGGAGATTCTGATGCGTGAGTTTGAGCTGATTGAGCTCACGACGACGGAGGAGCAGACATTTGAGTTTCGCGGTCGTCTGGAAGAGTTTCCCCTGCCGGTGCGTGGTCAGGGAAAATACCCTGGACTGGTGGTTCGTGTCCGCAATCGATTTGATGATTTGTCGGAGCGGCCTGCCGAGCAGAAGGTGAACGACAAACGCACGTATCCGGATGAACCGGCGCTGGCCACGATTGTGATCCGCCGGGTGGAATTTTCCGGTCCGATTTTTGACCAGTGGCCACCGGCAACACACCGCAGAATCCTGTTTGAATCACCTCTGCGGGAAAGCGATGAGGCGGCCTATTCCGAGGAGGTTCTGCGTCGATTCATGAGTCGGGCCTATCGGCGACCGGTGCGACCTGAAGAGCTGCAGTCGGTCATGGAATTCCTGACAGCGGTGCGTCCGGAGTTTCCGACCCATGAAGCGGCGATGATTGAAGCTTTGTCGCTGGTGCTGATTCGTCCGGAGTTTCTGTACCTGGTGGAACCTGCCGGTGACGAAAAGCGACCGATCGACAACTGGGAGCTGGCATCCCGCATGTCTTACTTTCTGTGGAGCACAATGCCGGATCAGGAACTGCTGGATCGGGCGGCAGATGGCACATTGAGTGATCGTCGGGTTCGTTCTGAGCAGGTCCAGCGGATGCTGCTCCACCCTTATTCCAGCCGATTTGTGGAGCAGTTTGCGGAGCAGTGGCTGAAGCTGAAGAATATGGACAGTGTGGCTGTTCAGCGGGAGCTGTACCCGGATTTTGATGAGCGGCTGCGAGCGGATATGCGGGGCGAGACGATTGCCTATCTGCGACATTTGATTGACGGAAATCACAGTGTGGACAAGCTGCTGCAGTCGGAATTCACCATGCTCAATGGTCGCCTGGCGCGGTATTACGGAATTGAAGGTGTGACGGGTGAGACCTTTAGGCGGGTGGAGCTGGCCGAGCAGCATCATCGGGGTGGTCTGCTGGGGCAGGCAGGTTTTCTGCTGGCCAATTCCACGGGTGCTGATTCGCATGCGATTCGTCGAGCCGTCTGGATTCGCGATCGTTTGCTGAACGATCCACCTGCACCCCCGCCACCGGATGTGCCTTCGCTGGAAGAGAGTACGCCGAACTTCCATGAGCTTCCGGTGCGTCAGCAGCTTGAGGTGCACCGTCAGAAACCAGCGTGTGCCAGCTGTCATCGCAACCTTGATGCCTGGGGGATTGCTCTGGAGAACTATGACGCCACGGGGCGCTGGCGGGACGAAGTGCGTCGGATTCGGGACGGGAAGATAGTCAGTGTGCCGGTTGAGTCGACGGGCGAGCTGCCCGGTGGCATCGTTCTGACCGGGGCTGCGGCGCTGCGTGAGCATCTTGTGGCAGCTCATCAGCACCAGGCTGCGCGGTCTCTGGTGACTCGACTGCTCGCCTATGCTCTGGGCCGTGAGGTGGAACGTGGAGATGAAGCGGCGATCGAGGAGCTCGCCGGTCAACTCGCGAAAAAGCAACTGGGAATCCGGGATTTGGTTAATGAACTTGTATTCAGTGACCCGTTCAACACAAAATAGGCAGATGAGTGCGTCAGCAGCAGGTGGACTGATCCACCGGATGACTTTCCGAAACAGGGTGCAGCAATGAGTTTGAAATCATGGCACTTGAATCGACGGACATTTCTGCGGGGAACGGGAGTTTCCCTGGGCCTTCCGTGGCTGGAGTGCATGCAGAGTGCTGCGAGTGAGTCTGCCGGAGCAACGCCTCCGGCCCGACTGGTTGCGCTGTACTTTGGTTTCGGAGTGGCACTGCCAAAGGCGGACAGTGACGAAAAGCAGTGGCGCTGGTTCCCGGAGGGCACTGGTCGTGGTTATCAGTTCACGGAAACACTGCGGCCTCTGGAACCGCACCGTGAACGGCTCACAATCCTCGGCGGGCTTTCGCATCCCAATGGTCGCCGCATGGGAGCGCACGACACGGGTGACACGTTTCTGACGGCTGCCTATCTGAACAACAAGATGCTTCGCAATTCGATCTCACTGGATCAGGTGGCAGCGCAGGCGACGCTCGATCAGACCCGTTTTTCTTCTTTGGTGATGTCAACGGATGGAGGTGTCGGCGAACCGACTCGATCCAGTACGCTTTCCTACGATGATCGTGGACGTCCGATTCCGGCGTTGAATCAGCCGCAGCAGATTTTTGATCGATTCTTCGGGTCCGGCGACGCCGATTTCCTCGCCAGGGGCAGACGGCTGAAGAGTGCCTCCAGCATGCTGGATCGGGTGCTGGATGATTCACGCAGTCTGCATCGTCGCCTGGGGACTCAGGATCAGGACAAGCTGGATGAATATCTGACATCTGTGCGACAGATTGAGCAGAGCGTGAAGCGATCGCAGCAATGGCTGGAAGTTCCCCGTCCGGAGCTGACGGACGAAGACCGCGATCTGCTGCATCTGGAAGCCGATGATGAAGCTCCATTGATGTACATTCGCACGATGTACGACCTGATCTATCTCGCCCTCCGCACAGATTCGACTCGCGTCGCCACATATCAGATCACGAACATGGCAGACTGTTCGTCGCTGGCGGCCAAGTTTCCGCAGCTGCAGGGATTCAAGGATTCGCTGCATTCGCTCGCACATGGCTGGGACAAGCCGGGTGGGTCAGAGAATCTGGGCCGCTGGGACCGCTTCATGGCTGAGCAGCTCGCATATTTCCTCGACCGTATGGCAACGGCCTCTGAGAGTGATGCGTCACTTCTGGATCGCACACTGGTGCTGTACGGGTCGAGTAACAGTGAAACGCACAACAACAATAATTACCCGCTTGTGCTGGCTGGTGGAAAACGCCTGGGATTTGATCATGGTCGCTTTCTGACCCTGAGCGATCAGATTCCGATGTCCAATCTTTTTGTCACCATGCTGAATCAGCTGGGAGTTCCCTGCGAACAGTTTGCCGACAGCACGGGTGACATTGGTGAACTGCTTGGCTGATCGTGGAGATCGCTGGACGGTTCCTGTTGTCGGCTCCTGAGCGAGTCTTTTCGGGTGACTGTGTCTGCCGGTTTTTGAACAGCCATGATGGCTCGGTATGGTGTTTAATGTCGGGGAATGAATGACTGAAAGATCTGGCAAATGCGGGCGATTCGATTACTGCTGATTGTCTTCGTTCTGCTGCGGAGTGCGACGTGCGTGCTGTCTGCGGACGAGGTGCAGCTGGATTTTTTCGAGTCACGGATACGTCCGGTGCTGGTGCAGCATTGCTATGAATGTCATTCTGTGGCGGCGGGCAGGTCCAGCGGCGGTTTGCTGCTGGATTCTCGATCCGGCTGGATGACGGGTGGAGATTCCGGGCCGGCCATTGTGCCTGGGCGACCGGAAGCCAGTCATGTCTGGCAGGCGATCAGCGCCAGTGGTGAAGTGTCGGAGATGCCTCCGAAGTCACGGTTGGCCGCGGAAATCGTGGAGGATTTTCGACTATGGATTATGAATGGTGCCATTGATCCTCGGGAAGCGTCTGAGCCGCTCGCCCGTGGCCGAGTGATCGATCTGGAGCGGGAACGTGAGTTCTGGGCGTATCAGCCTCGTCGAGTTTTTGATGCCGGGCATTCCATTGATGGCTTTGTGCAACCGAGTGCGGAACCGGCAACTGCGGATCGACTGCTGCGGCGGCTGTCGCTGGATCTGACAGGTCTGCCGCCCACATTGCAGGAGCGAGCAGCATTTCTGGATGCTGTGCAGCAGCAATCGGTGGACAAGGCGACAGAGGCTCTGGTGGATGAACTGCTGGGACGTGTTCAGTTTGGCGAAAAGTGGGCGCGGCACTGGCTGGACGTGGTTCGCTACGCCGACTCGAACGGCGGCGATTTCAATCTGACCTTTGATGAGGCATGGCGTTACCGAAATTACGTGATTGATGCGTTCAATGATGACGTGCCGTATGACCGGTTTCTGCAGGAGCAGATTGCCGGCGATCTGCTTCTGTGGAAGGATGAGGAGCAAAGAAATCGCCAGTTGATCGCCACTGGATTTCTAGTGGTCGGTGCGAAGATGCTGACCGAGCGTGACAAGGTGAAGATGCATCTGGATATCGCCGACGAGCAGCTGGATACGATTGGGCGTGCAGTCATGGGGCTGACCATTGGCTGTGCTCGCTGCCATGACCACAAGTTTGATCCGATTCCTGCGAGTGATTACTACGCGCTGGCGGGCATCCTGCACAGTACTCGAACTGCCGACCGAGTTCTGATGGACAACGTGAATGTGACCGGCTGGACGAATACGGATCTGCTTCTGGATGAGCAGGGGCGTGTTGAGCTGGCGGCTTATGAATCGCGAGTCCGGTTCCTGAAGGAGGCGCTGACTTCGAAGGAGCGTGCTGCGGAGGTGGCTGAGCGGAGTGCCGGGATTGTGGTCGACGATGTGCAGGCCGAGCTGACCGGACCATGGCGGAAGTCGACGCTGCGAAAAAATCGCATTGGCCCGCATTATCTCGCCAGTGATCCTGGTCAGGATTCCTGCCGAATCGTCTGGAAGGCGGCATTGCCTTCGGCAGGGCGATATCAGCTGCGGGTGACATTTGGCGGAGGCGACGGGCTGGCGAAGACGGCCGAGTATGTGGTGCGTCACAGTGACGGCGAAACGAAGGTGATTGTGGATCAGACCCGGAAGCCTGCCATCCGCGGGCTCTGGCAGCTGCTTGGCGAGTTCGACTTTGTTGACATTGCGGAAGTGTCGCTGAGTGATCGGCATGCGGGCGGTCATGTGATTGCGGACGCGATCCAGTTGATTCCGGTGGGTGTGGCAGAGTCAGCAGACGCCCCGACGGACCTGGCACTGCTGGCGGAGATTGCTGCGTTGAGGAAGGAGCTGGATGGTCTGGAAAAGGACGGACCGGGATCGCGTCAGGCGATGGCCGCAATGGACAACCAGAACGAACGCATGGGTGATCTGCACCTGCGGATTCGAGGCGAAGCGGACAATCTCGGACCGCGAGTTCCCCGTGGCTTTCTGAAGGTGGCCGAATATGACGGCCAGAAGGCAGCCACGTTTACTGCTGAGGAATCCGGTCGGCGGCAGCTGGCCGAATGGATCACCCATCCCAATCACCCGTTGACTGCGCGGGTGATGGTGAATCGGATCTGGCAGCAATTGTTTGGTCAGGGAATCGTGGAAACGAGTGACAACTTCGGAACTCGTGGAGCTCTGCCGACGCATCCGGAGCTGCTGGATTATCTTGCGGGGAAATTCGTGTCGGAGGGGTGGTCGATGAAGTCGATCATCCGGGAGATCGTGCTGTCGCGGACGTATCAGCAAAGCGTGGTGCCGGTGGCGGATGACGATCCGAGCAACATGAGACTGCGGGGTCAGAATCGGCGACCATTACCGGCGGAATCGATTCGCGATTCGATGCTGATGATCTCCGGAGAGCTCGACTTAGCACGCCGCAATTCCGTGGTGCAGCAGCTGGGTATGTATGCGATTGCCACTTCGGGTGCCCGGCATGCTTCGCTGTCACAGACGGGAGAGCTCCGGCAGCGGAGCATTTATCTGCCTGTGGTTCGCGGGGCCGTGCCACCGTCACTGGCGGTGTTTGACTTTCCCAATCCGGATCTGGTTACGGGGCAGCGGGCAATGACGACCGTTCCTGCTCAGGCACTTTTCCTGATGAATTCCTCCTTTGTCAGGCAATTGGCGGAGACATTGAGTGAGGATCTGACGGAATCCGCAGGAACGGATTCTGAGGTACTGCAGCAGTTGTTTCAGCGGGTGCTGGTTCGCGATGCCGATGCGGAGGAGATTGAGGCTGGGCTGCAGTGGATTGCGGCTGTGATGGCGGAGGGCCGGACCAGAGAGCAGGCCATTGCGCTGCTGGTGCAGGTGATGTTCAGTTCCGCCGAATTCCGATTTGTTGACTGAAGTTCTGTTGGTGGCGGTTTTGGTTTTGGTGCTGGTGCTGGTCCGGAACA
>JBEIEK010000060.1:0-22707 GCA_040382995.1 Planctomycetaceae bacterium
ACCAACAGTTCTGGCAACAACCGGCAGCAAAGAGATGTCAACTGGCAGGCAGAACGAAAATATCCCAATTTGCCCGTCCTCGCGCCGTTTCGCCATCCCAGCCTCGCCCTCCCGAATCACGCTCTGTTTCTTCATGGGATTGCAGAGAACTTCAATTATGATCGGTTATCGCCCGAGGGCCGATCGTCAAGGATGTCTGCTGTTCTTTCCGCAAGCCGTCCGTTCCCCACAAGGGCTCCAAGGAATACGGTGGCAACCAGCAGCACTCCGGCAGCGGCAACTCCGAGGCGATTCATCCAGGGGCGAGAAAGTCTTCCCGCTGCTGGCATGGGGCTGCAGATGGTCAGCGCCAGCAGACCGAGCCAGAATGTGGCGGTGCAGCCGGCGATGCCGATGGTTCGCAGGGAACGGACCCGGTCGGTGACCCCGGGCAGATTTTGCGCCGCCGTATCCTGCGGAAGACTGACAAGGTGGTACTCGGTGGTGACCGGCTGTTTACCGGAAGCACTGCCGAGATCTGCTTCTTCGGTTTCTGACCACGGCGGGGTGAGCAGGTAGTCCTGGGTGTTGAGCGGCAACGTCCGGATCACCGCGTGATATTCACGGGAGAGCTGTTCGGCTGTGGCCTGTTCCAGCAGGAGTTGTCGGGCGGCGAGGGTGAGTTTTTCCGAGCGTTCCTGTTCCACGCTGGCGTCGCCAACCTGAGTGATGCGGACGACACGGCTACCGGGAGGCGGATTGTCGATCCATGCGGGGCGGGGCTGAGCCGGAGGCGACGCGAGGGGCATCGCCGCGGGGGCGCCGGATCCTTCTGTGCTGAGGATGGACACCAGCGAGTCGGCGAGGCTGCTGAGACCACTGGCGGCCAGACGTGGCGGCACCGGGGGCAGAGCGTTTCCGAGTGAAGATCCGAGCGGGATCAGGGCATAGCTTTCGCGGATGTCCTGGGGGAGCCTGGACTGCATGTCCTGGAGCAGATCACCGGCAGCATCGCCGAGCAATTGGCGAACCATGGGCTGGGTGAGCTCGAGGACAACCACTTCGCCGTTGCGGGATTCACCCAGCGACACAGGGTCACCACCCGATGGCGTCGCCGTGGTTTCACTTGTGGCGAGGCTGCGACCGAACAAACGGCCAACCTGGGACGCAAACTCAGCCAGCAGACGTCGGCGTTCGGCAGGCGTGTTGGGCAGGGCGGCAGTGGCAACAACCTCTGCTGGGGCGGCGGGCGGGATCGTGGTGGCTTCCGTGCCTGCCGAGGCAGGCGATACGGAGGCAGCCACAGGGGCTATGGCGGGAAGCGGGGCCGGGGCCGGAACGACAGAAGCCGAACGGGTTTGAAGTCGGGTGAAGGCATAGGGCACCACGAGTGCCACCGCAATCACGAAGAAGGCCGTGAGCACTCCGGTGAAGCTGTGTGTGACGGCTGCGGGTCCTGTGGGAGCGGGGTGTCGACGGGGTGGTGGCGGCACGTAGCGTTGTGCAGGCACGGCAGCACCTGTGCCTTTTCCATACCTGAGCAGCCAGTTGAAGAACAACGCCATCCCCACAAGCAGAACCGCGGCCGCCGAGAGTGGCAGGATGATTCCCAGCAACATCAACAGTAACGCACCAGCCATAGAGGCACTTTCATTCTGCGGCACGTGGAGTCAACGGGTTCTTCCGCGTGTGGATCTACCGACGCATATTCTATGCGGACTTGCACTGAATCTGAATAACTTTCGGCGAAATTAAAGCACGCCGGCCGGATTTCCCCGGGTTCCCATCCCTCGCAGACCGAGAGGCAGCCAGCCTGCAGAAAGCTGCAGCACCATCGATACCGACAGTGCCAGCGTACTCCCCAGAGCCACCGGGAAAGGCAGCAGCCACGACACGGCAGCCCCCGCCAGCAGTGACACCATGGCCGAAGAAATCCGCAGCCGGGATGAACGCCACCGGTCTGCCTGAGACCACCACTTGCGGACCCCAAACAGCAGGCCGAAAAAGGCCATGAATCCAGCAGGTGTCGGAACCTCGTTCTCCAGCAGCGGCACACTCGACTGCAGCCGCGCCGCGATCACACCCGAACCATCTGTACGAAAAATGTCCGCCTGCCCCAGCAGCAGAAAATCCTGTAGACACCAAACCAGCAGGCCCACAAGGATACCAGCAGCAAACTGCAGCGAACGCCTCAGCAGACCCTCACCACCAACGCCCTCCCAGAGCTTTGCCGGAATGAGCAGCACCCAGACGCAGATCAGCGTGGTCAGACCAAAAAACACCGCCTGAGAGGCTTCGGGAATGACATCGGTGAGGAAGAACAGGCTGGCTGTCACCACCAGCACCGCAGGCAGTGCGGCAGCCGCGGAAAGATTCATGTCCCTCAGCCGGTCACGCAGCGACAGCTGTGGCGAAGCAAGCGGTGGATGAACCTGTCTGGCACGACTGGGCTGCGGCAGATCCGCAGCGCGACCGGGACCGGGCAGAGGCTGACGTGGCTGCGCTGGCTGCACCGGAGCGACCGTGGTGGCTGGAGTGGGCTGGGTCCCGGAAGAGGGCTGAACCGCTGACCCGGCAGCCGATTCGGACCGCTTTTTCTTTTTCGCCTTCTGATCCACAAACAGATACCAGGCAGCGAAACCCAGCAGCCCGCCGGCGACGGCTTCTTCGGATCCCACAAACACTTCCGAACTGACCACCGACAGCAGCACTGCCCCCATCAGCACCCATCGCACAGGTTCGGGCAGCCGCCGCCAGAATTGCTGCAGTGATTTCCAGAAGGACTGCGGGCTCGCCGCCGCGGCAGCAGTTGGCAGTGGCTGATTAAAGTCCCAATCATATTTGAAATCATATACAAAGGGGCGGCCGGGTTCAGCGGGTGGAACCGGCTGCCCGGCAGCCTGACGACTGTCTGCCGGTCCCGGCAGAGTCTCTGCAAAGGCTGCAGCGGCGGCACGGCCGGTATCCAGCGGCAAGGCAGATCCGGGGGCTTCCACCGCGGCACAAAACCTGCGCTGCAGTTCCAGCACATCCTGAATGCGTTTGTCGGGGTCTTTTTCGAGTGCCCCGCGGAGGACGTCCTGCACGGCCGGTGCGAGCATCGACAGGTCCGGGTCAGCGGTGAGATGTTTCATCAGAATCTCAGCCGTCGTTTCGCCGTCAAACGGCATTTGCCCGGTGAGCATTTCAACGAGCATGACGCCGAGTGCATAGACGTCCACTTCGCGGCCGTAACGGCCCCGACAGACTTCCGGAGCCATGTAGTAAACGGTGCCCACGCTCTGCGTTTGAGCACTGCGGCGACTTTCTGAGATGTATTTGGATAAGCCCACATCCCCGATCTTCACCTGTTCTCCGTCGCTCAGCACGTTTGCCGGCTTCAGATCCCGATGGACCAGACCGCGGTCGTGCAGAAACGCAAGGCCCTGCGCCATCCCGGAGAGCCAGCGGAGAATTTCAGGAAGCGGCATACCGGAAGGATGCCGGTGCAGCACGTCCAGAAGACTGGTGCCACCCACGTACTCCATCACAATCCAGTAATCGCGGTCAGCGTCCTGTCGAATGTCGAAAATGGTCACGAGGTTCGGATGATTCAGATTCAGGCACTGCCGGACACCCCGCAGCTCCACTTCGAGGTTGTTGTTCAGCAGCTTCACAGCCACCTCGCGCCCGGCATCGCTGATGGCGAAATACACTTCCCCGAACCCGCCACGATGAATCGCACGTTTGATCGTATACCCCTCCAGCGGGCGGGATTCCGGTGCAAATGTGAATTTCATGGGTCATTTCCTGAGAGCTGCTCTGCACGCATGCGAAACTCACCTGCCGACACCATCGTGCCATGCTCAATTTCCGCGGCATCCGTCGTCGCACGTCCATTCACCAGAAACTCAGAGGTGGAGCGGCACCAGAGGCCATTATTGCTGGTGTAAAGCACCAGCCGATCAGCAATCCCCCGACAGCGAATGTGGGAATCGCTGCCCGGCCCCAGCAGCATGCGGTCAGCCAGCAGAACCACCCCGTCAGCGTGAGGAACAAAGCGGTGGGGGCTGTGCGGAGTGAGTACGGCGGAAGACGAGAGCACGCTGGGGATGCGGAACCGAAGCAGCACGCGGGAGGACAGGGGGATCAGGCTTTCGGAGGCCAGTGTTGTGGCGGCTCTGGATTCTCCCGGCGCGGCCCCTGAAACCTGCAGGGGTCTCAGGAGCCAGTTTTCGCCGGAGAGTTCAAGAACTGCGTGACGGCGGGAGAGCGGGGCCTGCAGGCGAATGTCGGCGACCGCATCCGGTGCCGCACTTCCCACAACCACTGTGGTCCCGCAGCAAACCTGCCACGCGCCCACTCCATCAATCCACAACATGTAGCGGAACGAAACCATCAGATACCTGACCCGCCGCCACCGGATGAAGAAACCGTTTCCACAGGCTGCTTGCCTGCAGAGAAGTGAGAATCGATGCGACTGAGGATGTCTGTGGCGGGCTCAGCGGATTCTTCCACCGGGATCCGTCCCGAGAGCCGGCCTTCGGATTCCAGCATGGCTTCGCGAATATCGAGTGCGCGATTCATGTCGTGAATCAGCTTTTCGACGCTGGCGAGCCGGGAATCGTCAAGCGGGGAGGAGTTAAGGGCTTCGGCGGCCTGCACTTGTTTGAGTCGGGCTTCGAGCTGTGCGACGTGCACGGCGAGGTCCTGGCGGCGAGCCTGCATGGCATCGAGACGCCGCTGATTGGCATGCAGAATTTCGCGCTGGGCAGCGAGGATCTGGTGATCTCGTTTTGCTGCAGCCTCGGCGGACTGCAGCGATTCAAACCGCTGTGCGAGGTCAGCCAGCACTTCGGCGCGGGAGTAGGACACGGCGCGGTAGGTGAAGTGATCGCGACCCGAGTCAAGATCTTTGCGAAGGGTGAGTATGGAGGCACGCTGTTCGCTGAGGCTTTTTTCGCGTTCGGCAAGCGTGCGTTCGAGATCCTTCACATCGACGGACTGTTCGGCGACGGACTGCATGTGCCGACGGATTTCCGGCATCAGACTGTCCACTTCGTCGCGGATTCGCTGGAGTTCGAATTCGACGGAGATTTCGTTTTTGACGGTCTGACGAACCTGAGTGCCGAACGTTCGCAGATAGCTGAACGTTTCGTTGCCAAAAAAGAGTCCGCCAGCCAGAAGCAAACTGCTGCCCCCGATGATGATTTTTTTCAGCATGACCCCGCTCCCTGATTTGGAATGAACCGAAAACCACAGGCTCGCGAAGTGCAACATTCGCGGCATGAGGAACCAAATCGCCGGCGGATGCAATCTATTGGCTGAAATCCGAAAATATTTTTTAAGTTTCGTTCCGGCGACCCTGTGGTCGCCGGAACAGCGAGCCAACGACTGTTCGTCAGGCTTTCTTCACCTGGCCGATGTTGATGTAGGCGTGCACGTGCGGAGCACCGCGGTAATGCCAGACAAAGCTGGGGCCTTCCACACGCCAGATATCCCACGTGCGGTCACCACCCAGATCCTCCTGGCTGTAGAACGACATGTGCAGCTGATCAACACCGCCGGAAGCCTGCAGAATCTGCATCACTTCATCGATGTCCTCGCGGCGATATGGCGCCAGCAGCAGTGCGAGCGTTTTTTCGACGAGGGCTTTCTGATCGGCGCCCAGTTCGGCCACGCGGATGCCGGAGAATTTGCCGCTTTCACCCTGCAGCTGCACGGCAGTTTCGGCCGGGGCTTTGGTAATCAGCGCCTTTGCGGCCT
Source organism: Planctomycetaceae bacterium (assembly GCA_040382995.1). Classification (GTDB taxonomy): domain Bacteria; phylum Planctomycetota; class Planctomycetia; order Planctomycetales; family Planctomycetaceae; genus SXXK01. Next base: position 5,725 of record JBEIEK010000060.1, read on the forward strand.
GATCCGCATTCAGCGACCGAAACACAGCGTCCGTGGACTGCGTCTGGTAGAAGTAAATGTTCTTTGAGGCCACTGGATCCACCTGATCGTGGCCGTAGACGATCGGACCACCGAAGGCCGCATGATCGACCGTGTTGCCGTCCGCTCGCAGGGTGAGATGGCGGCCGGTGAGGAGAAATTCAAAAGGAGCTTTTTCGTCGCCCGGGGCACCGAACAGGGCCACGCTGAATTCGTGCAGACCGCCGGCATCTTCGTCCATCTGCCGCGTCACGCGAGCGTAGCCTTCCTCGCTGCACAGCCCCTTCACGATTTTACTTACGATCTCACGCTGCTGGCTGGTGAAGAATTTGTCGCCCAGAGTGGGTTCCGTCACATGCCAGTTGGCGGAAATGCGAGTTCGGCTGGGGTGATTGAATGGCAGTGCGATGACCTTTTTCTGGTCGTCTGTCAGCGTTGCGAAGAATTCTGAGACCGCTGTTTCGGCGGCACTGGTGCGGGAAGGACCGGAATACAAACCAGCCTGCAGAGCAGACCCTGGGAGCAGCACCGCGGAAGACGCTGCCGCAGCAGTGCGAATAAACGAACGACGATTCACTTCGGGCTTCATCTGGAGGACTCCCGGCAGGCACGAACGGTGGGAAGAAATTGCCGCCGGAAAATGCGGCAGACAGAAACCCGCCGCCGGCAGCGGTCTGGAGTATACCGGCTGTCGCGGCGAAATACAGCAGGGAAAGACCGCGGAAACGGCTACTGATGCAGGGATCCCGTGTTCACCACCGGCTGCGCATGCCGGTCACTGCAAAGGACCACCAGCAGATTCGAAACCACCGCCGCCTTCTGGTCACCACTGAGTTCCACAATGTTGTCCTGCCGAAGGTGGTCGAGCGCCATCCTTACCATGCCCACAGCACCTTCGACAATCTGAGCGCGCGCGGCAACCACCGCGGAGGCCTGCTGACGCTGCAGCATCGCAGCGGCTATCTCCGCAGCATACGCCAGGTGGCTGATGCGGGCTTCGAGGATTTCCACACCGGCCTGATCCAGACGTTCCTGAATGTCCTGCTGCAATTGACGACAGATTTCCTCTGTGTTTCCACGCAGGGACAGTTCGCCATCTGCACTGTCGTAGGGATAACGCGAGGCCAGCGTTCGCAGTGCTGCCTCACTCTGAACCGCCACAAAGTCCTCGTAGTCCTCCACCTGAAACGAGGCCTCCGCTGTGTTCGTAACTCGCCAGACCACCACCGCCGAAATCTCCACCGGGTTGCCGTTGCGGTCGTTCACCCGCGAGGGGCGACTGTGTGAGCGACCTTTTTCCTGCGTCACCCGGCCGGCCGCATCCCGAACTTCCGGCGTTCGCGACGAACCCGTCTCGAAGTTATGCACCCGCAGCGAAATCATCCGCTTGTTGTAGAACGGATTGACCCAGAAGAAGCCGGATTCCCGCACCGATCCGCGGTACTCGCCAAACAGCGTCAATACACGGGCCTGATTCGGACCGACACCCACACAGCCAAACAAACCCAGAACTCCCGAGACACCAAACAAAACGCTGCCGATTCCGGCGATGCCCGGCGACACCACCGGTGATGAGACCATGGCGGCGAGGATCAGTGAGACCAGCGGGCCACCAATCAGCAGAACCAGTGACAGCAGTAACCCAGACCAGCCTGAGGTGGGACGAATCACCTTTTCTTCAAATCGAACAGTCATCGCAACTCCAGTCATTAACGGGCTGAAACATCATTCCAATGATACCACAACGCGAAATTCATGCGTCGGTTCATGAAATTCCGATGAATCACAACATCCCTGACTGTCGTTTGGACATCGCACTCAACTCAGCCCACGAAAAATTCCTGCGGACTCACCGCTCGATGCTCAGCCGCAGACCGATAGCAGGCATCCACCAATGCCATGGTGTGCAGATTCTCTCGGCCGCTGATCGTGGGTTCCCGGCCTTCCTCCAGAGCCATCAGCAGTTCCGCCATCGGTCCAATGAACGCATCCGGGAACCAGACAGTATCCCATGACGGGCTGTGCCACTGACCTGCATCCTGAATCGTGGACCAGCGAATCGTGCTGGGAACCCGAGCCGGGTAGCCGGGCCAGCCAATGCTGCCCACCGCCAGACCCTCTGTGCCCTCGACACGCCACTGAATCCCAATCTCCGCTGCCGCGCCTTCTCGAGCAGGTCCCGTCCAGACGTCTTCCAGAGTCGATGCTCGCGCACCGTTGGCAAATTCCAGAATTGACATGGCAATCCCGTCGGTGTGAGCGAATCGCTGAGCAGTTCGCGGATCCGGACGGACACTCGTAAAGACCCGCTCCGGATTGCCCAGCCAATAACGCAGCGTGTCCAGATGATGAATGCTCATGATCCGCAGCGTCACCCACCCCTGCCGCTCCTGCCACGGCATCCAGTGTGGAATGGCACGCATGTCAATCGTTGCCAGCACCGGTTCACCAAGCACGCCCCGTTCCAGCAGCGCCCGACAGGCGGCCACGGACTGGTCAAATCGCATGTTCTGGTTCACAGCCAGCAGCACTCCGGCCGCGGCACAGCGCTGCACAATCTGCTGAGCCTCGGCAAAGCACGTGCCCAGAGGCTTTTGCGCCAGAATCGCCCGAGGCCGCCTCGGAGCAGCAAGCACTTTGAAGATCACCTCTGCCTGACAGTCAGGCGGCACTGCCACATCCAGAACCTGCACGTCCGGGTGCCCAGCCAACTCCTCAATCGTCCGGCAGACAGTTCTGATGCCATGACGAGCCGCAGCGGATTCGGCGGAAGACAGGGAACGAGAAGTAATCGCGACCGGGTTGAGTCCATGCTGGCGGTAAGCCTCAAGATGGCAGTCCACCATGATAAAGCCCGCTCCGATGCAGCCGATGCCCGGAGTTCGGTCCCGCGGCAGCGCCGGTTCAATCGCCCGACGGACAGCCTCGAGGGCGTCGGCCTGGGAAGACTGTGGCATGACCTAGTCCACATCCTCGGTAACGGCCAGGTACAAAAACCGAAATGGGGCGATCAGATACTTCAAATAATGACAGGGGATCCACCGCACGTCAAAACAATGCGGACAGTTGGTCGGTCGCATCCCCAGCAAAAACCACAGCGTCGCAGTGAAATTCAGCGGCAGCGGCTGCAGCAGTTTCAGGCAGAATGGACAGCGGTAGTTGAACGTTCGCCAGAACAGAGACGGCACGTTGGCTACTGGCGCGGAACGCTTGCCGGGGTGACGTCGTTTCGGTGCGGGTGATTCGGACGGCATGGCGAATGTTCATCAGTGCTGTGTGAGTGGAAACCCGTGCCAACGGCCATGAAGCCTCTTGAAGAAACACCCATCCTGACTTCTCCCTGCGGCCTCGGTCCAGAGAAAATCGGTTGTTTCTGAAGAGTTAGAGCGTTTTGAAGGCGAAAATGTCTCCGATTCGCGGAAAAGGCAATTCCTGACCGGCAAGATCTGTGTATGAATGTTCAGGAGCAGTTCGGGATTTCCCGCGAATGAAAAAAAATTGCCTTGCACGGTCAGTGAAGGCCACACCATCTTCTTTGCCTGTTTCACCAGGTTTTGGCTATGATTCCATCGCTGTCCTTGCCTCCATTTCATTTCAGCTGGAAATTCCGATGCCCGCGGTACCTACGGCTACGTGGTTTTTCTCTACGATCCTGTGTTTCTCAGCGGTGTCCTGCGTTTTCGCCGACGAGCCGCCCGTAAAACCGGCACCGGCAACCACAGCACCAGGTGACACGGCCTCAAAAGCCAACTGGAAACCACTGTTCAACGGCAAGGACCTTGATGGCTGGAAGATCACGAACTTCGGTGGCGAAGGTGATGTGCTGGTCGAAAACGGCGAGGTTGTGATTACTCAGGGCGCTGATCTGTCCGGGATACACACCGAACAGAAGCTGCCGAAGGTGAATTACGAGGTGCAGTTTGAGGCGATGCGGGAGGCGGGCAGTGACTTTTTCGCCGGCCTGACTTTTCCGGTCGGCGACAACTTTTGTTCACTGATCTGCGGTGGCTGGGGAGGAGGCGTATGCGGCATCTCCAGTTTTGATGGCCTCGACGCTTCTGAAAACGAAACCACCACGTACCAGCAGTTTGAAAAGGGCAAGTGGTATCGGGTTCGGCTGGTGGTGAAGGCCAGTCATATCGCGGCATGGATCGACGAGACTCAGATTGTCGATGTCGATACAACCGATAAAAAAATCAGCGTTCGATTTGAAGTGGAGCGGTCGAAGCCGTTTGGGTTCTGCACCTATGCCACCACAGGCCGCATTCGCAACGCTCGCATCCGTCCTCTGACCCCCGCAGAAATCGCCGCGCCAGGCAAATAGCGGCAGGGTCGATTTCAGCTGTCGAACTCAGATGTCCATTTCAGATGCCGGTTGCCGGTGGCTGGATCCGTTGCATCGCTCTTCTTTCCGTTTCATTCAGGAAGCTCCCTGTGTCTGCTGCTTCGTTTTCCTATGAACCCCTGTTCCAGCTGGGTGCTGGCGAGACACCGTGGCGGCTGTTGACGGCCGAGCATGTTCAGGTGCGCAGCTTTCAGGGCGAAGACGTGCTCTGTGTGGCCCCTGAAGCCCTCACGCTGCTCAGTGCCCAGGCATTTCACGACATCAATTTCTTCCTCCGCCCCGCTCATCTGAAACAGGTTGCCGCCATCCTTGACGATCCGGATGCCTCCGAGAACGATCGCATGGTGGCCCTCACCATGCTCCGAAATGCCGATGTTTCCAGCAAAGGAGTGCTCCCGTTCTGCCAGGACACGGGGACCGCCACAATCGTCGGCAAAAAGGGACACGCGGTGTGGTCCAAAGGTGATGAAGCCGCACTCTCACTGGGCGTTTACCAGGCCTACACCGAAAACAACCTGCGATACTCTCAAAACGCTCCGCTCACCATGTGGGATGAACGCAACACCGGCACCAATCTGCCAGCACAGCTGGATCTGTCTGCGTGTGACGGCGGCGAATACCAGTTCCTGTTCATCTCCAAAGGTGGCGGATCGGCCAATAAGTCCTACTTGTTTCAGGAAACACGCGCCATCCTGAATCCACAGACGCTCGTCAGCTTCCTCACCGAAAAGATGAAGGCCCTCGGGACCGCCGCCTGTCCGCCGTATCATCTGGTCTTCGTTATCGGCGGCACTTCTGCCGAAGCGACGCTCAAGACCGTCAAACTGGCCTCCACGAAATACCTCGATCATCTGCCGGTCACCGGAAGTCCGGGTGGTCGCGCCTTTCGGGATCTGGAGCTCGAAGCCCGCCTGCTCGAAGCCGCCCGCAACTGCGGTATCGGTGCTCAGTTTGGTGGCCGCTACTTCGCGCTGGATGTTCGCGTTATCCGCCTGCCCCGCCACGGCGCCTCACTCCCGGTGGGTATTGGTGTTTCCTGCAGCGCCGACCGCCAGGCCAAAGGCAAAATCACTCCCGATGGCGTGTTCCTCGAACGGCTCGAAACCAATCCCCTGCAGTACATTCCGGAAAAGCTGCGGGAAAGCCGCGACACCAGCGCCGTGCGGATCGACCTCAATCGCCCCATGCCGGAGATCCTCGCAGAACTCAACCGCCACCCCATCACCACACGCCTGCTGCTGAGTGGCCCCATCATCGTGGCCCGCGATATCGCTCACGCAAAACTCCGCGAACGCCTCGATGCCGGACAACCACTGCCCGACTACTTCCGCAATCACCCCGTCTACTACGCTGGTCCCGCCAAAAAGCCACCCGGTTACGCCAGCGGTTCCTTTGGGCCAACCACCGCCGGTCGCATGGACTCCTATGTGGATCTGTTCCAGTCCCACGGTGGCAGTATGGTCATGATCGCCAAAGGCAATCGCGGTGCCGAAGTCACCCGCGCCTGCAGGCAGCACGGAGGCTTCTATCTGGGCAGCATCGGCGGCCCGGCTGCGATCCTGGCAAAGGAAAACATCCGCTCAGTTGAGGTTGTCGAGTTCGCGGAACTGGGGATGGAAGCCATCTGGAAAATCGAAGTCGTCGACTTCCCCGCGTTCATCCTCGTCGACAACAAAGGCAATGACTTTTTCGCCACCATCGGCGCCGATCAGTGCCATTGAACGCGCCCCTCCCCGTATACAAAGAGCCGCGACCGTGAGGGAGTCGGATGCAGCTTCCTCGTCGCAACGCCAATCCCCGAAACACCTTCGGCGTACAGGTGCCATGCACCTAAAGGGGACCATTGTAAGGTGTGTTGGGGTATTCCCACTCCCTGACGGTCGCGGCTCGGTTGGTGTGTCAGGCCGGTGCCTGCTGGGCTGGGGCTCAGCAGGTGCAGCGGGCTTCACTCTGAATCAAACCACCGCGACAGGGAATGCTGTGACCGTCCCCGGTCAGCAAAAACAGCCGGGGCCTCCAATGGAAGGCCCCGGCCGCGAATTGTCTGGATGCGCTGCGGACTACTTCTTCTCGAACTCCGCATCGATCACATCATCGTTGCCTGGACCAGCACCGCCCGGCTGCGGGCCTGGCTGAGCACCTGCGGGGCCGGACTGCATGAACTGGGCAAGCCCCTGAGCAGCCTGGGTGAGCTCGCTGACTGCGGAACGGATTGCGGCCGGATCAGTGCCTTCCGATGCGGATTTGGCTTTCTGGATGGAACTTTCGACGGCTGCTTTTGAGGCGGCGTCGAGCTTGTCGCCGTGTTCACGGAGCGTTTTCTCTGTCTGGTAAACGATGTTGTGGGCTTCGTTTCGGGCAGTCGCGAGCTCCTGCTTGCGGCGGTCCTCATCGGCATGTGCATCGGCATCGCGACGAATGCGTTCAATTTCCTCCTGCGACAGTCCACTTGATTGCTTGATCTGCACGGAGTGCTGCTTGCTGGTGGCTTTGTCGCGGGCTGACACGCTGAGGATGCCGTTGACATCGATGTCGAACTTGACCTCGATCTGCGGCACGCCACGGGGCGCGGCCTTGATGCCGTCGAGCGTGAATTCGTCAAGCAGTCGATTGTCGCCAGCCATGCGACGCTCGCCCTGGAACACACGAATCGTCACAGCCGGCTGGTTGTCTGCAGCGGTGGAGAATGTTTCGGTTTTGGTTGTCGGGATGGTGGTGTTGCGTTCGACGAGCACCGTCATGATGCCGCCTTCGGTTTCAAGTCCGAGCGAGAGCGGGGTGACGTCGAGCAGGACCACGTCCTTCACGTCGCCGGCAATGATGCCACCCTGAATGGCTGCTCCCAGCGAAACCACTTCGTCAGGATTCACGCCCTGATGCGGATCCTTGCCGAAGAGGTCCTTGACAAGTCGCTGCACTTTGGGGACGCGAGTGGACCCGCCGACGAGGACGACTTCGTGGATGTCGGATGGTTTGAGCTTGGCGTCGCGGAGTGCGTTGAGCACCGGCTGGCGGCAACGTTCCACGAGCGGATCAATGAGCTGCTCGAATTTGGAGCGTGTGATGCTGAGCTGCAGGTGCTTGGCGCCGGTGGCATCGGCTGTGATGAAGGGCAGGTTGATGTCGGTGGTTTGCTGCGTTGAGAGTTCCTTTTTGGCTTTCTCGGCGGCTTCGCGAAGACGCTGCAGAGCCATCGGGTCCTTTCGCAGATCGATGCCGTGCTCTTTCTGGAATTCTCCGGCAATGAAGTCAATCAGGGTCTCGTCGAAGTCGTCTCCGCCAAGATGGGTGTCGCCGTTGGTGCTGAGCACTTCGATGAGTTCGTTTTCGACTTCAAGGATGGAGACGTCGAAGGTACCGCCGCCAAGGTCGAAGACACAGATTTTTTCTTCTTTCTTGCGATCAAGCCCATAAGCCAGCGCGGCTGCAGTGGGCTCGTTGATGATGCGGGAGACTTCAAGGCCGGCAATCTGACCGGCGTCCTTTGTTGCCTGTCGCTGGGCGTCGTTGAAGTAGGCCGGAACAGTGATCACGGCCTTGCTGACTTTGTGCCCGAGGTAGTTCTCGGCGGCTTCCTTCAGCTTTCGCAGGACGAGCGCGGAGATTTCAGGGGGAGTGTATTCCTTGCCGTGGACGTTGACCTTCACGTAGTCGGCTGTTCCGCCGACCACACGATAGGGCACCAGTTTCTCTTCAGATTCCACTTCGCGGTGCCGACGACCCATGAAGCGTTTGATGGAGTAGATGGTGTTTTGGGGGTTGGTGACAGCCTGTCGCTTGGCGGGTTCGCCAACGAGCGTTTCACCTTTGGAGGTGAAGGCGATCACGCTGGGGGTTGTGCGGCTGCCCTCCTGATTGGCGATAACTCGCGATTCTCCCCCCTCCATGATCGACACGACCGAATTGGTGGTTCCAAGGTCGATGCCGATGATCTTTTCTCCGGAGACAGCCATGAGAGGAATCCTTGTGATGCAGTGGCCCACGCCCGGTTGGGGAGCATGCGAGGGCGAGCGGGTGATGGGATTTGACGGGAACCGGAAACGTCGTTGAGTGATCAGTCCGCAGGGGACTGTCATGAATAACGGACTGGGCGGCGAGGATGCACATCCTGTGCCGGAAGTTGAGCTGTTGACGTAAATGCTGATTTGAAGGCAGCTTAGAAACTACGGTGGAAATTCGGGACAAAAGTTGGTGGCGAAAATGGCAGGAGCATCCAGAAAGCCCTGAAAGGACAGCTGCCATTTTGGCTGCACTGGTGAGTTGGCAGGTGGGTGCCATATTGGCACCTCTGGCTCTGCGGGCGGGGATGGTTGCCGTCGGTCGTGATGCACCCCGTGGATAAAGCGGGCTTCCGCGTCTGAGCCGCTTGACATGGTCGCTGTCCGGGGATACAAGAGGAGGGCAGGAAATTCAGTGTGACGACGGATCTTGACGGGGCCTCGACGGGAGGGAACGGTTGATCTGCGTCCGGGCGGGTTCTTTGGCAGGCTTATTCGTCAGGGGACAATTATCCCGGTTCCGACTGCTCACTGGAAATTACCTGCCACGAGCGAGGACTGGGTTGGGCGATGTCTAAGAAAGACGCAGCGAAGTCATCTGTGAAGAAGGTTTCCAGAAAGGTTCCGGCGGCACCCGTTCGTGTGCGACCGGCCGCAAAAAGTCCCGCGGGATCGAAGGCCCCTGCAAAATCAGAGGCAAAGCCCAAATCCGATTCACGCGTCACGGTTGCCAAAAAGCCGGCACCGGCTGTCTCCCCTGCTGCCACTGCTCCCCGGCCACGCCCCACAGCCAGTTCCACTTCCCCGGTAGCTTCCGCTCCTGCAGCCGCTCCCGGTTTGCCCCCGGAAATTGAACTGGCCCGGATCGACGAACAGCTCGTTACGCTGCTCAACCGCCGCATTGCTTTGTATCTCGAAAAAATGAAGGGCTCCCACCCGACCTCCCGTATTTCGCTGGGTGATCTCGACCAACAGCAGGTCTGGAGCACCATCGATCGGCTCAATTCCGGCCCGCTCACCCCCACAGAACTTCGCTCCATTCTTCGCCCACTGCTCAGCGCCGGGCGGCAACGCGTTAAACAGGTCCGCGTGGCCTACCTGGGGCCTCCTTTCAGCTTCACCCACCAGGCGGCGATCTCCCGCTTCGGCGAATCTGCCGATCTCGTTCCGGTCAGCACAATCGCCACCGTCTTCGAAGAAGTCAATCGCGGGCACGTCGACTTTGGCATCGTGCCCATCGAAAACAGCACTGACGGTCGCATCGTGGACACTCTGGACATGTTCACCCGATTGCCGCTGCGAATCTGCGGCGAAGTCCTCGTGCACGTTCACCACAACCTGCTGGCCCGCTGCGATCGCAGTGAAATCACAGAAATCTACAGCAAGCCACAGGCCCTGTCGCAATGCCGCGACTGGCTCTCCCGCAACATGCCCCAGGCCCGGCTCATCGAAGTCACCAGCACCTCCACCGCCGCTCAGCTGGCCCGCGATAAACCCAATGTCGCCGCAGTCGCCAGCCGCCAGGCAGCCATTCAGTACGATGTGCCCGTGGTGGCGGAATGCATCGAAGACAATCAGAACAACGTCACCAGGTTCGCTGTGATCGGTGAAGCCGTCGCCGAACAGACCGGGTCGGATCGCACGGCCGTCCTGCTGCAGATTCCCCACAAACCCGGCTCCCTCTCCGAAGCACTCGAACCCTTCCGCCGCAACAAGGTCAATCTCACCTGGATCGAATCCTTCCCCCTGCGGCAACCGGCGGTGGGCTACCTGTTCTTCCTTGACTTCGAGGGGCACGTATCGGAACCTCGCATCAGGAAAACCATCAAAGAACTCGAAGCGCTCCCACCCGACCGCCTCGAAATACTCGGCTCCTACCCCCGCAGCGAACCCGCTCGCTGATCACTCACCACCGCATCCAATCGCACTGCATTCGCCTCCTTTCCCTCTCTTCAAGGTGACCACACCCCATGCGTCGGTTTCTGATTGCCGGAAACTGGAAAATGAACACCCTTCGCCGCTCCGCGGTCGAACTGGCAGGCGAACTCGCTGCTGTCGCCGCCAGCGAAAACCCCGGCGTCGAAGTGCTCATCTGCCCCCCCTTCCCCTACCTGATTCCGGTTGCCGAACGCATCGCCGGCAGTGCGCTTCGTCTCGGGGCCCAAAACGTCTACTTTGAACCCCCCGGAGCCTTCACGGGCGAAACCGCCTGCGAAATGCTCAAAGACTGCAACTGCCAGTACGTGCTCATCGGACACAGCGAACGCCGCGCACTGCTCGGCGAAACCGACGCTGTCCTCAACCGCAAACTCAATGCCACCATCGCTGCCGGACTCACCCCAGTCCTCTGCGTCGGTGAACTCCTCGCAGAACGCCAGGCCGGACTCACCGAAGAAGTCCTCGATCGACAAATGGAAGGGGCCTTCCACGGGATCCCGGAAGAACAGGTCACCGGCATCGTCATCGCCTACGAACCCGTCTGGGCAATTGGTACCGGCGTCACCGCTTCTCCCGAACAGGCCGAATCTGCCCACGAACATCTTCGCAAATGGCTGGCCCGACGATATAATCCGGCGTTTTCGGAAAACACCCGCATCCTCTACGGAGGCAGCGTTAAGCCCGACAACGCCGAAACTCTTCTGGGACAACCCAACGTCGATGGCGCTCTGGTAGGCGGCGCAAGCCTCAAATCCGCATCCTTCGTTCCCATCATCCGTGCCGCAGAAAAACTGGCAGGCTGACACTCGGTTTGCCGATCCTGCCTGTCTTTGATTCTCCGCCCGCAGAAGACGGATCCATTCCGTCTTTTCGCGTTTCCTCAGATACGAAAGCTGCCCGCTCCATGTCCTTTCTGATCTTCCTCCTCGCTGCCCTCATGGCGCTCATCAGCCTGTTCCTCATCCTGCTGGTGCTCATTCAGCGCGGTCGCGGTGGCGGACTGGCCGGTGCTTTCGGAGGTATGGGTGGCCAAAGCGCCTTCGGTACTCGCGCCGGTGACGTCTTCACCCGCATCACAATCGTCCTCGCCGTCATCTGGATCCTCCTCTCCGGCGGTCTCGGAATGATCATGCGCTCCCAGGGCTCCTCCACCCGCCTGCAGGCCGGTGCCAATGCCGGAAAGTCCGACGAAGACGCAAAGAAATCCGAAGACACCAAGGCGGAAGACTCCAAAGCCGAAGCGGCCGCCACAGAACCAGCCAAAACAGAAACGCAGCCTACAGAAACCCCCGCCACAGAAGCTCCCAAAGCAGACGCACCCAAAGCAGACGCCCCGCCCGCAGAAGCTCCGAAAGCTGACCCTGCGCCCGCTGACGCTCCTAAAGTCGAAGCCCCTAAAGCCGAGGCTGCCCCCGCAGAAGCCCCCAAGGCAGAGGCTGCTCCCGCCGAAACTCCCAAGGCTGATGCACCCGCCGAAGCCCCGAAAGCCGATCAGCCGCAGCCAACCTCAGAAGAAACACCCAAGCCCTGAGACTGCTCACCACGTCCGCACCTCACATCGCTCACACCCCCAGGTCAAAGTCTCACGCAACAGGAACCATGCTCTGTGCTGCTCAGCATGACAGGTTTCGGGCACTCCAGTCTGCAGACACACATCGCACATGTCAGCGCAGAACTCAAGTCCGTCAATAACCGCTATCTGAAACTTACGCTGCGTCTCCCCGATTCGCTTGCTCGCTTCGAAGCCGACATCGAACGTGTCATCCGCTCCCGCATCTCCCGCGGCGCGGTTCAGGGCACCATCCGTGTGCGGTTTCTCTCCGGGCAAACCGATCACCAACTCGATCTGCAGGTGCTCCGCGGATACCAGCAACAACTTATATCTGTCATCCCCACCACAGAAATCCCCTTTTCTGCACTCCTCGCACTCCCCGGTGTCGTCATCGAATCCGAAGTGGACGACGCCCAACTCGCTGCCCTCTGGCCGGATCTCGAACGCTGCCTCAGTGAAACACTGGACCATTTTGAAGATTTTCGGCGGCAGGAGGGGCAATCGATGCGCCAGGACCTGTCGCTGCAGTGCGACGTCATCGAACAACACCTCCAGTCCGTCACCGAACTTGCTCCCAGCGTCGTCACTGACTACCGCGACAAACTTCTCGAACGCGTCCGTCGCCTCGTCGCGGATCTCAACGTCACCCTCGGCGAATCCGACCTGATTCGCGAAATGGCTGTCTTTGCCGATCGCTGCGACATCAACGAAGAAATCACGCGACTCAAAAGCCACATCGACCAGTTCCGCAAACTGCTCGCCGCTGACACCTCCCAGGGCCGTAAACTGGAATTCATCAGCCAGGAAATGTTCAGGGAAATCAATACCATCGGCTCCAAAGCCAACAGCACCGCCATCGCTCACTGCGTCGTCGACATGAAGGCTGCCATCGAACGCATCCGCGAAGTCCTCCAAAACGTCGAATAACACCCCCAAATTCACCCCACTTCACATGTCCGGTACCGGTCCCCGCATCGTTGTCCTTTCCGGCCCCAGCGGCAGCGGTAAAACCACGCTCGTCCGTCTGCTCATCGACCGCGCACCTGTCCGACTCATCAAATCCGTCTCCGCCACAACTCGCCCCCCACGTCCCGGCGAAGTTCACGGCGACGACTACTGGTTCCTTTCGCCCGCCGAATTTCGCACGCGACTCGAACACGGCGACTTCATCGAACACGCCGAAGTCTTTTCCTCCGGCTACCTCTACGGCACCCTCCGCTCCGAACTCGACCGCGCCCACGACCGCAACGGCTGGGCATTCCTGGAAATTGACGTCGAAGGCGCTCAGAAGGTCGTGCAGCAGTACCCGCAGGCTGTTACCATCTTTCTCCGAACTCCGTCTCCTGCCGAATTTGAACGCCGCCTGCGCGCTCGCGGAACCGAATCCGAAGAAGTCATCCAGCGGCGTCTGGCTGTCGCCGAACGCGAACTCAGCCAGGCCCCGCACTACCGTTACATCGTTGTCAACGATCAACTGGAATCCGCAGTCACCGAAATCTGTGACATCCTCAAGGCCGAAGAGAGGGCTCAAAATGCTTGACGACTTCCGCGAAGACGACATTGTCCGCAAAGTAGGCGGTCGCTTCCGACTGTCTTCCCTGATCCAGAAACGCATGGTTCAGCTCAACCGCGGCGCACCACAGCTCGTCGATATCCAAACCAAAAACCTCATGGAAATCGTCGTCGCCGAAATCATGCAGGACAAAATCTTCCTCGACGCCACGGAAAACGTGCGCACCGCCAAAGACGAATCCTCACTCGTCGACAAATACCACCGCGAACAGGGCCCATCACTCGACGACCTCTAATCCTTCTCCGCGGTACACTGCTCCATGGCAGATCCCCTCGCAGACTGCGAAGTGCTCCTGGGCGTCTGCGGAGGCATCGCGGCATACAAGGCCGCCGACCTCTGCAGCCGCCTCGTGCAGCGCAATGCCCGCGTCTCCGTGATCCTCACCGACTCCGCCACCCAGTTCATCGGCCGCTCCACCTTCGAAGCACTCACCGGCCGACCCGTCCACGACGATCAATTCACACCCCGCGAACACTGGCAGGGTGAACACATCGGACTCGCCCGCCGCGCACGCGTCGCCATCGTCGCCCCCGCAACCGCCCGCACCATCGCCCGCATTGCACTCGGACTCTCCGACGATCTCCTCAGCACCACCCTCCTCGTCTGCCGCTGCCCCATCCTCGTCGCTCCCGCCATGAACGCCAATATGTGGGATGCCCCCGCCGTGCAGCGCAACATCGCACAGCTGCGCGCCGACGGTGTGCACATCGTCGGCCCCGGTGAAGGCTGGCTCAGCTGCGGACAAATCGGCGCCGGTCGCATGGCCGAACCCCACGAAATCCTCGCCGCCATCCCGCCACTGCTCGCAGACCCCGGCCCTGCAGGAACACATTAATGCGGATTCTCATCACCGCAGGCCCCACGCGCGAATACGTTGACGACGTCCGCTTCCTCTCCAACGCCAGCAGCGGCCGCATGGGATATGCCATCGCCGCAGCCGCCATCAACTCCGGCCACGATGTGGAACTGGTCACCGGCCCCGTCGAACTGCCACCCCCACCCGGTTGCCGCATCCATCGCATCGAAACCACCGATCAACTCCGCGAAACCTGCCTCAGACTCTTTCCCGCCTGCGATGGTGTCATCGCGACCGCCGCCGTCTGCGACTACAGACCGCGCCAGCGCGTCACAGGCAAAATCACCAAAACCGGCCAGCCCATCATCCTTGAACTCGTCGAAACCTCCGACGTCCTCGCCGAACTCGGAGCCGCCCGCGAACACCGCTGGGTTGTCGGCTTTGCACTCGAATCCCAGGACCCGCGCAACAACGCCATGCGAAAGCTCCGCATGAAAAACTGCAGCTGCATCGTCCTCAACGACACGTCAGCCATCGGCTCCGCCACCAACCACGTCGAAGTGCTTTCACCCGACGCCGAAACCATCGCCAGATTTCAGGGCACCAAGGAACTCGTCGCCCAGCAGCTCCTGCAGCTCATCGAAGCCATGTGCCTCCCTGGCAGCTCACTGAACCCCGTTCGCTAGTCCTGCTGACGGGGCACAGCCACGCCGGCTGCCCGCCGCAGATACTTCAGCGTCGCCGCGTGAATGATCACTTCTCCAAGCCGCGGCCAGATCTCCCGCAGCACAAAGACCGGGCGGAGTGCAGGGAAGTTCAAAAGCAGTTCGGGTGGCGATTTCTGAATGGCCGTTTCCACTGCCGCAGCCACCTTCACCGCCGTTGTACCCCCCAGCAGCGGCGGGGTGCGACGACCAGTCGACCGCACAATTTCGTCATAAATGCCACCGTCAACGGCGAACCCCGGACAGATGGCAGTGCAGCTGATGCCGGTCCGCTTCAGCTCACCACGAAGCGATTGTGTGAAGGCAATCAGTCCGGCTTTGGTCGCTCCGTAAACCGCGCCCCACGCCGGTCCATGCCTGCCCGCCGTGGACGCCATATTGATCACCCGCCCAAACCGCTGCTCCTGCATCAGCGGGAGTACCAGCCGAGTCAGCAGGATGGCGCTGGTGAGATTTGTGCTGATCACCGACTGAATCTTTTCTTCACTCAGTGCCGTCAGCTCCGCAAAGCATTCGATGCCCGCATTGTTCACCAGCACATCAATGCGGCCAAAACGCTCCCGAGCCTGCTGCACCAGGTTCGCCAGGCCCGCCGAACTGGTGACATCAACCGCCACCGTCAGAACTTCACTCCCGGCGGCCTGAACGGCCGCTGCCGTCACCTGCAGACGTTCAGCACTTCGGGCGGCAAGAATGAATCGTCGACCGGGACGCGCCAGCCGCTCCGCTGTGATTTTGCCGATCCCCGCAGATGCACCGGTGATCAGGATTGTCAAAGGCTGGGGCAGCTGGGCCATGCAGAATTCCGTTGTCAGCAACTGGTGGGAGCTCGGGGAAACCGCCCGAGTTGTAACGCAGAAGGCAGGTTTGCGGGAACAGCGGTCGCCATGAATCACACCGCCACACGCAACGATCGGCAGAATCTTCCGAAACCCCGCAAGCTCTGCCGCTCCGCCGGATTCTCCAATCCGCGTTTCACCACCCCGGTCTGCCCGTTCTCCTCAACCTGCTCCAAATTCTCTTGCCACAGGGGGCGAATGTCTGGGAAACTGCTGTGAAGGCTCCTGGCCATTTCATCGCCCGAGCCGTTTCTAAGGGTACAGGATATGTCACGTCTGGCGACCAGTGTTGTTCTGTCTCTGGCTCTCGCACTTCTCAGCAGTCCCTCCGCGTCTGCTCAGGGGCTGATCTTCCAGCTGCCCGAGGATGGTATGGCGGTCGAGTATCAGGGGACGCTGACTCAGGGAAGTTCTGCTGACGACGAAAATGCCCTCACCTGGACCTGCGAGCTCAGCATCAAGTCCGTGGGACGTGAGGACGCCGAATATCAGGGGCAGGTGCAGCCGTGCCGCTGGATTGAGATCAAGACCATCACCGGCAAGGCTGGCGAAGCCGGTATCGATCCCGGTCCCGTTGGCTCCAGAATCTACAAGGTGCTTGTCCCGGAAAGTAAGGTCATCGGCGAATCCCGTGACTCCAGCGGCATCGCCAATGACATGCTGCCAATCGTCAAAGGCTTTCGACGTCTGGGAGAAGAAGGCGTCGAACCCATCAAAACTCCGGCACTCCGCTTCTATCCCACCATCGCACTGCTCACCAGCTACCCCGACCCCGAGGTCATCGCGACCAACGCCGTGCCCGAAGTCATTCTGCAGGGCCCGCAGATCTCAGCCGTGCACCGCAAGGGGAAAGTCGTCATGGAGAGCCAGAAAACACGTTCAACAAATGAAGGCGAATACTGGGTTTCAAAGGATGTTCCCTTCGGCCTCGCCCGCTGGACCGTGACCGTCACCAGCGAAGAAAAAGATCTCGCCGCCGCCCGCAGCGAAGTCCGCACAACCGTCGTGAAAAAAGTCGACATGCAGCTGCGGCAAATTCGCCAGAACGCGGAAAGCGAACTGGTCACTCAGTAAACACTGTGCGACAGGACCTGCCGACACGAAAACGTGTGCGGGGCAAGGCTCCTGCCAATAGTCGCGTTTCGCTCCGTCGAAACGGACACCCACCTTCGCCGTGGGATGGTGAAACGATGTTCAGG
>JBEIEK010000061.1:0-22402 GCA_040382995.1 Planctomycetaceae bacterium
GACAAAAGTGGAAAGTCGCCATGGAGTACGCTGTTGCTGCCGTTGGAGAGGGTGGAGTGATTCCGCTTTCCCAGGAAGCTTGGCAAGCTTTAGGGCCAGAGCTCAAGGACTCTATCGCCCAGCAGTGCCGTGACTCGAAAGTCTGGCTAGTAACTGGGGAAGTGGCCGAGGGGCAACTGAGGGTTGAGGATTACATTGGTTAGCTTTATGCAGCAAAGAACCGTTTTTTAACGCAAACTTCCGAAGTAAAAATACTGCGTGTTGAAGGAAGGCTATCTCATGAACAACTCTGACTTTCTAGACTGTGGTTTAATAGAAGCGGTTCGGCAGACTGGTTCACCCAGCAACGGTTTCTGACTTGGGCAAGCACTAGGATATCGTAAATGTACCTTCATCACGAATGATATTTACTCTACGCCAATCACCGTCTGTGCGCCCTGCCGCTTCAAGACATGACATGAGGAGACTCGGCGGATCCTCAGTCATATAACCAACAGTTACAGGGCCATATTGAATTGCAGGAACAAAAACTAACGGAAAACCAAAGTTAATGAAAACTCCATCTTGTATTTCCTTGTCTTTGAAAATATTTTGCCCTGGGTGGTTTAGAAAACCTACAATGATTTCACCCGGCAAATCAATCAGTTGCGATTTTCCGGTCGAGTCAACCGGTATTTTTATCTGATCCCTCATTATTTGCTTTACGCCCGTACTGATAAACCCAAGGATGTTAAGCTGCTCAATTGGTCTTCCAGTAAAATCGAAGATTCGCCTTGCTCCCAAAGTATTGTCCGACTGGTCGTTGACAATCCCTCCCGGAGAAAGCCAAATCTGATTTATTCCAGGGAAAATAGTGATCTCAACTGGACCTGAGATTGCGCACAACGACGACAGGTGCACCCGATCGCAGTAGCTATTTGTCAGATGTCCTGCAAACGCTTTTAGCCCGTCTGCGCCAGATATTTCAAAAATTGAATCGTCGGCAACATCCAGGTGGCATTCGATTAATATCGATTTCGCCTTTTCTTTAGGGATACCCCTATAAACTATCCCAGTCGAAAGTACCCCTATTGACGATCGTGCTGAAGCAAGTAGAACTTCGAATTTAGTCCATTTCTTTTTAGCAAAAGCCGGGCCGACAACAAACCAAATCTGAGAACACGAGGCTAGGGCATCGTGCAAGTCGCTAGCAATCTTCGAACTCGATGCCCTCTCATCACGATAGTCCAAGTCGATCGCATCGTACCAGACTCTTAAGCCCTGCGATTGGAGAGTATTCACAACCTCCAATACAAGGTCACGATCCTCACTTGCGTAGGAAACGAAGACGTCAAACTCGTAAGGGATTTGATCCGTCATTGACATCGGCAGGTACCTCATTAGGTTTCAGAAATCACATAGGGAGCCTACAGTTCGGTAAGTATAGAGTATTTCGAGACTAGACGTGGTTTCCGGCCTAGATTTTGAACCGACACAATCCAAAGCCTCCTGTCATGGGTTTCCCTGATGAGCAAGCAATTCACTGATCAACCTATTCGGTTCGCAGCAAAAATCTTCGCAGGCTATGATCACTAGAGGGACAATGAAATCCCAGTCGAAACGTGCATCGATGCTTCCGAGGCTTGATGCTCAATCGGTGGCTCAAGATCCTATCAAAATAAGGTCCATCCGGGTTTTGACCGGACAAGCTAAGATCCTTGCCAATGCAGTTTGAACACCGACACGTCCCAGTGTTAGACTCCGTCTTGCAGCAGAGAAGCTGCTTTTTTTCGTGTGGAGGGATCCGCACCCATTTTTGGCTCTAGGGGTAAATCTCTAGAGCCATTTTCATTTAGGACTCATCGATCGAGACTGAGCCATGGAAGTAAGCAGACGAGACGCCAGGGAGCAAAACTTGGACGAAGCTCTCGCCCTGGTATGGAGCCAATGGACCTCGGTCGTAGATCCAAGCCTGCTAACCGAAGCCGCGCTGATCGAGCTACTAAGAATTCACTGCTACGGGAGTCTCTACGGTGTATGGCTCTCGGCCTACAGGAACATCCTAGAAGATCTCGGACGCCAATCACAGCAGCAAACGCCCCTGGCCGCCTTCGCACTGTTCTTTTTCGCATGGTCAAGGGATATCGCTAAGCGCTGGCAACAACGAGTCGCGGATTACCAAGCAGAACGAACCTTGAGTGCCCGTTCGATGCCAGCGGTCGTCGGACAGCAGAATGCCAGGGCCCTCGTCCAATCGGGTATTGCTCCTCCGTGGCCCTTTGCCAAGGAAATCATCGTCGCTCCCGAAGATACCAAGCGGGAATCGGTTACGGCAGTAACGCAGGTTCATACGAATGGAGAGTTGCAAGCTGTGAAAATTATTGGCCCGTATTTCGGTGACCTAGTGCCGATTTGGAGAACGGA
This sequence comes from Planctomycetaceae bacterium, assembly GCA_040382995.1. GTDB lineage: Bacteria > Planctomycetota > Planctomycetia > Planctomycetales > Planctomycetaceae > SXXK01. The sequence goes on from JBEIEK010000061.1 coordinate 2,404, forward strand.
ACTCAGAGCGTGCAAGACCTGCGCAGAGCTCGAAGGAGAAGGCCCTGAAGTTTGGAGGAAGATTTCGCCCTCAGGTCCCCCAATGCATCCGAATTGCCGGTGCTGGCTTGAGTGGGTACGCTGGGAGCCATAGCGGCTCTTTGTATTATGCGATCGAAATCGGCATAGTGGAGCGAATCCAAGGAGACCAATCATGGCCAACGGGCAAATGGGCAAGAGAATCAGCGAAGAAACCAAAACCTCGGCACTAAAGCTAATCGCAAAGGGAAATTCTGTCCCTCAAGTTGCTGTCAGGCTCGGGGTATCCCAGTCGGTGATCAGGAATTGGGTCAGGGAAAGCGCGGTACAGCCTGGAAGTGGTACCGGAGGAAGCCAATCATAACCGTTAGCGCTGATTCTCCTGTGTGTCGGTTTGAATTGTTTTTTTCGACTGGCATCTGCACCGTGAGCCTAGCGGTGCAGCTACCAAGCAAAAGTACTGGAGAAGGTCGGTTGGTTTGCAAACCCAGCTTACCAAAGCTTTCTGATCGTACCGATACCGAACTGCTGAATCCGAGCGAAAGCGACTTACGGTAGGGGATCTCTGCTGCCTAGTCGTTTAATTCTGAATTTATGCGTCGAGACCCGAGATTGTACGCGCCTAGTTTTGGTTCCCAAGTGAGCTTTTTGGCGACGGGTTGGGAACGCCGGATCGGCTAGCTGAAGGGTTAAAAATCGGGTAAGTGAACTCGGTAGCCACCCTCGCCGAACACAAGTGGTTCGTTGGGATCCACAGAAACCTGACAAAATTTTTTCGGGGCAAAAACAGGGAAGCTAATGGTAGCAAGGCGTGGCAAAAATCTCATGGAAAAGAAAAAAATTAGGCATGAAAGGGGCCTAGGAAGCAAGGCAAACGTATCAAAGTCTTAATCAACTAAAACACGCATGGGGGATGCCAAAGAAAATGCTAGCAGTGAAAGACATCGGAATCCGATCCATTTTGCTCACTGGAGTCCATGGAATGGTTGCAAAGCTGAGTTTGGTCGAGTGCATGTCGGCGGTGGAAGATCCCAGGGTTGATCGAACCAAGGCCCATGATCTCAAAGATATCCTCGTTCTGTCCGTTCTGGCCGTTCTATATGGTACTGACGGCTGGGAGGACATCGAGTTGTTTGCCAAGATCCGGTTTTCGTGGCTCAAGAAGTTCATCAATCTTAGGAACGGCGTTCCATCCCACGATACCATCGGCCGAGTCTTTCGCATGATTCGCCCAGGGGCGTTCCAGGAAGCAATCTTAGCCTGGGCGTCCGGCCTAAATTTCGGGAGCGATGGGCTCAATGTGGTTGCCATCGACGGCAAATCGCTCAGGCGGGCCCATGACAAGAAGTCGTTCAAAAACATGCTCCATCGCGTTGCCGCTTGGAGCGTCGACAACAGCGTCGTTTTGGGATGCTAATCCGTCGACCAGAAGTCCAATGAGATCACAGCAATTCCAGAATTTCCCAAGAAGCTCGAACTCAAGGTGTGCCATCATTACCATGGATGCTATGGGAAGCCAAAAAGACATCGCCAAGTAGATCGTCGGCGGTGGTGGAGACTATGTCTTGGCGATCAAGGATAACCATACGACGATGCATAAGGCGATGAGCGAGCGCTTCGATCAAGTCCAAGAGGAAGGATGTATCGAAAGCAAGGTGCAACACCACCATACATCGGATACAAAACATGGCCGACGGGAGAATCGCTATTACTTCCAAGCGTCCATTCCCGAATCGCTGAAGGAACTAACAGATTCTTGGAAGGGAGCAAAGTTGATTGGCCAAGTCCTCAACATCACGGTGCGAGATGGCAAGGAAACATCCGAGATCCGCGACTACCTGAGCAGTAAGCCAGTCAGCGCCAAATGCTTTGCCCAGGCAGTGAGGGCACATTGGGGCATCGAGAATTCGTTTCATTGGGTAATGGACATGACGTTCCATGAAGATCAAAGCCAGATTCGCAAGGACCAGGATCCTGACGATTTTACACCGTTACCGCGATTCGTAATCAACAACCTCAACCTGGACACTTCCAAAGAAAGTACTCGCAAGAAACGAAAACTTGCGGCTTGGGACGAAAACAATCTCCTAAACCTCCTAGCAGCAAATGGTTTAAGATGCGGTTGCCCTGTGAGGACGATCAGGATAAAATTGATCGCAGTAGTACCTCGAAGAACCGACAGGGGGGAGAAATCATGCACAGTATGCTGGTGGTTCTCTCATTTAAGCTGCTGGCGACGATCACCATCCGTATCTCAGGAGAGAAAACTGCCGCGCGTCGACCGTTTAGGCGATCCATTTCCTATCAAACTCCTGTCGCATCTGGGCATGCTAGAGAGGCTGGCGTAAGATACTTTTATTGACTCCAGGACTAGCTGTATGCGGGAAAGCCGCACACATGGATCTCTGAGGGCGAAAGCCAAGCGGCGGAGCTACTCAACTAATATCCCTCGGAAAGCCCAGGACCATGAAACTCGCAGGAACGCTGACTCGGACGATGAATACGCAGGAGGTGCAGGCACTTATTGCGCAGTCTTGGCTCACTCGGGACACTTCGTTGGTTCAACTCGATGAGATACTCACCGAGCGGAAGTCCACTGGTGGCTCAACCGGCGTGATTGTCTTCGACGTGGACAAGTCGGCCGAGGTAAAGGCGTATGGACTCGCAGCCAAGGCGGAACTCGTCCGCTTGGTTGGAGAGTGCGTTGGTGCCGTGTGCTCGGCTGGTGAGCGTATTCTCCCGCTCGGAAACGATGAGTTCGTGATCGCCAGTGAGACTGGGTTGCGCGAGGAACTCGAGAAGCGCGCCGAGACCATTCGCCGAGCAGTTGAGTCTGAGGTCTTCAATTTCACGGCGGACGGCACAACACTCTCGCTCACCGCCACCATCAGTCTCGGCCTCACGCTGGTGCCAGAGGACGTCAAGACGGCGCCTGACGCGTATCAGGAAGGAATCAACGGCTGCTACCTAGCCAAGGATCGTGGCCGAAACACCTTTGCATGGGGACGCGACCTCAAGCGTCGCGCGATTACGATACAATCGACTGAGCGACACATCGCTCGCGTCGAACTCCTCGCCACTGACCTCGGACGCGCCGTTGATGACGTGGCGACCGAGGCGTTCGATGCCATCTTAAGAAGGTATCACCGCGCATGAGCACGATCCGTGTTGGTGTTATCGGCCTTGGTCGTATCGCGCAGATGAAGCACCTCCCGCTCCTCATTGAGAGCCGCGACTTCTCGGTCGAGGCGGTGTGTGATCTCTCTCGGAACGTCACGGAGGCCTTGGGGCGAAGGTATCGGGTTCCGGTCTCGACAACGGATTACCGCCAACTCCTTGACACTCAGCTCGACGCGGTGTTCATATGCACGACAATGCATGAAGAAATCATTAACGCGGCTCTCGAGCGAGACCTCGCCATCTTCGTGGAGAAGCCGACGAGTTGGTCGGTAGATGGAGCGAACCGTATCGCCGTTCGGGCCCGCAAAGCGAAGCCTTTCGCGGTCGGCTTCATGAAGGCGGCTCTACCGGCGGTCGCGGAACTCAAAGAGGGGCTCCGCGGCCATCCTCCTCAATTTGTGCGGGTTCACAACTTTGGTGGGGGCCTGAATGCCTACCATGCCGACCTCCCCTCGATCGTAAAACCTACCGACTTCACTCCACGGCAGAAGGCGGAGGAGGAGTCTGCGGTTGTCAACGAGATTCAATCGATGCTCCCGGGTGCCGGGCCAAGGAAGTGGGCCGCATATCGTTTCTTGCTGGATCTGCTAGGACACGATCTGGCGCTTGTGGCGGCGATAATCGGGCTTCCGACACGGGTCGAGTCGAGCACCATCTCGTATGGAAAAGGTGAACCAACGAGCGAGTGGTCCGCCAAGTCTGCTTCCGAACACCGTGCTCTGGTGACGAGCACAATGCGACTCTCGAACGGTGGTTTATTGCAACTAGCGGCTGGCGCGTACTTCGTCGACGACCGAGAGTGGGACGAAGAGGTGGCATTTTTTGGTGAGCGAAACGCCCGTGTGACCTTTCCATTTCCATTTGCACGCGACCCTGCAATCCGTATCGAATGGCAGTATGCGACTACGAGAGGGTTCGAGCGTGTCGTGTCGCACCCGAGGTATGCCGATCCGTTTCGCCTACAAATCGAGTGCTTCGCACGTAGTATACGTGAGAATCAGCCGGTCCTCGTTAGCGCAGACGACGCGGCCGCGGTTAACTCGCTTGTCTATTCGATTATCAAGGCCGCTCCATGAAGCCTCTACTGGTCGGCATCGCTGGGACAGGCTTTGGGATGCGCACCCACGCCGCGGCGTTCGCCGTACAGGCAGACGTTACAATAGCGGCGGTGTGGAGTCGGACCGCCGCCCATGCAGAGGCCGCCGCAGCGCCACTTGGTGCGCGTCCCTACACCGAACTCACTCGCATGCTGGAAGATGAGCAGTTGGGGCTCCTTACGATCGCGAGCCCTCCCCACCTACACCATGCGATGGCGATGCAGGCGCTCGACCACGGTATTCCGTTCGTTATCGAGAAGCCGCTTGGGCTGTCACTGAATGAGGCTACCGAAATCGCGGGTCGCGCGTTAGCGACCGGCACTTTCGCCACAGTAGCCTACGAGTTCCGCTATGCCCCATCGCGGAAGCTCATCACTGAGATGGTCAGGAGCGGCAGGCTGGGCGACATTCGGATCGTCGTAGCTACCGAGTTTAGCCCATTGCTCGCCTCGGCGGAGACACGCTTCGAGCCATGGGTCACGGACGCGGCGCTCGGCGGCGGTATCCATGGGTCGCACACGCTCGACTTTCTGCTCAATTTATTGGGGTCGGTATCAGCCGTGTCCGCCACAGAGAGGACATTCGTAAAGGAGCGACGAAGAAGCGGGATGTCATATACGGCAAGCGCGAGCGACGCCTTGGTGACATCGCTTGAGTTTGCGTGCGGCGCGATCGGCGTTCTCGCTATCTCGCCAGCGATGGCACATGGCGGGCGGACCCTCGAACTTCGCGGGGGCCTCGGTACGCTGCTCTTGATCGACGAGTCCCGACTACTCTTCGCGGAAACGGGGGACGAACTCTCCGAGATCTGGAGTGACGATCACATCCAGGCGAGCCGAGCGAGCGTGCACGGCGACTATTCGTTGATCGATCTGTGTTTCGGTCGCTTCGCTGAGGACGTGGTTCGTACGCTTCGAACTGCGTCATCTGGCGGAACGAGTGTGCTGCCTACCCTCGCCGAGGCGTTGCGAGTCGAGAGCGTACTGGATGCGGTGCGTCGGTCCGCCCGAGAGGGAGTTCGCGTGACCGTAGAAACTCGGCGGGCCGCTCCCGAAAGCCATGAGGTGTGACTTGGAGCTCCAGTTCAGGCAGCCCATTGTTGATCGCGACTTGGCACGCGCAAACCTAGTCACAGGCCTCGAACGCCACGGCGCCTCTATTGAGGAGCTGACGAAGGTCGCTCTCGAACTTGGAGGGGGCAATCCTGTATTCGCCGCCGGGTCGATCATCGATGGTTATGCGAACCTATATTCCGATGTTGATCTTTTTGCCGTTATGGGTGAGGAAGTCCCGCAAGACACGCAAGTTGTCAAACTTAAGACTCTAAGAGTGGACATGGAGACGCGCCCTAGGAGCGAGTTCCTTAGGCTGGCGGGCCTTTTCGAGCACGCGAAGGATCTCGCTAAGATGCATCAAATATACCGGGATCCTACGCTGGCCTCGGCACACCGCCTCGTCACGGCGGTTCCGCTCTCAGGCTCTGAGGATATTGCGATTATCCAGTCCGCGCTTCCGGCTACGCTCTTCCAACTATACCTAATCCGACATAGATTGGGCGCGACTGATAACGACCTTTCAGACGGCATCGGCGCTTTGCGAAGTGACGACTTGGAGTATGCCTTCTTGCGTGCGCGGGACGCAATTGGTCATAGCTCCGAAGCCGCGCTTGCATTGGTTGGAGATCTCAATCCAGTATCGAAGTATCTCGTGAAGCGTATCCGGAGGTATTTTGGTACTGAGCATCCGCTCTATGGACAATTTATTCAATACAACTCGTCATGGCCGCGAGAACAACGGGAACTCTGCCGTCGAATCGAAGCAATGCTTAGGGATGCTAAGCGGACGCTCAATGTGGTTGATAAGGAGATCTGGAAGTCGCCACTCGCGAGCTTCCAGATTACAGAAGTACACATGCCACACCACCCGGATCCATCATGAGTACTCCTGTAGTCTCAGCGAACACTGTGGTTCGAGATGCCTTAGAGACCCGTCGCCGCTACGTTCATGACGAACTATTACTTTGTAGTTATTCCGAAGGATTTATTGGCCAAAAGATCCTTCGGCTGAATAGAGTCGCAACAAAGCTTTTCGAGCACTGCGATGGTGAGCGAAATATTCGTGAAGTGTGCGATGCAGTCGAACCTATCGTCATGATACCCGCACATCAGCTCGTTGACCTTGCGCAGGCGCTGTTCGTGCAACTACTTGCTCATGGGTTTGCCGAGATTGCCCTGTGACGATGATTTTAGACGTCGTCTTAACTCGGCAGATGCCGATTTTCGGTCGTTCAGGCGACTGGGGCAAGTGTGGCGAGGAAGCTGTTTGCGGATGGGTTCGGGGAGTTTCTGACGGGCCGTGCCCATCGCCGTCCTGTGGCAAAATGGTCTCGGCCCAGAGCCACCGGCGGACCTCGCACCGGGCCTCGGGGAACGTGACCATCGCCTTGCCCGGCCACGACACCCCCCCAGTCCGCTTCGACTCGGGCCTCGCATGGAACAGGACCGCGACCACCGAATACTGCCAAACAGGCACGGGCCGGCACGCAACACGGTCCTTTCAAGCCACCCTCGCGTGGTCTCAAGGCCAAGCGCCGACCGTACTTCTTGGAACATGGTTTCGATATTCCAGCGCCCGCAGGAGTAACCGATGACGGCCGAAAGCGTCAGGCTCGGGTCGGTGGTGAAGAAGTGCTCGTCCCGGTGCGCGCCGCTCACGTCCCCGACGAACCCCCAGCGTAACGGGACCAGCCCGCGCTGGCCTTGTACCTGTGCCCGATGCCGCCCTAAAGTGTCTGTACCGTCTGCTTCCCGTCCCCAGCCACCCGACCACCGATCGGGCGAAGGCCGTGGCGGCGGCAACAGCAGCGCGGGGCTTGGGCCGCACCTTGCCCTTGAACCGGGGCCGACTCTTGCCGGCGTACGGCGCAGGCGGGTCGAGCAAGTCGGCGTAGAGGTGCAGCTTGCTGATAAGCGTCAGCCGGGCCCGGTGGCGGTAGCTGAACCGCGCGACCTCGTGGGTACCGTACCCCGAATCCCCTGCGAAAACGAATGCGGCGACCAGCGGCCAGGGCGCGGGTGGTAAAATCATGACAGCCGTAGGGCTAGGAGTTTGTCCGAATATGCCGGTTTGTCGGAGGTGCTGGATTCTTGTACTCGTGTCACCACAATTGCCGGATTGCCTCTCGGAACCGATCCCGGATCACGACGAGCCATTATCATGGACGAACTCCGCAAAACCTATCGCGTCTGGGATCCCATCCACAACGGCCAACTTGCCGTCTCGCACTAGGACGCGCTGCCCGAAGACGACCTCGTCTTCGTCCTCCTCGATACCGTCCGCAACTTGATCTGAGCGCGTTCCACAAACATTACACGCACCAAACCTGAGGGCAGCGGCCTTACGATGTCGCGATGATGGTCACGCTCGTCGTGTACGACTATGTAGTCGTGAGTTGGGCAAGGAGGCTATTAGGATATTTTTCTCGATTGGTTGTCTTTTGTGCGCAGCGGCGATCGGTTACGCGTTGCGAAATCAGTTCTCGAGTGGGGGCCCTCGTCGTAGCCGATTGTCGGTCGTGCACCCCGGCGAAGTGTGTCTTCGAACGGAGCGAATGGCGACCGACAATCGAGCGTAGGCGACGGACCACACGGAGCCTTTGTTGGTGAGATTTGAGGGAATGACAGTTCGTTTTGCCCGCTATTGCTGAGCCATCGATCACATTCAAACCACGATAGGATTTAAACGACTATTCGAGTTATTCGTAGGGTCACAGGGCATTATTCGTGCGATGCGACAGCGTTTCACTACGATCTCATGAGTCCATGCAAGACCTCACGCTGGCTTATTCGCTTACACGATGTGTTCGCCGGAGGCGACATCAGTACACGGGCAAGCTCTACGTGAGGTTTTTGGCCTTTCGGGTCCTTATGGTTTGTGTGTCTCGGCTTTGCAAAAGGGTTGTTAAACTGCTCTTCTCAACTCTCGGGAGTCGTGACCGGACCGGTTTACGCGGTGCTGGCCGAGGCTAACTTCGGATCAGCTTGGACCATCAACTTGGCTTGCGGCGGCGACCAGTTCTTACCATCACGAAGCATGGCCCAAGCGGTCACCAATATCTTGCGAGCGACAGCGATGATGGCTTGTTTCTTACGAGACTTGGAACCACCTCGAACACGGTCGTACAAGGCTTTGAAGTGTGGATTAAAGCGGATAGCACACCAGGCAACTTCGGTGAGCACTGAACGAAGAAGTCGTGGCCCACGACGACTGATACGATTCTGTCGGTCCATCTTGCCGCTCTGCCATTTCTTGGGAGCTAGCCCTGCGTACGAGCTGACTTTGCGTGCGCTCTTGAATCGTTTGGCATCGTCGATATGTGCCACGATCACTTGAGAGCCTACAACGCCGACTCCAGGTATCGATTGGACAATCTCAATGCGAGGATCGGGCTTGGAAATGAAGGCTAATTGCTTCTCGATACCCCGCATCAGCTTTAGCGTTGCGACCAAATGCGTCAGTTGCACATCTAGCGTACCTCGCCAATACTCCGATGCAGTACATTCCTCGAAGGATTTTCGCAGCTTGCCAAGATCGTTCTCGATGTAGGATTTTGACCATGCGATTTTACCTGCGGCACACTCTTCGCCTTGAGTCATCAGGTTGGATCGAATGGCGTTTTGAGTTGCTATGGCTTGCGATTGAAGCTTTTTACGATACCGGACCAGTTGCTGGAATTGTCGATGCTCAGGTGAAGGTACATGCACAGAGTCGATTTCGTTGTTCCTGGCCATTTGCGCGAGCTTGAGCGCGTCGTCTTTGTCGGTCTTGCGTTTAACCTTTCCCCATTGCCATGCTTCGCCGCCCGGATGAGCGACCAGCACCTCAACGCCAAGTTTACGAGCCAGATCCACGACCCAACCGGAGAGCCCACAGGCTTCGAGAACCAGCAACGACGGTTTGACGTCAAGCAAGAACTGTTCGAACGTTTTAGGATTGGTCATGATGGTTTTGAATACCGGAATCGACGCGTGATCCTCGGTCAGCAGACAGGACACGGTCTTGAATTTTCCAAGATCCAGAGCGAGAATTGTTTTCATGGTCGTGAGTCTCCAGGCAGTAAGGAATTGAAACGGGTTTATCTCAATATCCTACCGAACTCGGCGTTCGGCTGCCCGACTCACGACTTACATGGATTCTCATACAGTTGGAGTTTGTGCCAGCCGCAAGATCGCGATGGCCTGCGAACGCAATCACGCGCTCCGAGCCATTGTGGGCAACTCGCCGCCGAACGTCCGAACCATCAGCGATTTCTGCAAAATTTACATCGCCGCGATGACGCCGCTGTTTCTCGACGTGCTGCGACTGGCGGGTGAACTGAACATGGTCTCACTGGGAAATTTGTCCACGGATGGCACCAAGATCGGCGCCAACGCGTCACGTCACAAGGCGATGAGCTATGGCTACATGCAAAAAATATCTCGCGATTGGAAGCGGAGATCAGGCAGTTGTTGAAGCAAGCGAAGACGGTCGATGCGGAACAAGACGCGGCCTTGGGCAGTCGTCGCGTCGATGAGTTGCCGACGAGTTGAAGCGTCGCGAGTGTCGTTTGAAAAATATTCGCTAAGTGAAGTCGCGGCTGGAAACGGAGGCTCGGTAGAAGAGCGAGGCGGAGCAAAAGCGTCGCGACGAGGCGCAGGCGAAGCGGGACGCGGAGGGTCGAAAGCGTTGCGGGAAGGAACCGGCACCCGTAGATTTCACTTCGGAAGAAAAAACGCAAACAAACTTCACGGACCCCGAGGCGAAGATCATAAAACAGAGCAACAAGGGATTCGATATTCGTTCAACGCGCAGGTCAATGATAAGCAACAAGGCAGGCCGATGGGTCAGGCAGCGTTGGAAAATTGGCGTCTGCCGGGATCGAGTTGCCGAAGTCAGCAGAGGGCGAAGTTGCGCCGACTCCCAATACGTTGGACTCCAGGTATTTCAGTGAACAAACGATCAAGGACTTAGAATCGATGGGTTTCGATCCTCATATTGCAACGGGTCGTCAGAAGCATCATGAGCCGCAGTCGAAGCCCGTGGTGGAGGGCGAACGGACAGGTGATCTCCGTGCAAAAAAGAAAATGCAGCAGAAGTTGCAGACACCGACGGGGCAGATCTTGTATGCCTTTCGCAAGCACATTGTAGAGCTGGTATTTGGCCAGATGAAGGACGTGGTTGGCATTCGGAAGTTTTTGTTACGGGGGGTGGCGAAGGTACGTGCGGAGTGGCAGTTAATTTGTTTGACGCACAAAGTACTGAGAGTCTTGCGTCGTGCTCGACCCTCAGTAATGCCGAGTTGAGGGGGAGCAGTGCGCGCGGAGGTTGGTGTGGAGGCGGAAAGGCCGAGGCCCAGCAAAAACAAGGGGCCTCGGCAGGAGCGCGAAACAAGACTCGGAAAAACTCCGATAAAGGAACCATTCTGCACTTCATGCCTTGATCAGGGTCTTGACTTCAACAGCGGAGACGAGTACCGTTGCATAGGGTATGTATCGTGAAAAGGAATAAATAGTCGGATTCGAGGTGACCTCCGAAAACCGGTAACGAGCGGCCTTACTCGTTGTACGGATTCTCATAAGGCCAAGGTGGCGATCATGGACCCGAAAAAAGACCCAGATGTGAAGTTAAAATGTGCATTGCTCGCGGCGAACCCCTCGACCGCTATTATCAAACTCGGTCCGGACGGACGGCCTCTTCGCTCGCGGGATGGAGTTCAACCGCTCTCGGCCGAGCAACTGAACGAGATTCGGAACTCACTTGTCATCTTCGAGGATGCTCTAGGAACCCTCTCGGAAATAGTGGTGCAGCCTTGAATGTTCGGGTTGCGGTGCGGTGAACGTGTTGCATTTCGGTCAAGGCGAGTTTGTGGTTTATGTCATATGACTGATGGGATCGTTCACAGGATTGGAGACCGAGCCGAACGCATCGGCAGTCATCAGTATAGAAACTGTAAGGTAGTCTGCTTCGAGGGGAAGACGTGGGTTGTTAGCGATAAGGCCATCCTTACGGTGGTTCCCCTAAATGCCTGCAACTCGTCTTGCCAGTTCTGTTCAAACCACATCACGTTCACACCGAAGGGGCGATACCCCGAGTGGGGTCCAGGCTTGGAGCGGCTCATGAACTTCTGTTATGCGGCGCGAATCAATAAGGTCGCCTTCTCCGGGGGCGAGCCTACTTTGAACCCCGAAGCGCTCCTCGCATTGACAGCCCCCTTGTTCCGAGGCATGAAAAAGTGCCGCCTCCACTCGAATGGATTCCGTATCCTCGCTCCTGTGTCAGGCCCTGGCGGACCGGAGCCGCTTCTCGTTGCGCTATCGCGCACAGGGCTTAACGGTCTGAGCCTTAGTGTTGCCCACCACGAACGCTCCGCAAATGAGCGCGTGATGCGGAACGGCACCAGGTGGGGTGGTCTAGACGATGAAGTGATTAGGGCCGTAGTGGCTATCGGCAACGAGCACGACATCTCAATCCGGCTTAGTTGCGTCATGACCAAAATTGGAGTGCGTTCGGTACAGGACATAGACGATTACCTCGCATGGGGTTGTTCGCTCGGTATTAAAAATTTTATCTTTCGGTCTTGCTCGCCAATCCCCGCCGTGTATCGCCAGAAAACCAGCTTCTCTCGTTTTAACGTAGAGAACTGGATCGACGTCCGGCCCATCATCCAGGCGTTTGCAGATAGGGCCGAGTGGACACGCATCTTTGCGCAGGAAAAAACGGACTCGTTCGTCCACGTGTTCCGTCGAAAGGACGGAACAGTTGCCGACTTCGACGAATCCTCCGAGGAAGCTGATCCCGATCCCAAGGTTCGTCGCCTCATCTTGATGCCGGACGGATACACGTATACTAGCTGGATTGACGAACGCGCGCGTCTCTTCGAGAATCCTCTGGAGACCGACAGCCTAGGCGCACACCAACCGCGCACTCATATTCAGGCGTTCAAAGATGCACTCACCCCTCTCCCTCCCGAAGGTGACTGACTTGAACCCCGTGCATGCGTTCGACCTACATGTTCATTCGACAAACTCAGACGGACGAATGACGCCAGATGAAGTCATCGCTTGCGCAGCAGGAAGAGGCGTGCGGGTGTTCACGTTCACAGATCATTCAGGAGCAACGTACAGCCCCGAACTCGTCTCCAAAGCAAAGCTCGTCGATGTCGAGATTCCGTTTCCTGCTGCTGAGGTCAGTACAATTCATAGAGGGCGCAAGCATCACATTCTATGTTTCGGTTTCGCGGTGCTCGAACCTGAGTTCGCCCATTGGATCCGCTTTCCGACTGATGTGAAAAACGAGGTATACTTCGCAATCGTCCACGGTTTGCGCGCGAAGGGGATTGCGATCCCGCCACCCGCGGACATTATGCGCGGCATCCAGGGGAACACCTGCCGTTATCCCGAGAAGTGGCTACTCAGCCGCACCCTCATCGCGTCTTACGTGGCCCATGCGTGCAACATTAGCATCGACGAGGCAAAGGCGATGTTCATGTCAGGCTATGAGCAGCACGGAGCACGCATCGTATTCGTTGATGACGAGCGCCCGCGCGAACAGCGCTATCTGCCGTCGCTCGACGTGGTTCGGCGGGCTCGGGACTTGGGGGCGGTGCCTGTTCTCGCACATCCGTTCTGGTGGTCTCGAAACGACGTATCGATGACAAGCGAGCTTATGACGCATATCGAAGAGTTGGTTGCGTGCGGGCTCATGGGCGTCGAAACGAGGACACCACACCACGATACCATAACGTTCCCCAACATTCGAGAATTCGAGGAGTGGGTGGAGCAGCGGGGTCTTTTGATTTCGGGTGGCTCGGACTTCCATGCGAACGGGAAGACAGAACTTGGACAGCAGGGGATTTCTTTAACTCAGTTTTCCCGTCTCGCCGAGAGGGCCGTTCGATGATCACGGCAATGCGGTGGAAGGCGATCGTGTTTGACGTAGACGATACGCTTGTTGCGACTCGTGAAGTCGGACTGGAAAAGCTAATGCGCGCCGCTGAGTCCCTCGCGCTCGCCCATCCCGACGAAAAGCGATTTCGCTCGCTTTACGGCACAGTGCCTTTTGATGTGTGCCTCGCCCAACTGTTCGCTGTTGAGGATGTCGAGCGCGTTGCTGTGGCCTACGAGAACGTGAACATCACGCATCGACCGTTCGTTACGCTTCGTGAGTGGATACCGCGGCTCCGTACTAGAGGCTATCTGCTGGGAATCCTTACAAATGGTCCGGCACGCAAGACGATCGCAAAACTTGCCTCCGCAGGCGCGCGCGCACAGGACTTTGATGTCGTCGTCTCCCTCGGAGACTCCCCAGTGCGAAAACCGGAAAAGGAAGCGTTCGACGCCTGCATTGAGGCCCTTAGACTCGATCCCGCTGACGTCGTGTACGTGGGAGACTCCGTGCTCGATGCCTGCACCGCTCTGAACGCCGGCGTGTCGTTTGTGGCCGTGCTGACTGGACAAGGAACCCGGGAAGGCTTCAAGGCTGCAGGTATCCCGTCGTCCGATATTTATGGCGATATTAACTTCTTTCTGGCCTCATTGGAGGAGGTTGCCCAATGAGCCAGTGGATCCTGCGCGGGACTAGACGCAAGCGCCTCGACGAACTGCGAACCCATGGCCTGACCCACCCGTCGAACGCGTGGTTTCGCTACCCCCCATCTGCTCCGAACGACGCGCTCCATGCGGCGCTAACGCTGTGCTTCTACTTTGGCATCTCATTAGAAGGAATGGCGCTGTATTCCAATTTTTCTGGATCCCTAACCGAGTTCTACAGGAAGAAACCAGACCTCACGCCCGTTGTGGTAATTGCGAGGCTCTTACTGGAGGACATTCCCAAAGAATGCGCTTACGATGTAGTGTTACCCCACCTCGTCGCGCGCTCGTTGCCCTACACAAAGGTATCGGTCGCCGGTAAACTAAGTCCCTTTCCAGAGGTTCAAGTTCTCGATCCGTCGCTCGACGACATTGCTGCCATCGAGCATGAACTCATGGGCTTGATAGCCCCGGAGGCCGCCGCGAGATTCTACACGAGAGTCAACGACTGGCCCGTTTCGGCGGTCACGTGCCCGATAGCGCATTCGGTCGCCGCCAGCGAGACGAAGGCCTTCGAGGTCGCCGTTTTTTGCGAGCGGCTCGCCCGTAGACTACTTCCCGATCTCTGCGCGAGACTTGGTCATTCGGAGGGTAATTCATGAGAGTCATAATTGTCGGCGCAGGTGGTTTCGGCCGCGCCTGGGTGCGTGCTTATCGCGAACTCGGAATTGGAGTAGTCGCGGCAGTTGACCCATCGGACGAGGCTCGCGAGGTCGCCAAGCAGACATTTGGGCTCACCGACGAATATCTATTTTCGGACGCCAAACCCGCCTTCCTGGCGAACATCGAGGCCGACGCCGTCTGCATTTGCTCCCCGCCCCCGTTTCACGCAGAGCATGTAACCCTTGCGTTGAACGCAGGACTGCACGTACTCGTCGTCAAACCGCTCGCCGAGTCGCTTGAGGCGGCGCGTGACTTGGTCAAATTCGCAAACACTTGCGGCCGAAAGCTCGTAGTCGCGCAGCAGAAGCGATATTTGCCAGCGTTCCTTGGCTTGCGCGATATAATCGCCGCAGGCGACCTCGGGGAGCTTGGCGTTGTGTCAGTGCGACTTGCCGTTAAGGGAACCGCTTGGCCCGCAGGATTCGGCTGGAGGAGCAAGCGGCACCATCCCGTACTGATGGGAGCCGGTTCACATCAGGTTGATCTTCTGCGCTGGGTTCTCGGCCGTGAAATCGAGCGTGTCCAGGCGACAACTTGGAACGTCCCTTGGAGTCCGTTTGAAGGCCAAGCCTCAGCACAAGTCTTTTACCAGATGCAAGGCGGTCTACCGGTGACTTACAACGTCAACTGGGCACCTAAGGAGGATGACTATGTAGACTTCTTTTCAGGTTGGCGCGTAGAAGGTCTGCATGGCGTAGCAATAGTCGATAAAGCCGAACTCACGGTCAACGGCAAGCGGGCTGAGCTCAAGAAGATAGCCCAGTTTTCCGGCGAATCAGTAGACGCGCTCAATGTCGAGGTTATGCGGCGATTCATCGCGTATGTGCGAGACGACATCGACCCGGGGATATCGGGCGAAGACAACTTACGAACCCTCGCGGCGCTGTACGCGACGATTTCCTCAGCGAACGAGCGTGTTGGTTACCGCATCAAGGGTGATGATTTCTCGCGCGAGGAGATCCCATGAGTTCTTCATCCTCGCTGCGTCGAACTAGGGATCTCGTGCTGGCTCCTGGGCTGCTCTTGATGGGTCCGCCCGGCGCGGGAAAGAGCACTGTTGTCCAAGGGCTGATGAGCCGGCACGGCTCACAGATTGCACACTTCGGTGTAAGAGCCTTCTTCTTGCAGCAGCTTCGCTTGGGGACCGATATCGGACTTGCGGCTCAGAGTTTTGTAGAGCGTTGTATGTGGATGCCTGACGAGTTCGTGTGTTCCGCGCTAGAGGCAGAACTGCCACTGCTGCTCGGTCGGTTTTGTGTGATCGAGGGCTTTCCTGCGACGGAACCACAAGCGAAGTGGCTCCTCGGGTTCCAAAAGCGGCTAGGGCTTCAACGCTTCATTTTCGTCTATATCGACGTGCCCGACCACATATGTTTTACCCGTTCACGCAACCGACTGCGGTGCCCGAGTTGCATGGACGACAAGCATCTTGCAGTTTCCGTCACCTCCGCAGTTTGTGGCACATGCGGCTCAAAGCTTGATACTCGCCCTGATGACGACGAGCGTTTCTTCCTCGAGCGGCTAGCGAGGCACCGAAATCTCCATAGGCAGATCCGACGCTCGTACGGACAGCCGGACGTCTTGATCGATGGTACGAGCCAACCCTCAGCCGTGCTCTCGCTTGTCGAAAACCTTATCCCCCTTGACCCGGTAGCTTTGGTCCAAGCTATTTGAACGGAGATCGAGTGAGCACAACCAGCGGCAAACGACTCATCCTCGAGTTTCCTCCGGATCCGTCGGCGAATCCGCCAGGGATCGGGCATCTGCGCAGCCCGATAGTCGCCGATGTAATAGCGCGCTTTGAGAAACTGCGTGGCTTCGAACCCGTTAAGCCGCTTCTGTGGGATAACTGGGGAATTCCCATTGGTAGAGCCTCCGAGCTGAGTAGGAGGGCGGGGGCTGCAATTGCGGATGAATACACGACCGACTGGGCCGAAGCACGTGCTAAGCTAGGACTCCTGGGGAGTGTCGAGTCGAGAAGCAACGATCATGCGAACGCGCAGGAGGTCAGCGAACTCTACTTAAAACTCATGGGGCGTGGAGCCATCTTCTTCCAGGACTCGCCAACGCTTTACTGTCACCCATGTGGCCTTGACGTCATGCGGAAGGAGGCGAGGAAGATGGTATGCCCGCGATGTAGGAGCTCAAATCTGGTGTGGGAATTTCGGCAAGCGCCTTTCCTCGCGGTTAAACATCTGGCCCCACGAATGTACGAGGCTACGTTACAACTCGACTGGCCCGCTGATTTGAAGAACACGTTTGCACGCTACTTCGAAACGGTTTCAGGTGCCGACCAAGTATACGAGACCAACGTCGGACCGATTTCCGTGTTCTGGCCCGATCCCGCCGCCGCTAGGAATCTGCAGGCTATCTATCTGAGCCCCGAGCACCCGATCCTGGCGCGGATCGAACGCGACTCCGACGTGTGGCGCAACGTCGAGCGTGCGTTGGTGAGTCCGTCCGCAGAGCTAGTCCCGCTCGAAATGTTCGCCTGGAGTGCCGAAGCAGCGGAGCGTATCCCTCTTTTTGTAACGCCGCGGG
Source organism: Planctomycetaceae bacterium (assembly GCA_040382995.1). Taxonomy (GTDB): domain Bacteria; phylum Planctomycetota; class Planctomycetia; order Planctomycetales; family Planctomycetaceae; genus SXXK01. The sequence goes on from JBEIEK010000061.1 coordinate 19,529, forward strand.
TCGATCGAGCAAGCACGTTCGGGACCGGTGCAAGAGCCGTGCTCGGTGCGCGCGCGTACGTCAGGGAAGCCGAACTGCGACCGACGTCGCGGACTCGCCTGCTCGACCTTCGCGTCGGCTCGGTCCGTTCATGGGGCGTTGCCGCTGCACCCCTCTCGGAGGGTGCGCCGGGCCTCCGCGTCCACCCGCTCTTCGCGCTCGGGTGGTACTTCGTCCGCGAGAGTGCAAAGCTGTACGCGGCACCCCCCATTGCTATAGGTGCTGCCCACCACGCGCTAACGCCAATGCTTTACGCACGATGTCTCGCGTACGTTCTGGGCGAGGAAGGATTGATGCCCGGTATCTTCGAGCCGTTTCCAATTCTTCGTGGCCACGGAGTCGTCGTGGGAGCGGATGGTCGGAAGATGTCGCGCCTTCACGACAATGTAGTCGACGCTCGTGAGACGCTTGCCTGCTTCGGTGCCGACTGCACGCGGCTCTCGATGATGTTCATGGGACCTCTTTCGTCCAAGGTGCACTGGGATGGGCGGGTGATGCATACAATGGATCGCTTTCTCGGTGGGGTTCGGCGATGGGCCAACGAGGGCGATAGCGGTGTGGCAGATGACTCAACGGTTGAGCGTGCACACCGTATGCTTGAGCGAGCTCACCGCCACATGATCGCAGCGGAGTTCCACCTAGCCGTCGCACGTCTGCGAGATGTCTTCCTCTCTGGCGTACCAGTAGGCGAGCGCCGGCAATTCGTTCAGCTGCTGTGGACCTTCGCCCCCGAGTGCGCGGAATACGCCTGGAACAGGCTTGGCGCCGGTTCTCCACTTTTCAGCCAGCTCTAATCGTCGGAAGATATTGCCCTGGCCTCAGTAGAACTTTGCAAAACCCACAAGGCTGGTTTTCAAGCAAGTCACTCCGCTGCTGCAAGACATTGCGAAAAACCACGTTCGAGAAATCGGCGATATTCCTGGCATCGAATCTTCACGACTGGATTTCTTCGCCAACTCGAGTCTCCGCCCGGTAGGTAAACAATACAGGCCACACTCGGCTGTAAACCAACCCTAGCCATCGACTGAAGTGGACCCCAACTTTAGGACCACGGTTTAAGATAGAAAATTGCGTTTCGTAGGGTAAGCTGTTGCCTCGAAGCCGTCCCAGTCTACCAAGGATGAAACAGGACAAGGAAGCGATGATACTTCACACACTCTTCTAAGGCTAAAGTAGCCCGACAGGCAATTCGAGAGACTAAGACAAGCGCCGAGCTAGCGAAGAAGCATCAGTTGCATCCGACTCAGATTAATCTCTGGAAGAAACAACTTTTGGACAGTGCGGAAGATGTCCTACAGGACGGGCGTTCGACAGATGTTAAAGCGGTCTCTGATGAACTAGGCACAGCAGATTTCTCCTCCGCTCTCTCCCCGAAATCCCAAAGTACTTCCGCTTCGAATCGGTTTGGCTGGTGGGCGGATAGGCGAAGCAGTCATCGAAACGATGATGCTCATATAACGCACTTGCGTTTGAACCCTGCTTTCTAATTTTCGAGCATAGCGTCCAAGGAGATACCCCTTGGACCGCAAAGCACTGAGCCTCGACCAAATCAAATCACTCCTTCCTGGTCTACCCGACCGGGATGGCTTTTCGGACCGTCTGTATCTTTGCAAAACCGGACCGCTTACTGGGCAATTCGCACAGGATACGATCTGGGAGCCGGCCATCGACGAGCAGGTGATGACCGTTCGAATGCGGATAAGCACCGCCGAACTCGACCGCGTCAACCACGTAGTCGACCAAGATGGAATCGAAACCGACTTCTACCAAGACAACCCCGTGGTTCTCTTTGGCCACGGAATGGAAGGGATCACTCTACCCGTTGCTGTCTCCGAGGATTCCGAGGGAATTCTCACCATCACCCGAGAGTCCGATGGCACCTATGCCGTAGCCCACCATCTTTCACGCAACAAACTCAGCTCTCAGTTCTTTGACCTGGTTGTCCAGAAATTCCTTCGCTCTTCCTCGATAGGAATCACCCCCACGCGATGCTCCAAGGGGTACGACACCCAAGGCCAAGAAATCCTCTTTATCGACCAAGGGCAACTCAACGAGTGGAGCTACTGCACGATCGGAATCAACCCCGGCGCGAGGATCGTCAAATCCCAAGAGAAACTCAGGGAACATCTTGATTTGCAGTCTGAAGCCGCAAGTCGCATTCTGCAAGCCGACCGCTTGGATGGCTGCTCGATTCACCCGCTGATTCGAAAGAGCTTGCAAGCGAGTCTTGCCACCAAGGTTTCCTCGCCGGGCATCGGCCAGAAAGTCCAGACGAATCGTATGCCACTAAAACGACTCACGACCGAAGAAATTCAAGGCCTGAAATTCAAGTCCCTTGCCAAGTGCATGATGGAACTCTCGGAATACGACGAACCCACTCAGATTCTGCTCAAAGCAGCCTGGGACTATTATCCCGATGATCCTTCGATGCTTGGAGCCTCGGGCCCAGGTCCCGTTCCTAATCCGATGATGCAACCACCAGCCGGTGGAGTTCCCACGCTGCCTGGAGGGTATGTACCACCGAACATGCAAGGCCCTGGCTCATCGGAGGTGCAAAGCGACGAAGCTCTTGTCGTAGAAGATGACACGCCCCTTGGTGCCAAGGTGATGCGATCGATCTACGAGAACATCCTCAATCTCATTGAGGTTTCAACCAAGTCCCTGGCTCCGGTGGAATTTACCGAAGTCAAAGATGCCACCACGGAACTCCTTGATGAACTTCGCGGCATTGCCACGAGTATGGAAGGGCTTTTCTCAAGGCACTATCCGGATCAGACCGGCTTAGCATCGATCCCCGACGAACCCACTGAGGATGCCGTCAAGAGTTTCCTTGCA
>JBEIEK010000062.1:0-22262 GCA_040382995.1 Planctomycetaceae bacterium
CCGCAGCGGCATCACCCCCGAAGAACTGGAACAGGCTCGCAACAAAGTCGCCTCGCGAATTGTGCTCCGCGGCGAACGCCCCATGGGACGACTCACCTCACTCGGCTCCAACTGGCTCTACCGCAGCGAATACCGCTCCATTGCCGAAGACCTGCAGCTCATCCGCTCCCTTCCCATCAGCCAGATTCACGAACTCCTTGAACGCTTCCCCCTGAAAATGACTTCCACAGCCGGTGTCGGCCCCCTCGATACTCTCTGATCACCCGCAACAAACACAGATCAGAACCCACCACCACCGCCTGCACCGCCTCCGCCACCCGAACCGCCAAAACCATTGTTCCCATTGCGGCGGACGGAGCGGAAGCGTCCAAAGTCCTGCTCCGCCTCAAGCGAGTTCAAACCTTTGCCATAAGGCTGAGATACGAAGGTCCGCCGCGCCGCGTCCGCATTTCCAAGGTCTGTCAGCACACGCACCACAAGGTCCCGCCGGATCTGATCCACTTCCGGATCACTGTTGTTCAAACTCTGTTCAACAATCACCGGAAATGGCGTCGACGGCATCCGCGCGGCAATCTCAGAAATGTGGTTCCGCCCTGCCGGAGTCAGCTCTGACGAACCATCCACAAATTCACACCGATAGAGAATGAAGTCGGCTGCTTCAGCGTTGGTTTCCATCACGTGCCAGTGAGATCTGACGATGGAACCCAGCGGCATCACATCCGGAATCGCATAACGTGACGCCGGATAATGATTTCTGTTGAACGGCCAGATGCCGGATGATGAATGACCATAGTGCACCCCACTCGAGTACATCGGGCCGCAACCCTCAGACGAGGTGTGGCAGGACAGAGTGGACGTGCAGCCGGCGGCCACCAGGCTGCTGCAGGCAAGCACTGCAATTCTCGCTGGAACCAGTCGCTGTATTCTCATTGAAGCCCCTTCCACAGAACAGCAGATCAATCCCCAAACGTATCAATTCGAGCACCATCAGCGACCGGCACGTCTCACCGCAGGCTGCTGATTCCATCCCGCTGGCTTGACGCTGACCCCGTTGTTGCCCGGGCGAATACTTGAACCCGATCGACCAGGCATGCCACCAGCCCGGCTTTGCGGCGGCAGTCCTGGAGGCATTGGCCCCATAGGACCACCGACAGCTGTCGATGGTGGCGCTGCGGGCACTGGCGGCACATTACTGTACGGCTGCCCGGCCCCAACCGGAGGCTGCATCATCCACGGCTGCTGGCCTGACGGCGGCTGCGGGTAGGCTGGCTGAGCATAGCCCTGAGGGGGATAGGACATCGAAGGTTGAGGATACGGCTGACCGTACATCTGTGGATTCTGCGGCTGAGCATACGCAGGCTGACCGTATGTCTGCTGTCCCCAGAGACCGGTTGTCGGCGCGGGATTGCTGAAGCTGTAACTCTGTGGGATGCCCTGCATGTTGCCGCTGCCGAAGGGCGCCACCTGATACACGTTGTGATCCGGCGCTCCTTCAGTCTGGCCCCGCTTCCAAAGGTCATCATCCGTCGGATGCGTGACGTTGTAACCCGGTACGGGTGGCACATCATCCGGATCCATCGGACGGACAATCTCGGGACTCACCAGCACCAGCAATTCTGTCTCCGTCTCCGAAGCAGTCTTGGACTGGAAAATCCTCGGCCCGATCCACGGAATATCGCCCAGCAGAGGCACACGACTGACTTCCGCCAGCGATTGCCTCGAAATCAGACCACCAATCGCAAACGTCTGGCCCTCACGCAGTTCCACCGTCGTCTGTACCCGCTTCACATTCGTGCCTGGAATGCCGTTGACGGCGTTCTGAGCATTGACTTCGCTGAATTCCGGCACCACCTGCATGCGGATCAGGTCCCGGTCAATCACGGTTGGCGTTACAACAAGGCTGGTACCGAACCCTCGGAATGTCGTTGTCGAACCACCCCCGACACCAATGATCGTGGGGACCGCAAACTCACCGCCCGCCAGGATGCTGGCTCCGGTTCCACTGAGTACCGTCAGCCGTGGCTCAGCCAGCAGCTTGATCGTACCATTGGACTGCAGCCACCTGATGAAGATCTCAATCTCGCCATTTTCAAAGATACCGCTCAATGTGGTTCCGGTACCTCCACCCAGTGAAGCACCGACACTCTCCTGGCCCCCATTAAACAGCACCCGCCAGTCCACGCCGGCATTTCGCAACTCGGATCGGTTGATCTCCGCCACCATCACTCGCAGCGAAATATTGTACTCCCCGGGAACCACCAGTTCGTTGATCACGATGTCCCGCAGGTTCTGACCCTGGTTGTTGTTGCCAGCCCCACCCTGACCGGCTCCGCCACCACCCAGTCCGCCAGCCGCAACTCCAGCCAGCCCCAGTTCATCATCCATCGCAGCGCCGCGACGAAGCGATCGAATCACCTCCGTACGCACCACCTGCATGATGTTGGAAGCCTCCTCGCCGTCGTATGCCTGACCGCGGACAATCACCTGCGAACCAACAGGAATCAGCGCCACGACGGAATTGGGGTAGAGCACCTTCAGCCGACGCTCAAGTCGACCAAAGTCAATTGTGCGTTGTTCCTCCAGGCTCGCATCACGCACCACCGTAATTTCATAAATCGACGGCGATTCCTGATCCTCAAACCACAGCGTCAGGTCCGTGCGACCCAACTCCAGTCCAACAAGGCTGATTTCGCTCTCCGAATACTGCACGAAATTGGCAATCGTGGAATCCGTGATTGCAATTCGCCGCACCCGCTGATTCGTAATCACCAGCTGGCTGTGCCGCCGCTCAATCTCGATGTGATACTGCGGTCGCAGCACCTGATTCACGTTCGGACTCAGGGACGCATCCACTCGCCCGGAAACTTCCGGCGACTCAAGACGCAGAGGATCCCCGTTGCCAGCTGGCAAACCCGGGGCTGGACGCTGGCCGTTCAATGGCGGTGAAATCTGAGCGGATGCCGAACCGGCCGACAACGTCAGCGACAACAGCACCGTGGCTGCGCCGCAGAGTAAGCCATTGAAACCCGCCCGCCGCCGAGCCCTCGCCCAGTGCAGACTCCCCAGCTTTTCAAAATACATTCGCGGTGCTCCTTCCATGTCGCAGGCCCTGCACTGAAATGCAGGACCGATCTGCTCCCGAGCTACCAGGAAGCCTTTGCCGAATCACCCATCCCTGAGTCATTCCGGCTCAACTGCCACATTCCGAAAAGCGCGGCACAGACCGAACAACCGCTTCGACTATCGTCTTCCCACCCCGCGGGATTGAACCCGGAGAAGCATCCGGCAGCCCGACTCACAAGACTCGGACCAGTCCGGCAAACTGCGTTGACTTTTCCGGCTTCTGAATGCCCCCCCTAGCGAGTCTTCAGTCCCGGGGATACGGCAGAAACCGCCACTCATCACACGACGATCATCACCACGTGATCGCTCGATTCAGCACCGCCGGTCCCGGGCCGTTCCACGGAGCTCGGTAGTTATAATAGGGGTGCTGCACGTGGTAACCCGGTGGAACCACCAGTGCAGCTGGACGGACAGCCACTGGCAACACTCCCGATCCGCCGCAACACGGCGCCGGAGTCGCGACCGGAACCGGCAATGCTGCCATCGGCTGAATAAACTGCACCGGGGCCGCAACCACTGGCCGCCATGCAGGAGCCACCGCAACGCCGCCACAGCAGCCCTCGCCAGCAGCCACCAGAGAAGAAGCAAAACCTGGCACCAGCACTGCCAGCAGAAATGAAATCACAGACGAAGAAAATCTCACCGCAGGTCCTCCCAAAACACAGACAACCAACACCACCTCAACTCACAGGAACCCTCCCTGTGACCTGCGACCATAGCTCTTGCCCAAACCCGCTATTGTGATTCCCGGCAAAAGCCAGAGGAATCCACGAAAAATCCCAACTCGCAGGGCTGAATCTGACGGTCAATCCAGCCATGCTTGGCGATCCGGCCAATCCAGCCGATTTCCACGCGGATTCGGCTTGATTTTCGCCAGCAACTTCCTCGAACCAACCGATTTCCTCTGTGAACTGCGTTCCCGCTCAGTTTTCATCAAGGATGTCGCGGTCGCTCAGAGCGGCCTCAGGAGGTCTCAACATGCTTCGCCGACTGCTGTGTGCTCTCACGTTCGTCCTGCCAGTCCTCCTGGCAAACCCCGCCAAAGCGCAGATGCCCGTTCCCTATTGTGACCCCTATGGCGGATCACCCGGATTCGCCTCGTCATGGGGCGACGGTGGTTCCGGAGTTCAGCTGTACCCGTTCGACCAGCAGGACCCCTGGCTGCACGGCTACTTCCAGAGATACCCAGCCTACGGCGGATACGCAACCTTCCGGCCCTACAACTACAAACAGGTCTACTCCCAGGCACAGATCTCCGGACAGTGGGGCTCGCCGGCCGGCATGCCCTACTCGCAACAGTTCTGGAATCGCTATCGCACCAATTATATGGAAGGCATGCTGCACGACACTGCTCCCAACCCTGCCACACAGGGCCCCGGCAGCCACAGCGATCCCTTTTCCAACGGCGTCGGTGCCGCCGTCAATCCTATTGGCTACCGCCGAACCTGGAATATGCCCGCTCCCGGACCGCGTCCCTGGTGAACGGTGAGCGTTTTGCGGCCGGGTTCATCTCATCAAGGCGGACCGAGAACCCGGCCACATTCGCCCAATCGCACTCGCGTTCGTCGTGCGGGGTGGCTGTTACCTCCTTTCGCTCTGCGAACGAACGTTCTGTCGCAGAGCGAAAGTCGACACAGGAGGTTCCAGTCGCGTTCTCTCCCGACTACGCGCCTGATCGAGCCGTCGTGGCAAATGCGGTTGAACCGCCAGTCCTCACTTCAGGTCCTTCAGCATCTGTCCGTTGTTGCCGTTCCAGACCCGCACCGCTCCAGACGCCCCGCCAGCCACCACGACAGCACTGTCAGGCGTGATCGCTACCGCGTGCTGCCAGGAATCGGCCCCGGGGAAATTGCGGATCTGTCCTCCATTCGCCGCGTTGTACATCCTGACGGCCTTGTCACCGCAGACACAGATAATCTGATCTGTCTCTCCGATGTAGCTGACCGCAGTCACCGGACGCTCGAAGTTGCTGATCGTGCGCTGCTGATCGGCCGTCTCCGCCGTCCAGACCTTAATTGTGTTATCGGCGCCTGCCGAGACGAGCGTTTGTCCGTCGCGTTTCCAGGTCACTCCCAGAACATAGCTGGTGTGTCCCTCGAAGCGGCGGAGCAATTCTCCGGTCGCCGCGTCAAACGTCCGGATATATTTGTCGGCAGAGGCCGCGGCGATGCGTCGTCCGTCGGGTGAGAAGCGAGCGGAGTAGATCACGTCGTCGTGGGCCTGCGGCAAATGCAGTTGCCGTGCTCCGTCAGCGACCGAGAAAATCTGCAGTTCGCCACGTCGCGAGGGAATGCCGCCCGCCGCCAGCAGCCGCGTTGAGTCCGCAGAGAACTCCACGGAAGTCACGCGATGAGCGATCAGGTCGGGCTGGTCAGCGGCACCAATTGTCCGTGCCAGCTCCCAGCTGGGTTTGGAATCCCAGAGCACGAGAGTATTGTCGTCGCTGATGGACACGAGCAGTCGCTCGTCCACATACAGCGCCGCGCGAACCGCAGCCTGATGGCCGGCGAATGCATCAATGGCCGTCCCCACAGCGGCATCCCACGTGTGCAGGCTGGAAAAATCTCCGGCTGTGAGCAACGTGGTGCTGTCGGGCGAGAAGGCGATGGTGCGGAGGGGCTGATCGGCCTGTTTGACCTGTTCGTCGGCGGTCTGCACCGCAGTTTTGGCTTCCGCCAGTATGGCCTCGGTGCGGGCAAGCGATTCCTTGCGGGTGGGCACAAGCTCCTGTGCAGTTTTCAGTTCGGCCGCCGCCAGCATCTGCTGTTGCGCTGCCAGCTTGTGAGCAGCAGTGGAGGTCTTGAGGGCGGCTACGGCATCGTTGTAGGGCTTCTGCACGGACTCCAGCTTCTGCGCCGCTTCGTTGGCCTTGCCCGCCATCTCTGTTGCTTTGGCTGTCGGAGCCTGCACAGCGGCAGTCAGTTCCGTGGATTTGCGAGTCGCCATTTCCATTTCTGCCTGTGCCGCCGTGGCTTTCTGCTTGAGCATTTCGCTGGTGGGGTCCGCGGCAGCGGCCTGCTGCAACCGAGTGACTCGGGCCTGCAGCAGTTGTACAGTGGCCGCTGCTTCCTTCGCCGCCAGTTCCGCCGTCTGCTTTTCGGACAGGGCAGCTCGCGACGCAGCCGAAGCCTCGATCGCCACCTTTTCGGATTGTGTCTTGGCAGCCAGAGTCGTGTCCACCGCCGTTTGCTTTGTCTGCATATCCGCAGCTGCAGCGGCCAGGGCCTCCGCGGCCTTTTTCTCGGCCTCTGTGCGAACTGGAAGATCCTTCTCGGCAGCCTCCAGCTGCTGTTTGGCAACTGTCACGCGCGCATTCGCTGCGGTTTCTGCCTGCCGCGCACGCGTCAGCGCGATGCTGCGGCGAATATCACCCTTCAACTCCGCAATCTGATTGCCGTTCACGTTCCAGATTCGCGCTGTGCGATTGTCGCTGGCAGTGGCAAATCGCTGACCGTCCGGTGCCGCGGCCACTGACAGCACCGTTGCCCCGTGATTCACCTGCCGAACACTCTGCCCCGTCGCCACATTCCAGATTCGGACCGTGTTATCCGCGCCACCGCTGATGAGCTGCGGCGCCGTTCCCGGCAGCCGAGCCAGCGCGTGGACGAGGCCGGTGTGTCCGGCGAGCGTTCCCAGAAAGTCTGACTGCCAGATCCGTGCCGTTGCTGCACTTACCAGCAGCACTTCCGGCAGTCGCGGTCGCGCACCCACCAGGGCTGCGGCATCACCAGTCGGAACCGCAGGCATCACTGCCGAAAACACAGCCGCCAGCGGAACCTCGTTTCCAACCGCAGTCGTCTGCTGCAGCAGAGTTCCTGCCGACATGTCGTAGATCCGGACCACAGGTGTGGCCCCCCCCGCCGCGCCAGCACTCGCTGCCAGCAGCAGCTTGCCGTCAGCTGAAAATGCCGCGCTGCGAACCGGGCCCGGAAAACCCTGCAGCTCACGAGGCCCCGCAGGCTGACCACCCGTGTTCCAGATTTTCAAAACAGCATTTTCGCCTGCCGTTGCCAACAGCTGGCCATCCGTTGACATCACCAGCTGATTCACCGCCGCACCGTGACTGGTGTTGAAGGCCACGGCCGCACCAGCAGGATTGATGCCCCGCAGCGATCCGTCGGCATGCGAATACACAAGCAGCTGATTGTTGGGATGGAACAACAACCCGCGCACGGGCGAGGCCGGATTGCCTGCCGGGGCGGCCGAATACAGCAACCCGCGAAACTCCGGCAAACCCGCATTCCGTGCAAACAACAAACCGGTGGGCGGAAGGGCAAAGGCGACCAGTGCCGTCTGCGGATCCGTCGATGACTCCTGCAGTTTGCCCGTTGAAAGCTCACGAACCTGAAACTGACCGCCGGGCAGCAGCAGCGAAAACAGTCGAGCATCTGCGGAAATGGAAATGGAAGAAGCCGCGCCCGGGATGCCGTCCTGATTCAGCAGCGCATTGCCGTTGTCAAGCTGATGCACGGAGAAACGGTTTTCAGAGGCGGCCAGAAGCTTCTGCCCGTCCGGTGTGAAGCAGACGGCTGAGGGAGCAGCGGGTAGGTTGAAGGTACGTACCTGAGCACCATCGGCCGGATTCCAGAATCGCACGCTCGCATCCCGACTGACGCTGCACAGCTGCCCCCCACGAAAACTCAGATCCACCACCGCCGCCGTGTGACCCCGAAATTCCCGGACCAGCATCCCATCCGCTGCCGCATAGGACCGCAGGATGTTGTCGGCAAAGGCCGCCACAGCCTGAGCCCCGTCGCTGGTGCAGCCAACGGCCGTGACGCCTCCAGGCAGCGATTCAATCTTCTTCAGCTCGGGCTGGCCAGGATTGCGAAGATCCCAGAAACGCAGCGTGCCGTCACCCGCGGCAGAGACCAGTCGACCGTCGTCCGCAGAAAATGCAAACGCCGTCACCGGACCCGTGTGACCCGCAAGTCGAGCCGTGATCTTACCGGTTTCCGTGCTGCGAATCACCAGCACGGGCTGGCCGTTCTGCTGAGCCACGCTCGCCAGCAGTTTTCGCGAAGGACTCAGCTGCCCCGCCCGCAAATTCTCTTCGGCTGCGGCTTCAAACAGCGGCGGCGCTGTCGCCGGTGGAGCGATGTTCCAGACCACCACGGCCCCGTCCGCCGACGCGGATGCAGCGAACTTCCCGTCAACACTCTGATCCACGGCCGTGATGCCGGATGACCCCGCTGTCCATTCCGTCACCTTGTCCGGGGCAGCAACCCGTCGCAGCTGCAGCAGTCCAGTTTCAAATCCCGCAAAAACCTGCAGCACCTCCGTCGGATTGCCGGCGTTGGCGGCCGGTGCACCAGGAATGGGTCCCAGCGCCAGGGCTGTCGGGACCGCCGCGGTCTTCCAGGATGCCAGCACTCGCGGACTGAATGATGCGTTCTCGGCGGACAGCTGCAGCACGGTCAGGTTGCCGGAACCGTCAGACACAGCGGCACAGCGTCGATCGTCAGTGAAGGCCACAGTCCTGATCCCGGCCGGAAAGTCGGCTGCCGGGACAGGCTGGGAAGCTGGCAACTGCCAGAGTCTCAGCAGGTTGTCGCCGCCGGCCGTCACCAGCACCGAAGGAGCAGGTGCCGCGGCTGCAGCAGCCGCTGCGGGATTGGCTGCGGCCGGAGCGAAGACCTCCAGAGCCGTCAGGGGCGTGGGGGTCTCGATCAGCCCGGCAGGACTGCCGTCCGGAAGATTCCAGATGCGCACGGATTGATCGGCCGCTGCACTCAGCAGCTGCGGCAGTTCAGGGCTGAAACGCAACCCCGTAACTGGACCTGTATGGCCCTGCAGCACAGCTCCGGCGGTTCCGGAAGGGAGCTGAAACAGTCGGATGGAATGATCGGCGGAACCCACGGCCAGCCAGGTGCGATCGGGACTGATCGCCAGAGCGGCGGGAGCAGCCGGGAGCGGGATGGTGGCCCGGCGTACGTCCTTCGGGCGACGCCAGAGCTTAATTTCACGAAAGCCGCCGGACGCAAGCAGATCGCCGTCGGTGTTGAAGGCGAGCGACTGCACGAGATCGCGGTGGGCGAGCGCTGCTGAGGCGTCCGCAGCGGCGCCGGCAGCAGCATCCGCAAGGGTCGTGACGAGCTGTCCGGTGGGCACATGATGCAGGTGAATCCGATTGCCACGCCCAAAGGCCACATACTGACCATCCGCCGTCACCGCCACAGCCTGAACAGCCTGCAGCCGAGGGGAAACCAGCTGCATACTTCGCGGCGACAGACTGTCGATGCCCCCCGTACCACGGGCTCCCTGGTCGATCCACAGCTGCAGCAGGCCGAGCTGCTCGGGGGTGAGGTTGAGGGCTGCCACGTCGTTGCCCTCCGGAGGCATCACCGGCTCCTGCTGGTGCGCTGCCAGCTTGAGCATCAGGCTGTCCGCCCCTTTGCCGGGAATTGCGGCCGGCCCTGAGTCACCGCCTTTGAGAATGGTGGCGGGCGTCTCGAGGATCAAACCACCCTGACGCTCTGCGGCCGAATGACAGGCCAGACAGTTTTTACGGAGCAGCGGGAGTATTTCCTGGTCGAAGCTGACCGCGTCCGCTCGCTGCAGCAGCTGCACTGTGATCGGTGGGCCGGCAACCGCAGAATCCACCAGCGAGAGCCACGAGGTGGCGGTCAGAATCAGCAGCGCGGGGACAATCCGGGCAGAGGTGAATTCAAACATGAAGCACCGTGGGATGGCAGGAAACGGAGGGAGGAACGGGCGGGGGAGGTCAGGTCAGGATGGAATGCAGAACGTGGCCGTGCACATCCGTGAGTCGAAAGTCGCGGCCGGCGTAACGGAAGGTGAGTTGCTGATGATCGAAGCCCAGACAGTGCAGCATGGTGGCATGCAGGTCGTGCACACTGACAGGGGAATCGGACGCGCGGAAGCCCAGTTCGTCAGTGGCTCCGTGCACGGTTCCACCACGAATACCGCCACCCGCCAGCCAGACAGTGAAACCCCAATGATTGTGGTCGCGACCGGATTGAGGCCTGCCGTCAGCACTGAGCTCGACCGTGGGGGTCCGGCCGAACTCGCCGCCCCAGAGTATCAGCGTGTCCTCGAACAGACCGCGCTGTTTGAGGTCCGTGATGAGCGCCGCAATGGGCTGATCAATTTCAGCCGCCAGACTGCGATGGGCGGATTCGATGTTTGAATGATTGTCCCAGGGCTGGCCGGCACCATGCCAGAGCTGGATGAAACGGACGCCGCGTTCGAGCAGTCGGCGGGCAATGAGCGTTTGCCGGGCATGCACGCCACTTCCGTAAAGCTCCTGAATATGCCGCGGCTCGCCGCTGATGTCGAATGCCTCCGCGGCATCCTGCTGCATCCGAAACGCCAGCTCAAAGGACTGAATGCGGGCGTCCAGGCGAGGATCGATGCGGGTGCTGCGGTGCAGGGAGTTGAACTGGTTGAGCAGTTGCAGTTGGCGCTGCTGAGCAGGTGTGGACAGCTGCGGGTGGTCGATGTTCTCAATCAGACGACTCACCTGCTCATGCCGCGAATCCACGTAGGTGCCCTGGTACGCCCCGGGCAGAAATGCCGACTGCCAGTTTTCGGTATCCTTAATCGGAAGGCCGCTGGGGCACATGGCTACGAACCCAGGCAGATTCTGGTTCTCGCTGCCCAGCCCGTACAACACCCAGGCACCCATGCTGGGACGCGGCTGCACGGAATCGCCGCAGTTCATGAGCATCAGCGATGGTTCGTGATTGGGGACCTGAGCATACATGGAGCGGATGACGGCGATGTCATCAATGTGGGCCGCTGTCCGCTGAAACAGGTCGCTGACCTGAATTCCGGACTGCCCGTATGGCCGGAATCGAAACGGTGACGGAAACCCCGCTCCCGTGCGACGCTCAGTCAATGGATTTTCTGAGATGCTGCGGTTGTGGTAACGGGCCAGCGCAGGCTTGGGATCGAACGTGTCGACGTGCGATGGCCCCCCATTCAGAAAGAAATGAATCACTCGCTTCGCACGACCCGGGAAATGCGACGAGCGAGCAGTCAGGGAGGACGGCTGCGGCTGACCCGATACGCCCGCGCTGGTTTTCAGGAGTCGCCCATCGTCAGCCAACAGCCCGGACAAACCCAGTGCGCCCATGCCGAGCGCTGAATGGGCGACCAGCGAACGGCGGGTCGCACGGGGCAGGGCAGGACAGGCTGCGGTGGGGGCTGGCGGGAGCGGACGCGAGACCATAATGCAGGATTCCCGGAGGCTTGGGAAGAGGCCGGCGATGGGTGGGATGGTAATGGAATTGCGGGAGGATGTCGCGAAAAAAAAGGGAGATTCGGGGGTGAAGAACCGGAATTGTGGGGAAGGATGGTGGCTGGCGTTCACCGCCCGTCACCGCAGGAACATCCCGCCCGCAGCTTGCTTTTCTGATTTTTTGTTCAGTTCACGAACGTTTTCCTGGTGGTCCACGGCAGAGGATTTGTTACATTCTAAAAATCCCGCGATGTGAAACCACAGTGGCAGCGACGGTACTTGCACTGGCAACAGTTTCCGCGGGTTGTTCAGTCGGAGTAAGCTTCATGGTTTCGGCAGAACTCAAGGTCGTCGGCGGCAAACATGCCGGACAGGTCATTCCTCTCAACCGCCGCAAATTCCTCATCGGTCGCGAACAGGACTGCCAGCTCCGCCCCAACAGCGAGATGGTCAGTCGGCATCACTGCGTCTTCAGCGTGGATGATTTCTCCGTCCGACTCCGGGACCTCGGCAGCACCAACGGAACTCTGGTCAACGGCGAACGCATCCGCCGTGAAACCGTGCTCAACAGCGGCGATCGCATCCTCATCGGAAACCTCGACTTCGAACTCGTGCTCCGCCCCGGTGTCACCGTTCAGGAAGCCGACAGCAAGGTCTTCCCCACCGCAACCGCACTGCACTCGGATACACAAACATCCGCCCCCACGGTGCTCGATGCCAGCGGCGCCTCCCCCGCGCCCCCGGCCGGTGCTCAAACCGTCACTCTGCCGCTCGCCGATATCGTTTCCGCAGCCTCAGTCACAACCCCGCCTGCCGTCGGAGCCACCGCCGTTCCAGCCGCCGCTGCCGTCACGCCACAACCGGATCCAGCAACCCTCGCCGCAGCCATGCAGCCGCAATTCCCCTACCCACCAATGATGCCCCCAATGGGTTATCCCGGTGCCATGTATCCAGGCTACCCCTATCAGCAACCGATGATGCCAGGGTACGGACAGATGTACCCATCCATGATGCCCCCGATGGGCTACCCAATGCAGCCCCAGTTGATGCCGATGCCCGCTGCCCCGGCCGCGGTACCGGCCGCGGTACCGGCCACTGCAGCCGGCATCGAAGTTTCACTCCCGGATCCTGCCACCACCGGGGCCAAAGAATCCGAAGCCCCCAAAGGCAGCACGGGTGCCTCCCCGAAAGACACCGCCAAACCTACCGGAGCAGCAGACGCGATCATTAAACAGTACATGGGACGCCGCCCAGGCACCCCAGGTTGATCCTGTTCCCCCCGCATTTCGAAAAGTCAGCCATGGCCGAACAAACCGACGTGCAGCGACGCTACCGCGAATTCCTCGATCTGATGCCGCTCACCCTCGCTCTCGCAGGGCTTCCCCCCAGCGATCACGGCAGGTATTTCACGGCAGAACAAATCGAAAGTCGCCTGTTCACCATCCGCCACGCCTGGAAAGCCGCTCGGCAGGTCGTCCGCGAGTGCATCTCCACCAGCCACGCAGGTACACCGTCAGGCTCCACAGACGGCTGATTCGGACAGCCCAGGCGACTTCACCCCAGCCCAATTCCGATTCGTACACACGGGACCAACCCCCCGTTGCTTGACAATGCTCCCCCAACTCACTACTTTTGACTCATCACCCTTTACGGTTTTGGTCGAAAGTCGATTTCCACTCCGATAAATGTCGATTCGCCACAAAGGAATCTGAAATGGACAAGATGTAGGTCTTTCTCCATTTCTCCTGGGTTGCCCGCTGCAGGAACATTTGTGTTCCGTCATGGTTGCCCCGGTGTAAGGTTCCGACAGGACCACTCTGTCGGCTGCAAAAAGTGGGACTTCGCTCCCGCTTTTTTTTTACCAAAAAACAGGACAGCAGACTCCAGTCTCATGAACGGCAACGAAGTCCTCAGAATTGTTGACGCGATTCACCGCGACAAGGCCATCTCCATGGATGTGGTCTTCGAGGGTATCGAACAGGCCATCCTTTCCGCCGCCAGAAAGCACTTTTCCGAGGAAGAGAAACTGGAGGTGCGCATTGATCGGCAGTCCGGAGAACCGGCCCTGATCTGCGACGGTCGCGCCCTCGAAGCCGAACTTCTCGGGGACCTCCTCGGACGCATCTCTGCTCAAACCGCCAAGCAGGTGATGATCCAGAAAATGCGAGAAGCCGAACGCGACTCGCTCTACGAAGAATTCCTCGAACAACGCAGCCAGCACGTTCGTGGCGTTGTCACCCGCGTCGATCGCGGAACGGTGATCGTGAAACTCGACAACCTCGAAGCCATCCTCCCCCGCAGCGAACAAATCCGCAAAGAAAATTTCCGACCGGGCGACCGCGTTCGTGCCATCGTCCTCGATGTCCGGAAAGCCGGATCCCGCGTCCGCGTGATCCTCAGCCGCACCCACCCCGACTTTGTCCGCCGGCTGTTTGAAATCGAAATCCCCGAGGTCAGCGAACGTCTCATCGAAGTCCGCTCCATCGCCCGCGAAGCCGGAAATCGCTCCAAAGTCGCCGTCTCCTGCGCAGACTCGTCCATCGACTGCGTCGGTGCCTGCGTCGGGGTTCGCGGTGCCCGAATTCGCACCATCGTCGATGAACTCGCCGGAGAACGCATCGACATCGTTCGCTGGAACGACTCCCTCTCGGTGCTCGTGCCCAACGCACTGCAGCCCGCCGATGTCGAAGACGTCATTCTCTGCCCGATGCTCGGCAAAGTCATCGTCCTCGTCCGCGAAGATCAACTCTCCCTGGCGATCGGCAAATTCGGACAAAATGTCCGCCTCGCCTCAAAACTTGTTGGCTGGGACATCAACGTCATGACCCAGGTCCAGCTCGACCAGCAACTCGATAAATCCATCGAAGCGTTCTGCGTCATCCCCGAAGTCACCGCAGAACTCGCAGAAAACCTCGTTTCCCAGGGCTTCTTCACCTTCGATGACCTCTCCGTCATCGAACCCGACCAGCTCGGTGAGATCAGCGGTCTTTCAGAGGAAGACTGCAATCGCATCGTCGACTATGCGGATCAGGAAAGCCGCAGACTCGAAGAACAGGAAAAACTCGCCGCTGAACAGCGTCGAGTTGCCGCCAACACCCCTGCACCCAGGACCGAACAGTCCGCTCCCACAACCGCTGCTCCTGCTGATTCCGCCCCCCCACAGGCCTCCTCAGAACCACCGGTTGCCACCATTACCGATTGACTTCGCTCAGACATCGCTTCGGAGATACCGCCTTCAAAGACTCGTGATCCTGCTCTCTATCCCGCCCTCAATCCTTCCGTTCTGGTTGTTAGTACAAAGCGGAATATATTTCGCCCCCGAATTGCTCAGCAGCAATCCGGGCGATCTGCCTGAAATCTTCGGTGTCAGAATTTAGTGGTGCTGGTTCGCACTGCCCGGGTTTTCATCTCGGCAGTCTAAGGGGTTTGTGTTTTGAAGATTCGAATTTTTGCCCTGGCCCGTGATCTCGGGCTCGACAGCAAAGTGCTCATCGACCTGTGCGAAGAAGCTGGTGTACCGCTTCGCAACGCATTGGCTACCATCAGCGAAGAAGAGCGCGATCAGGTGGTCGCCTACATCCGCAAAAAGGGAGCGGCCCCCGCTGCGGAACAGGCACCTGAAATCACGCCGGTTCGCGACCAGGCGCCCGTCGGACGTAAAGTCCCCGTGATCGGAACTCCTCCGAAAGGCACCCAGCGGACGGCTCAGGAACTCAGCGAACAGGAAGAACTCCCGCCACAACCGGAAGTCACTCCCCCACAGCCCGAAATCGTCGATCGACAGACTCAACCCGAGACTCCCGAGGTCGTTGCAGAAACAGCCCCGGCGTATCTCACCCCAGTCGCGGCCCCCGAAGTACCTGCCGCTGTCACGCCCCAGGCCCCGCCTGCCGAAGAGCCTGCTGCAACACCAGGACAGCCTCCAGCTGAAGTCGCTCCTGCACCCGCCCCGGTCGCAATCGCCGCTCCCGAAGTCTCGGCGCCAGATCCCGTCGTACAGCCGGCACCGGCCGTTACCCCCCCGGCAGCCGTCGTACTCACCCCGCCCCCAACACCCGCGCCCAGCGTGGCACCGGTCGTGACTCAACCCGCGCCCGCTGCCCCGGCAGTGGCAAAGGTTACCACTCCGCCCGCGGCGCCCCCAGTGATCCCAACCGCCCCGGCAGCCCTCAGCCGCTCAGCAACACCCCCGGCGCAGCCTGCACCGCCAAAGCCGCCCGTGGCCGCAGCACCGCTGACACCACCCCCAATCGATCCCCGACAGCGCCCCAGAATGCAGCAGGTGCGCGAAATGCGGCCCATCGGGTCCGTCAAAGACCGCGAACAGGCCGCCAGCCAGGGTCAGCGCCCCCCCGGTGGTCCCATCCGCGTCAACCGCGACAAAGCCGCCCCAAGGCCGCTCGTTGCAGCCCCGCCCGAATACGTCGCGCCGGTGGTCCGCAAACCCAAGCCAAAAGAAGAAAAAGTCCAGAAACCCGACATGTCGCTGTCGGATCTTGTCGACCGCCGCAGCCCGCTCGCTGATCAACTGCAGGCACTCCGCCGCGCCCGCGAAGAACACGAGGCCGTCGATACGCCGGGCGCCCCAGGGGCCCCCGCCGCGCCCGCGGCCAAAGGTCGCCCCTCCGCCAACCGCGGCTCACTCCTCAGAGAACTCCGCGAATCCCGCGAGGCCGAACGACAGGCCAAGAAACAGAAACGCAAGAAACGCAGCGGTGTCGCCGAACTCAAGACCACCGCTCAAATCTCCTTCCCCGTCACAGTCCGTAACCTGTCAGAAGCGATTGGTCGCCCGGCCAAGTCCATTCTTGGATTGCTGCTTCGCCAGGGTCGCATGGTGACCATCAACGACGAACTGGGCGAAGAAGAAGCCATGGAAGTCGCCATGGAACTCGGCGTCGACCTGTCGTTCAAACGCAGCCGCGACATTGAAGCCGAGCTTCTCGCATCGCTCGACCACGAAGACCCGCCGGAACTCATGCGCAGCCGGCCGCCCATCATCACCATCCTCGGGCACGTCGACCACGGCAAAACAACCATGGTCGACAGGATTCGCAACGCCAATGTTGCTGCCGGAGAATTCGGTGGCATCACCCAGCATATCGCCGCTTACCAGGTCAACTACGAAGGCCATAAACTCACCTTCGTCGATACACCTGGCCACGCCGCCTTCGGCGAAATGCGGTCTCGCGGTGCCAATGTCACCGACATCGTAGTGCTCGTGGTGGCCGCCGATGACGGCGTCATGCCACAAACGGTCGAATGCATCAGTCATGCCAAAAACGCCGGCGTTCCCGTCGTTGTCGCGCTCAACAAGATCGACCTCCCGGGCGTCAACGAAGACCGCATCCTCCAGCAGCTCGCTCAGCACGAAATTCTTCCTGCTGAATGGGGCGGAGAATACGAAGTGGTGCGGACGTCCGGTGCCACCGGTCGCGGCATCGACAAACTTCTTGAAACCCTGATCCTGACCGCCGAACTCCACGAGATTCGTGCCAATCCCCAACGCGAAGCACTCGGCGTCTGCCTCGAATCCTTCCGCGACGAAGGTCGTGGAGCACTCGCGTGGTTCATCGTCCAGAAAGGCACCCTCCGGATCGGCGATGTCGTTCTCTGCGGTTCCACCTACGGGCGTATCCGCGCCATGTACAACGACCGCGACGAACTTGTCGAAGAAGCAGGACCCTCGGTACCCGTCAAAATTTCGGGTCTTTCCGATGTTCCAGGTGCCGGTGACCACTTCTTTGTCATGAAGGACATCGAAGAAGCCCGCGAAACCGCAGAGTCACGACTCCACGAAGGACGCCGTGAATCCCTCTCCAATCGCGTGTCCCCACGCACTCTCGAAGATATCCTCAACCAGCCCCGCGCCGGCGAAGGTATTCAGGACCTCCCGCTCATCCTCAAGGCCGACTCCCCAGGCTCCATCGAAGCCCTCCGCAGCGAAATCGGGAAATTCGAACATCCCGAAGTTCGCGTCGAAATCATTCACTACGGCATCGGGGGTGTCAACGAAAGCGATGTGTACCTGGCCAGCGCCGCTGGGGCCATCATCATCGCTTTCCACGTGGTCGCCGAAGATCGCGCTCAGGCACTCGCCGAACGCGAGGGCGTAGAGATTCGCCGCTACAACATCATCTACGAAGTCACCGACCACATCCGACTCGCCCTGCAGGGACTCCTGCGCCCCGAACGCGTCGAAGTCTCCACCGGTCGCGCAATTGTCCTGCGTACCTTCAATATCAGCCGTTTCGGTACCATCGCCGGCTGCCGCGTTCTCAACGGCACCATCGCTCGCGACAGCCGCATTCATCTCATCCGTGACCAGAAGGTTCTCAACGACTACCGCATCGGTTCACTCAAACGGGAAAAGGACGACGCCAAGGAAGTCCGCGAAGGCATGGAGTGCGGCATTCGTCTTGAAGGTTTCAATGACGTCAAGGAAGGAGACCTGCTCGAAGCCTACCGCGTGGACGAAATCAAGCGTACCCTCAGCTGAAACGCGGTCCGCCTCACCCGCACCGCCTCAGCCACCCCCATTCCCCGGTCCGCTCCTGATCACTCCTCCCCTCTGGAAACCATAGCATGTCGACGCGACGAACAGCCCGGGTGGCATCAATGATCAGGGAGGTCGTCAGTACCGCCATCCTCACCGAGCTCCGCGACCCCCGCATTCGCAACGTCACAGTTCTCGGCGCAGAGGTCAGCCCGGATCTCCGCTACGCCACCGTCCGAATCTCCGTTATGGGCGACGAAAAAACCGCAGCACTCACCATGCACGGACTCAACTCCGCCCGTGGCTTCCTGCAGTCCCGCGTCGGAGATTACATTAAGAGCCGCTACACACCCGAACTCCGATTTTCCCTCGATGATGGCATCCGCAGATCCTTCGAGACCGCCAGTTTGCTGAAACAGGTGCTCCCCGACCAGGACTCCAGCGAACTCCAATCACCGCCCCTCCCGCCAGCACTCGACCCGGCAAAAATCGACACCGAATCCTGAAACAGCGGACCTGAGCTGCAGGCTAACAGGAATTGTTCCATGGCAACCACCAAGTCATCCAAACCCGCCGACCTCGCCACAACCTGCCGCGAACTCCTCGCAGCACTTGACAAGTTCTACGGCAAATCCCAGCAGGAACTCCCGCAACAAATGCTGGAATCCATGCTGCTCATTGTCTGCCTCGAAGACGATTCCTGGGACACCGCCAAAGCTGCCTACTCCAGACTGCTCGAAAGCTACTTCGATCTCAACGAAATCCGCGTCAGCTCCACCGCAGAACTCGCTCACACGCTCAGCGGACTGCACGATGCCGAATGGAAAGGTCTCCGCGTTCGCGCTATCCTGCGGAATGTCTTCGAGTCCTCCTACTCCTTCGACTTCGAAAAACTCCGCCGCCAAACCCCCGATCTGACCCTCAAAACACTCAAGAAAATCACCGAGCTGACGCCCTTCGTTCGTGAATTCACCCTCCAGGAACTCCTTGGAACCCACTGCGTCGCCCTCGATAACTCCATGCTCAAAGCAGCCCAGTGGCTCGGACTTATCCCCGCAGCCACCGCTCTCCCGGACGCCATGGAACTCCTCAAAACCGCCGTCCGCAAGTCCGACGCCTCAAACTTCTGCCGACAACTCAGACAACTCGCCACCGACCCCGGCTTCTCACCCCGCTTCACTGAATCAACCCCCTCCACACTCAATACCTCAGACGTCCTCCAGCGTCTCGAAGACCTCACAACCGGCAAAGCTCGCAAGCCCGCCAAAAAATCCGATCACACCCCCGATCCAGCCCCCAAGACCTCCAAACCCGAAGCCGCCAGACCGGCTCCCGCAGCCACCCCCGCCGCAGAACCAAAGGCCACCGCTCCCCGCAAAGCGGCCGCTCCACCTGCCAAACCTGCCGCTCCCGCTCCAAAATCCGCAGCCAGTCCCCCGGCAGCAGCCAAAAAAGACGCCTCCGCAAAACAGGCCGCCACACCCGCACCTGCCAAGAAATCTGCTCCGCCCGCACCAGCCAAATCTGCGTCCGCCGGAAAGAAAGAGCGCAAGTAAGCCGGCACCCTCAGCCTGCACTCATACCCCCTCTCCTATCCCCCGGGGCACATCATGGACCTCGCCATTCAGGGGCGCACCGCTGTCGTCACCGGCGGTGCCAGTGGCATCGGTGCTGCCGTCGTCTCCGCACTCCACGCCGAAGGAGCACTCCCCGTTTGCTGGGATCTCGCTGCTCCCCACCACCAGTCCCCTGCAGTGCTTGCCATTCAGGCCGACGTCACCAGCCTCCCCTGCCTCCAGCAGGCGTGGCTCCAGACCGAACACTCCGTCGGCCCCCCCGAAATCCTTGTGCACTGTGCCGCTGTCGGATCAGGATACTACGGATTCCCCTATACCAACGTCCCGCCGTCCGCCTGGCAGAAAGTGTTCGCCGTCAACGTCCTTGGCATGGCCAACATTGCCGACGTCGCCGGTCGCGCTATGGCCGCTCGTGGTCGTGGCTCCATGGTCTTCCTCGCCAGTGTCGCAGGACAAATCGGCAGCCCCACCGATCCACCCTACAGTGCCAGCAAAGCTGCCAACATCAATTTCGCTCAGGTACTCGCCAAAGACCTCGCCCCCAGCGGCGTACGAGTCAACACCGTCTGCCCCGGAATGGTCCAGACCCCGCTGAACAAGGCCGTCTGGGAATCGTGGAACCGTCAGCAACCCGCCGAACTGCAGCAATCCTATGATGACTGGGCAGCCGAAAAAATTCGCCGCGTGATCCCGCTCGGACGCTGGCAGCAGCCAGCAGACATTGCCGCCATGATTGTCTTCCTCTGCAGCCCTAAAGCTGGCGAAGTCACCGGGCAGACCATCAATGTGGACGGTGGCTGCGTGATGCACTGGTAATCACACACGTCACCAGGGCCAGTCGAAAGCAATGTCCAGCGCCGGCGACGAATGAGTCAGGCTGCCGACACTGATCCGATCCACACCGGTTTCCGCAATCGACCGAACAGTCTGCAGATTCACTCCACCGGAAGCTTCCAGCAGCGTCCCGGGAGCAAGCTGGTTTCTCAGCGCCACAGCTTCACGCAGGACGTCGCACCCCATGTTATCCAGCAGCACCAGTTCCGGGCGTTCGGTCAGAGCATCCCGGAGTTGCTCAAGTGTGTCGACTTCAATTTCCACGGGCACAGCAAGTTGCCGATCACGCAGAAAATCCCGAGCCGCCTTCACAGCCCCTGCGCAGGAACTGGAACCGCGGGCTGCGAGGTGGTTGTCCTTAATCAGCATGCCGTCATAAAGACCAATCCGGTGATTGACGCCACCACCGCAGCGGACAGCGTATTTCTGCAGCAGGCGATAGCCGGGGAGCGTTTTGCGGGTATCCAGAATCTGTGCGGAAGTGCCGCGAACTGCACGCACAAACTCGGCCGTTCGCGTGGCGATCCCGCTGAGGTGTGTGAGGAAATTGAGCACTGTGCGTTCGCCGGTGAGCAGTGTGCGAACAGGGCCGTGAATTTCTGCAGCGATGCTGCCGGACTGCACCGTGTCCCCATCCTGCAGAAACACTTCAGAACGCACATTCCCGGGAAGCAGCCGAAACACCAGCGGCAGGACCCCCAACCCCGCAATCACCCCCTGCTGCCGCACAACAATCCTCACCGCCGCGGACAGATGCTCCGGGATGGTGGCCTGCGAAGTGAGATCCCCACTTTCCCGCAGATCCTCATGCAGAGACAACTCTGCAAGATGCGCGGCTGCTGCGACTGTTTCAGCGTCGAATTGATGGGGCATGGAATGAACCGTCAGGAGGGCAGCACGGAAAGCAGCGGCGCGGATGCGGCAGGCCGGGACGCAGGTACGCCCCCATCAATATACTCATAAAACACATTCCGCTGACGCGGGATGTAACCCGCATTCTCGATGCAGCGGCGAATGGTGTCCACCGTGAGGTGATGCACGGTGCCGGCCTGAGAAACCACGTTTTCTTCAATCATCAGGCTGCCCATGTCGTTCGCCCCGAAGAGCAGTGCCAGCTGTCCGACTTTTTCTCCCTGCGTCACCCACGAGGACTGGATGTTGGGGACGTTGTCCAGATAGAGACGGCTGACAGCCTGCGTCTTCAGATATTCGAAAGCCCCGGCCGGCGGAATATGAGCCATGTCCGTGTGGTCGGGCTGGAAAGTCCAGCAGATGAAGGCCGTAAACCCGCCGGTCTCGTCCTGAAGCTGCCGGATACGTTCCAGATGCTCGATCCGTTCGGCCAGCGTCTCCACGTGACCGAACATCATGGTTGCGGATGAGCGACCGCCGAGCTGATGCCAGACCCGCATGACGTTCAGCCAGTCCTCTGTGAGCACCTTGCCGCGGGTGATGGAACTGCGGACGCGGTCGACGAGAATTTCTCCGCCACCGCCAGGCAGACTTCCCAATCCTGCCGCCTGCAGACGTTCCAGCACCGTCCGGAGCGGCAGATGGCTGATCTTTGTGAAGTGATGAATCTCCGGCGGACTGAATCCGTGGATGTTGACCTGCGGAAAATGGCTGCGCAATGTTCGCAGCATGTCCTCATACCATTCCAGCGGAAGCTTCGGGTGCAGCCCGCCTTGCAGCAGGATCTGATCACCCCCAAGGGCCACCGTCTCCTCGATCTTCTTCAGCAGCACATCCATCGGCAGAACGTAGACTTCCGGATGGCTGGGCGGACGGTAGAAGGCGCAAAAATCACACACCGCAGTGCAGGCGTTGGTGTAGTTGATATTGCGGTCAATGTTGTAGGTCCGAAACGGCTCGGGATGCAGACGCCGCGTCACCGCATCGGCAGCAGCGCCGATGGACGTCAGGTCGTGCGACTGAAGCAGCGCAAGGCCTTCGGCCGGAGTCAGACGGACGCCGGAGACGGCCTTGTCAAGCAGTGACGAGATCTCTGAAGCTGAGTTCGACATCGGGA
>JBEIEK010000063.1:0-22106 GCA_040382995.1 Planctomycetaceae bacterium
CTGGCAACCACAGGCTTCCCCGACGCTTTGGCCGCTTCCAGACTTGTACGCCAGCCTGAATGGGCACAGTCGGGGATGATGCCCTGCCGATTCAGTTCCCTGATGGCGGTCTGCCCGAAATCGCTCAGTCCGGCATTCCCCGGTTCCCCGCAACCATCGCCGATCATGTTGCGACGCTGGTAGGTGAGGTGCATCATGCGGATGCCAAGCTGGAAAAAGATCCGCACATTCGCCAGCTCATCTTCCGGTGTGTTCCATTCCTGTGTGAGTGGTATGCCGTTGCCGGTGAAGTACAGACAGCGTCGTCCGTTCCGCTTCGCGGCTTCAATGTCGGCCGGAACGACCGCTTTGCTGACTTCGCTGCGCAGCATGTCGGTGGCCCAGGTGAAGCGTGCGAGCCTCCGCAGCAGGCGCAGTGGGTCCTGACATTCCTGTCCGGCATTCTGAAACACGCTCGTCACGCCGGATGCACGCCACGCATCCAGATACTCCCGCTGTTCCACAGGATCGGTGACGTAACGCGTCATGGTCATGTCTTCCTGCAGCTCTTCCACCTCCTGCTGCGATCCGCCGGCTTCGATCACCGCGCCCAGTACCGCTCCGTCAATGGCGGCTCGCGGCGAAAATCCGTAGGAATCAAAGACGATGGATTCCGCGTGCAGCCGCAGTCCATGTTCCAGTTGTGCGGGGCTGGGCTGAAGCAGATCCAGAGCCGTATTTCGCGCCTGCTGCATCTGTGGCGGCAGATTCTCGGTCATTTCCCGCACCACGTCCGCCGGATCTGCGGCCAGTGATGCGGCACCCGCGGCTGCTGCTGCCTGTGACTGGTCAGCCCGCAGGGCCGCTGGCAGCAGGGATGAAACAGTTGCGGAAGACTGCAGAAAATGCCGACGCTGCATACGGAGGATCCTCAAATGGCAAGAGAAAAACAGGCAAGAATCGAGGCGGTTGCAACCACGACGGCATCCGCAAAGAACCTGCCCGGGCGATCAGCCTGCAGCATTGCGGCAACCATCAGGATTCCGGCGGCAGCCAGAGTTTCAATCAGCAGCACGCGCGGCAGAGCCTGCTGCTGAACACGAATTGCCAGAAACACCGCCGCCACTATGCCAGCATTCCCGAAACGCCGAGCACGACTACGCGTCGTCCCCGAAGTCATCGCGCACGCTGCCAAACCCATGCTCCAGGAAAAAAACAGACGCCGATCTCCCGACGTCCACTGCAGCAGCAGCCAAAGAGCCGGAAACGTCAGCAACAGGAGCTCTCGTCCCGCAGCAGCGGTTCGGTCCTGCAGCCCGCGGGTCAGCAGCAGCAGCAGCAACGCCGGCCAACTGCCAAGATACCACGCAGCAACCGCCATCGGGATAAACAGCAGCGACGCGGCGACAGTCATTGGGCACCGGCCGGAACCACCAGCTGACGAATGCGGGCCAGGTCCAGACTTTCACCGGCTGCGGGATATGGACACTCCGCCACGCTCCACGTCTCGGTGAACTCCGCCACTGCCCCCGGAAGCAGCCTTTCCCGCGGACCAATCGGCTCCAGCTCCACCATCTTTCCCTGGGGATACCACACAGAAATCGTCAATCCGGCCGCTTCGTTGTAAACCCGATCCGGATCAGCCGGGAAACGTTTGACAAACAACTGATTGTCGGGCATGGCAAAGGCCAGCCAGCCGGCATAGGTGTCGAAGCCCAGCTTCGGCCTCCGCGGAGGGCCAAGTATCTCCAGCACCCCCTCGCGTTCGCGAATCTGCGGATCCACCGCCTTCGGATTGATGCCACCGTCTTCTTCATACATCACATACTTCGACGGAAAACGGCTCGGTCGATCCCCCAGCGGAATCACACAAATGCCCGGCTGCGGATGGAACGAACGTCCCCAGTGACAATATTCAACGACCGAACTGCCGACATTCATCAAACGCTGACGACACACCAGCACCGCACCGGACCAGTGTCGGTCCGCTTCTTCAACAAGCGAGAAATCGCGAATCAACTGCACACCGGATTCGGCATCACGCAGACTCACCAGCCGAGCCGAATGTGGCCCTGTGATCTCTGCGGTCCATGGCCCCGACCAGATGACCGGATGTCGCGGTACCACCAGCTCAGGCCCAAAGTCAAACCTGCCGGCAGACGCCTGGGGTGGCATTCCGGGTTTCCAGGCAGCTTCGCGTTCATCAAGATGCAGCATGTTGCGCCCAGCGATGGAGTACTCAAGGACGCGACCGCCGGTCTCGGGGCCAAGCACAACACGAGTGCTTCCAAGAGTCAGCTCGACAGCCTGCTGATGGCCATTCCATGGTTTTATCTGTGCGGAGGTCTGACCAGTACCGCGAAAGGCCTTGAGCACTGCTTCGTTGAAGGCATCACGCACCTCGGAGCCATCGCTGTTGCCGAAGCCGGTCCGCTGAATCATCAGCAGCAGCACCAGATTCCGGTGAGGGTCAACCCACGCTTGTGTCCCCCACGCTCCGCCGTGGCCGAATGTGTCGGGGGACAGCAGTCGAGTCACTCCCTGAGGATGTTGCACCAGACACCATCCGAGTCCCCAGGCGTTGCCGGGCGTAAAGCCGGTTTCAAGATTGCCGGTGTGGGGCGTGAGCATATGCCGGGCGGTTTGCTGAGACAAATTCAGAGGACTGGGGCGCCCATGAAAGGCATTCAGCATCGCACCATAGAACTTCAGCATATCACTCGTCGTGGAATACAGCCCGCCGGAGGGATTGGGCAGGCGACGAATTGTTGGATCCGGAATACTCACTGGCTTCAGACTTCCGGGCGCATCGCCCGGCTGATAGGTGACTGAAAGCCGCGCCGCCTGGGATGGCGTCAGCGTGAATGCGGTGTCGTGCATGCCGAGCGGTTCGGTGATGGAGCTGTGCAGGTAGTCCTCGAACGACTGACCGGAGAGCACTTCCACAAGTCTCCCGGCAACAGTCAAACCGCTGCTGTATTGCCACTTCGTGCCTGGTGGAAACAGAAATGGTCGTGTCGCCAGTGCATCAACTTCCTGGGCCAGCGTGCGATCTCCATCCAGCCCCGAGTTGTTTGGCAGGCCCGCAG
Source organism: Planctomycetaceae bacterium (assembly GCA_040382995.1). Taxonomy (GTDB): domain Bacteria; phylum Planctomycetota; class Planctomycetia; order Planctomycetales; family Planctomycetaceae; genus SXXK01. The sequence goes on from JBEIEK010000063.1 coordinate 3,069, forward strand.
TGTGCGTCAGAATCTCGCGAATCGTGGGCACGCGAACAGCAGTTCCATCCCCCAGCCGGGGCTGCCCGAATGCAGGAAGATACTTCGCGACAGGGTCATCAAGGCCACACTGGCCGGCAGCCACCAGCTGCATCAGTGCGGTGGCGGTCAGGGTTTTGCTGAGCGATGCGATGCGGAAGATGCTGTCCCGCTGCATCTTACGCCCGCTGGCGATGTCTGCCAGTCCACCGGTAGCCCACAGTGGTTCTGCGGCACCGTGCTGCACGGCTGTCACATAGCCGGAAATTCGTCCCTGCCGCACAAACTCGTTGAGCCCATCAAGGTTTTGCTGCAGTGCGGCGATGTCGAAAGCCTGAGAATCGTCGGCGCCTGAGGCGTCCGCGGTAAGGCAGCAGAGGGACAGCGGAAGAAAAATCGAAAGCAGTACAAAGAGGCGCAGCATGTGGGGGGCGTCCTGAAATGCGAGGGGCTGAGATGGGTTAGCCTGCAAGTTCACGGCGAAGCGCTTCCAGTTCCGCTTCGAGCTCTTCATTTCCAGGGCTGGAAGGTGAGGCAAGGGCCGCTTCAGCAGCGGTATCTGCGGACAGATGCAGTGGCGTGCCAGTGAGTTCTTCCATGCACCGCAGCGCCTCGGAAAAACGCGATTCGAGTGCCTTGCGGATGCGGATCAGATTCTGGCACGTGGAGGCAGCGGCTTCGAGTTCCGGGCGGAGCCCTTCTACAAGCCCTTCGACTTCTGCTTTCCGCTGCAGTGCCTGACGAGCGCTGGATTCGCTGCCGCTTTGAAGGGCCTGGCGAGCACGGTTCCGCCAGTCCTCAATCTGGCCCAGACAGTCCTGAATCTCACGTTCCAGACGCTGATGATTAGCGGTGCTGGAACGGACATTTCGCTGACAGGCAGCCAGACCTTCCTGCATTTCCGCGAGCACCTCCTGGAGCAGCTGGCGAGGATTGTCAGCGGAGCGGAGCATGTCTGTGAGGCTGCAGGTGATGATATCAGTGAGCCGACTGAAGTGAGGCATTGTGGGGAATCGCACAGGGGGTTGGGAATGGAAACTGAGAAATGGAAAACCACCGGGTCAGCTGTCGTCATCCTGCTCTCGCAGGCCTTCGCCGAATCCTCGGGCGGTGAGCGCTCCACGGAGCCTTTCACGGGCCAGCCGCAGACGACTTTTCGTGGTGGAAAGACCCGTGCTGGTGGCGTCGGCGATTTCCGGGAGCGTCAGGGATTCGTAGTGATATAACGTGAAGGTCACTCGCTGCTCTTCAGGAAAATCCTGCAGGAGTTCGCGGACGAGCGTGTCCACCTCCCGGTCCTCCGCAGCCGATTCCGCCGTCCGCATGCGCCCCGGGAACTGCGCGATCCAGTCGCCGTCGCCGTCCTGTCCTCCTGAATCACGAACAGAACGCAGGAGCAGGTCGGAAACCTTTCTGCGGCTGTGATCAATCAACAGGTTCCGGGCAATACGGAATAAGAACCCTCGAAAAAGCCCCTGAGGAAGATAATCCCAGGCTGTGCGATAGAGTCGAAGCAGTGTTTCCTGCACGAGATCCTCAGAGAACTCGGCATCGCGAGTGCTGCGGTGGAAAAATCGCAGGAGCGGCCCCTGCCAGACCGCCACAATCTCGGCAAATGCCTGCGCATCACCCTCCTGCAGACGGATCATCCGCTGATCGTCTTCGCGCGGTGAATAATCGGTGGGGGCAAGCTCTTCTGCCATTTTCCGGATGCCGTCGACCGCTGATTTGGAGCTTTGCACGGATCTTAGCGAGATGTTGCCGGGATGGCGAATCAGCAACGCGGAGCATTCACCACGCCCAGGCCACCCGCTACAGGCTGCCCGGCCCGAATAATCGTCAAACTCCTCCGCAGATTCCTGTTCCGTTGATTGGAATTGCGTTTTCTGTGTAAGACATATGTGGCCGCAAAGCGTCTAATGTATGCAGCATTCACTCTCTGGAGCCCAATCCCTGCAACGCTTGTCTTAGCTTCCATCCCGACATGACACCACGACTTCTCCTGCTGCGGCCCACCGACCTGCGCGAAACGTCGATTTCGTCAACACGTCTCGCCTTAACTGACCTACTGGGTGAATTCAGTGATCGATCCTGTCTCCAACGCACTCGACGTACTTGCCAGCGGCCTCAGGCCGTATGTGGCCCGCTGTGCGCCGGATGAACTGCTTGCCGATCAGCATTCCAATCGCAGCGACATCCAAACCTGGGATGCTCAGGCACTTCTGATCTTCATGTGGGATCACTGGAACGAACTCTTCCGCCACCAACTCACCTTCGTCGAACGCAGTCTGATCAGCGAATTGCGTGAATTCCGCAATCGCTGGGCCCACCAGCGGCAACTTCAGGAAAGCGACGTCTACCGTATCACAGACGACATCGAACGCCTGCTCGTGGCCATTAACAGTCCCGCAGCACAGGACGCCGCTCGCCTGCGCCGCGAATCCCTCGGTCGACTCTGGCGAGACGAAATCGGTCCCCCTGAGACTCCTGATTTCTTCAGTAAACTCTGGCCGTTCCTCCTCTGCGGCGCCAGCGGCATCGCTCTCGATACCGCCATCATCGGCTTCGGTCAGGCCCCCTGGTCCTGGCTGATGTCCTTCCTTGTGTTCCTCGCTCTCATGCGGATCGCATGGTGGCAGGTCACTCGTGAATCCCTGCATCAGCACGGTCCTCGCGAATGTACTGGCTGCGGTTGCATCATTTACACTGCCCGCTGCCCCTACTGTGAACCGTCCGTCCAGATGCAACTCAGCGTCCCCGGTGGCTCTGGTGATCCTGTCACCCGGGCTGCTCACCCCAGCGACAATCTGCTCGTCCAGCAACCCCACCGCGGCAGTCGCCCCGCATAGCAGAGCAACGACCGTCCAACCGACAGTCAGCCACCGTGGCTGGCCCGGATCACAGCATGGCTTGACCTGTGCCCGCCCGGGCGACAGACTTCCCCCCAAAGGAGGTCCTCTATGTCCGGCTGTCGTGTTTTTGCAGGCTGCTTACTGCTGATTTCCGGGTTGCTGCACCAAACCTTCCCTGCACTGGCTCAGCAAACCACCCCCGCTGCCAGCAGCGGCGATAACCCCGGACTGCTGGCCTCGAAAATCATCACAGCCGCTGGTGGTCGCGAAAAGCTGCTCACCACATTCCGCCTCGTCGAGCGCTTCAACGCCGGTGCCGAAAAGGCTGCTCCCGAAAAATCTCAGTCCCGCACCTCGATCCTCCAGCCTCCAAAGGTCTGGACTGTCGGAGGAAAGGAGCGTGGCGAGGAACCAGCAAAGTTCGTCGTCTGGGCATGGACACTGGGAATCCTCAGTGACCCACAGACAAAACTGGAATCAATACCCGGACTGGCCGAAGACGGAAAGACCACACTTGCCCTTCGCGCATCCGGCTCAGTCAAACCCGCGATGGATCTGCATTTTGATCCTCAGTCACTCCGCCTCATCCGCGTTGACTGGCGCGATGATATCTACCGCTTCAGCGAGTGGCGTGAACACGACGGAACCGCCTTCCATGCTCAAACCACCATCTGGAAAAAGACAGCTGGCAAACCCTGGTTTTTCCATGAGGTGGTTTCTGTAGAGCGTCTGGCGGCACTTCCCTGAGGTCCTCGCAGGTGTCACAGGCCCGGCCTGGGATCGCGAATCAGCGTTCAGGGCAGCTGATCCAGACTCACTTCGGCTCAGGGATCCGGTCCAGCATCGACGGATAATCCGCCACACTTGAGCTTGTATAATCGCCGGTCATCCAGCGCACCAGCAGTTCAAGGTCACTGTCGGTGAGCTGTTCAGGGGAGTAGGCTGGCATACGGTTCTTGCTGCCGTAATGTCGCATGGCGTCGGGGTGGCGGATGAAATCCTTCAGCCACGCAGCAGACCCGTAACCGGCCATTGTCGGGTAACCATTGCCGCTGGCTTCGTCCACGACAGCGGGGAAAGGCTGTCCGATCGTATCGTGACAGGAGCTGCAGGAAGTACCGTTGAGGGCTCCGGCCCAGTTGCCCTCTGTTGCCAGTGCTTTGCCTTTGGAAACGAGTGCTGCATCGACGGCCACACCCGGGCGTCCTGTTTCGGCAAACAGAAATTCCACCAGTGCGGTGACATTCTCTGCGTTTTCGGGCGCCTTGAGCGACTCTGCATTGCCGCCTGTCCAGTCAGCCATCTCTGACGCTTCGGGGTCGATGAAGTCTACAGATTCTCCTTTGGCCTGCTGTTCCTTCGCCGCTGTGTACCAGCTGGCGTTTTTAAGCCAGCGGAAGTGGTTGGGGTAGTCCACAACAATGGCTTTCATCCATTCACGGCTGCCAAAGTTGCCGAGGTCAGCGGCCGTGGGGGGCGTGACCGGGGGTTCGCCGGATTCACCGGGCTTCAGAGCATCGGTGACCAGCGTTCCACGTCCGTCGTGTCCGTTCCAGCGATGGCAGCTGGCGCAATGCTGAGCAAACAGGCGGGGCCCCTGGGTGAACGGGTCACGGCGCAACAGAGCGACAGCACCGTCGACAGGGATCCGATCCGGACTTTTCGCCAGCTCGATTGCCCGACCAGCATCGCGATGCGATTCCGCAAGTGCTGCCTGGTGCCCGCGGTCATTGGCGTCTTCGTAAAATGCGAGTACGGTGAGCACTACCACGCCGGCAGCAAGTGACCACATGAAGGCTTTGTTCAGCATATGACCAGCGCGACCCAGCAGGCGTTCTGTCAGCGGCATCACCGCAATGATGCCCATAATAATGCCGGGAACGATGATGGCGCCGAATGTGAGTCCCAGTGCTTCGACCGCGTGGAAACGCAGAAAACGAAACAGAAAGAGGAAGTACCATTCCGGGCGGGCGGCGTCGAATTTGACAGCCGGATCGGCGGGGGCACTGAGCTCGGCCGGACGCAACACGGCGAGCATCAGCACCACAGCGAGCACTCCCAGACAGGCAACGGCATCCTTCAGCACCTGATCCGGCCAGAATTGAGCATCCGGCGCGTGTTTGGGATCGTGCACAGTGAGCCCGTGCCGGCGGAAGACATAGATGTGCAGAGCAAGAAATCCAACGAGCATTGCGGGGAGAATACCGGCATGCATCGCAAAGAATCGCGTCAATGTCAGGTGACCGTAGTCACGACCACCCTGAGCCAGCGTCTGGACCTCCGCACCCACCACCGGCGTGGCGCTCATGATATTGGTGGTGACCTGAGTTGCGTAGTAGCCTTTCTGGTCCCACGGCAACAGATAGCCGGTGAGCGACAGTCCCAGCACAATCATCATCAGCACCATGCCCAGCCAGAAGTTAATCTCGCGAGGTGCCTTGTACGCGCCGTCAATCACAACCTGCATCAGGTGAATGGCCATCAGCACCACCATCGCCTGGGCGGAATAGTGATGCAGACCGCGAATCACACTTCCCAGCGTCATTTCATACTGAATGTAGAAGACACTTTCCCAGGCTGTTCGAGTGCTGGGGCTGTAAGCGGACCAGAGCATAAAACCGGTGAGCACCTGCACGACGAATGTGAACACCAGCGTGCTGCCCCAGACATATCGCCAGCGAGCACCGCCGGGGACGGATTCGTAAAGGGCTTCATGCAGAAGTTTGCGGACGCCGGTACGGTCATCGAACCAATTGAGCAGAGCGTTCATCGGCGGGTACTTTCAGAGGCGGGAGGGCTTGCGTTCGGGAGTGAGGTGAGTACCGGATCAGATGGGGATTCGCTCTGAGGTGGCGCGGCGGAAGTTCTGAAACTTCACCCAGATCTCACTGCCCACCGGATCGTCCTTGCCACCCGTTCGCATCGCAACCTCCAATGCATCCATGTCGCGTGGTGGCACCTCGTTGGATTTCTTTCCGTCCAGCGCGAAGGCGCTGGTATGACAGGGACAGAAAAAGTCGTTCTCTGCCCGCCGGTAGTTCACTGAGCAGCCAAGGTGCGGGCAGATGGAATTGAATGCCAGAATCGGGCCATCACCGACCTTGCGAAGCCAGATGCTGCCCACCGGCACGTTTGGAAATCGGTTCCACGCGTCCTCAATGTCGTCGTAGACCGTGACAGAGACCGGCGTCCCATCCGCCGGAACGGCTTCCCGGGTGACGTCCAGACGGATAAAGCCGTTCTCGTCCTTCCGGGCCGCCCCACCCGTCTGGCCACCGCTGCCGGACTTCGGCCGCCGCAGAATCGGATCCAGAAAGAACAAACCCCCAAGACTTGCCGGTATCGCCACAATCACTGTGCTGATCAATGCCGTCAGACCCTGGTACAGCAGGCTGCGTCGAGGTGTGCCGGGGGACGGGTGGGCACAGCAGGTCGCGGCTGTGGAGCCGGCGGGACTGTCGGGGGCCGGATTGGAGTCGGTCACAGTCATGAAAGGCGTCCAGATCGGGGGCGGGTGTGGATGGATGCGGTGGTGCAGATCAGAGGCTCTGCGGAGGCAGGGAGAATATTTGAAGGGGTCAGCTGGGTAAACTCAAATGAAACCTGGTTCAGGATCTGCAGATCCTGTATTTTGGAACCGACGGTACGGACCTCGATTCGCAGTCCCAGCCCGCTTTCGGATTTGCTTCAGGCCCCCGCAAGGGTAGAATCCACGAGCCTCCGCAGTACCACCGCTGCTGCGGATCACCCCGCCGGTCGCTGCAACTCACCACTCTGAAGCCGGTGCACCCCACCCGCTGAAAGCATCACCATGAACCTCCCTGCCCCCCACTCACGGCGCCAGATCCTCCAGCGAACCGGCTGCGGATTCGGCCTGCTGGGACTCGCCGGACTTCTCAGCGATCAGGGACTTCTGGAAACCACTGCAGCCGGCGACGGCCTCGGCAACCGCTCCCTCAATCCTCTCGCCCCCCAGCCCAGCCATTTCCCCGCAAAGGCAAAACGCGTCATCTGGATCTTTATCAACGGCGGCCCCAGCCCCGTGGATACCTGGAACTATCGCCCCGAACTCAGCCGCTGGGATGGCAAATCCATCCGCGAATTCGACTCCGGTTTCAGCGATACCACCGGGTTCTTTAAGAACGCCGTTGGCAACCTGATGCAGTCACCATTCAAGTTCACCCCGCGAGGCCAGTGCGGAAAGATGGTGCCGGATATCTTCCCGTATCTCGGCGAACATGTCGACCGCATGGCCGTTATCCAGTCCGCCTACACCGAATCCAACAACCACTCCCCCGCGCTCTTCGCCATCAATACCGGCCTGCCAAGAATGGGCTTCCCCTGCGTCGGTTCCTGGGTGACCTACGGACTCGGCAGTGAAAGCGCCAACCTGCCCGGCTTCGTCGTCATGAGCGACCCCAAAGGACGGGGACTGCCCAAGGGACACGCGGCAAACTGGAGCGCCGGTTTTCTGCCAGGTGTCTTCCAGGGCACGTGGGTCAAGCCATCCGGGGACCCCATCGATAATCTGAATCGCCCCCAGGATCTCTCGCCTCAGTCACAGCGCTCCAGCCTCGATCTGCTCAGGCAACTCAACACCTTCCACCAGCAGCAGCGGGAAGGTGATTCCGAATTGTCCGCTCGCATCGAAAGCTTCGAACTCGCCTACCGCATGCAGGTGGCCGCACCCGAAGCTCTGGACCTCACCCAGGAAACTCAGGCCACCCAAAATCTCTACGGCATCGGTGACCCCCAGTGCGATCACTTCGCCCGCCAATGCCTCACCGCCCGCCGACTTGTCGAACGTGGCGTCCGCTTCGTCCAGATTTACTCCGGTGGCATGGAAAATCAGCGATCGTGGGACGGCCATAACGACATCGAAGGCAACCACCGCCAATTCGCCGGGGAAACTGACAAACCCGTCGCTGCACTGCTGACCGATATGGCCGCCAGCGGTCTTCTCGAAGACACACTTGTCATCTGGTGCGGTGAATTCGGCAGACTCCCGATCGCTCAAACAGGCGGCAAACCCGGCCGCGACCATAACCCACACCACATGGTCTGCTGGCTCGCCGGAGGTGGCGTCAAGGGCGGCATCAGCTACGGCAACTCAGACGAAATCGGCTATAAATCAGCCGAAAATCGAGTGCATCTCAATGACCTGCATGCCACCATCCTGCACCTTCTCGGCATGGACCACGAACGACTCACGTATAAATACAACGGCCGTCGCTTCCGCCTCACCGACGTCGCCGGTACCGTCATCCAGGATATCCTCTCTTAAACGCCGGAAACGCAACCCATGCGCCCACTCATGCTGATCTTCGCCGGATGCACACTCCTGTGCTCCAGCCCACTCGCCTCCGCTGATGTGATCGTGCTCCGATCCGGTCAGCGCATCGAAGGCGAAGTGCTCAAAGTCAGCCGCGATTCAATCCTTGTGGATATCGGCGTGGACATTATCAAAGTGCCCGTGGACCAGATCCTGGAACGCACCACATCCGAACCCGCCAAACCCGCTGCCAAAGAAACTGAAGGTGCCGTCTTTCAAACCGCCGATCTGCCCGAACGCACCGTCAAGGAACTCGTCTCCACCTTCGGCGAAGGCGTGGTCCTCATTGAAACCCCAGGCGGACTCGGATCCGGTTTCATCATCAATAACCGCGGCTGGTGCGTGACCAACTATCACGTCGTCGAAGGCCAGACACGTGTCGCAGTCACCATCTTCCACCGCAGTGCTCAGGGTGACTTCGAACGCCGCTCCATCCGCGACGTCAAAATCCTTGCTCTCAATCCCCACTTCGACCTCGCCCTGCTCGAAATTCCATCCCAGGAAAAGCTCCCCTTCCAACCCGTGTTCATCGCCGAAGATGATTCCCACCGCGAAGGTGACACCGTGTTCGCCATAGGCAGTCCGCTGGGCCTCGAACGCTCCGTCTCTGAAGGCATCGTCAGCACGCGAAATCGCAACATGGAGGGCGTCGTCTACATTCAGACCACCGCACAAATCAACCCCGGTAACAGCGGTGGTCCTCTGTTCAACGACCGTGGCCAGGTGGTCGGCGTCATCAATATGAAGCTCAGCTTCGGAGAAGGACTGGGCTTCGCTATCCCCGTCTCTTACCTCCGACACTTCCTGAACAATCGCGACGCCTTCGCCTACGATCGCACCAACCCCAACACCGGCTACCACTATCTCGACCCGCCACGCCGCCGAAATCCACAGGCTCCGTACGAAGCAGCCGCCTCCAAAAAGTAGCGTCGGAAACGCCGCTGATCGTCGCGAACTCCTGATCCGCAAAGCACCCTTCTGCGAATCAGCTGCCCTGACGTTCCAACCCGGAAAAAATGCGTTCGTCCGCCGGACATATTCGGCATATCCGGGACGACGTTCCGCGATGTCGTGCTCCAGCATCGGCACTCCGGAAACCCGCATCAGAAAGAAAGCCATCACCACCGGTGAAACGACCGTCCACAGCGGCGCACCCGCGGACAACGCCACCAGCCACAGCCCCCACCAGACACAAAAGTCGCCAAAGTAATTCGGGTGCCTTGTCAGGGCCCAGAGCCCACTGTTCAGCACCCGCCCCGAGTTCTCTGGCCGCGCACGGAACCGCGCCAACTGCCAGTCACCAAGAGCCTCAAACACCAGCCCCACAGCCCAAACCAAAGCCCCGATTCCCGCCAGCAACCACTGGATCGCGCCTGTGAATCCGCCACCAGCCACAGCGATCGCCGTGGTGACCGGCAGACTCACAAACCACATAATCACAGCCTGCAGCAAAAACACGATCCCCAGACTCTTCAGGTGAAAATTGGGATCGTATTTCTTCCGCATCGCGGCGTATCGTCGGTCTTCTTCGCCGGCCCGCAGGATTCGCAACCCCAGATGCACTCCCAGTCGCAGTCCCCACGACAGCACAAGCACCAGCAGCAGCCATTCCGGCCACTGACGAGCGGCAGTCGGCACCTGCAGGAGCGCCACCGCAGTGATCCACGCGAAACCGGGGCCCCAGAATGCATCAATAATGCAGACCCGCCCCATGGCAAGGCTCAGCAGCCACACGAAAATCCCGCCACAGATCGCCGCTGCAAAACACCAAAGCAGCACAGCAGACATACTCGCCGCTCCCGCAGGGACACTCGTTCACATCACGCCAGACGCTTCTCTGCCACAGTCCCGGCCGGCGACGTCTTCACATCGTAGCCTCGCTTTTGAATTTGTCCCCGAATTCCATCGGCAGCTGCAAAGTCCCGGCGTTTACGCGCATCGTCCAACTGGCGACAGAGCTCACGAATCTCGTCCGCTTCCGCATTCGCTCCTGTGGCCTCGACTGTTGGTGTCAGCGGAGCGACTCCGAGGACATCATTGATTCGGTCAAGCACCCCAAGCGCGGCACCAGCGTCGCTCGGTGTTCCCGAAGCCCAAGGCAGAATCACGCCCAATGCCCCCGCGATGTTCAGGTCGTCCGCAATGGCCTGCGCGAAGTCCCGCAGCACCGGGTGCGTGAAGTCCACGGTTTCCGCCTTGCCACCGCAGGCAGCCTCCAGACGGCCCCGGAAGTCCTGCAGTCGACGCACCACACCCGCAGAATCAATCAATCCCTTGTGCGTGAAATTCATGTTGCCGCGGTAGTGGGTCTTGATGAGCTCCAGTCGCAGCACTGCAGGATGCACCGCAACCCCCGTCGGCTGCCCCTTCTCATCACGCACCTTCCCCTGCAGTACGTCGCGAACCGTATAGAAGTTGCCCTTGCTCTTGGACATCTTCTCGCCCTCCACCAGCAAAAATCGAGCGTGCATCCAGAAGCGGGCAAACTGGTCTTTTCCAGTGGCGCCGCAAGTCTGAGCAATCTCGCATTCGTGGTGCGGAAATATCAGGTCCTCGCCACCCGTGTGGATATCGATCACGTCGGTCGCCAGACGCCGGCGAGCCATGCAGGAGCATTCGATGTGCCAGCCGGGATAACCGGCTCCCCATGGCGAATCCCACTTCATAATGTGAGAGGGATCAGGCTTCCAGAGCATGAAGTCGGCCGGATGACGCTTCGCTGCCTGATTCTCTTCACTGATCCGCCCTCCGGCACCCATCAGAGTGCTGTCCGGAGTGTTTCCGCTGAGCTGCCCGTAGCGCGGGAAACTTTCCACACTGTAGTACACAACTCCATCGCCACCCACGTAGGCATGCCCATTGCTGATCAGCTGCCCGATCATCTCCAGCATCGCGTCGATGTGCTGAGTCGCATGCAGAACGTTCTCCGGATACTCAAAAGCCACCTTCACACCCAGTGTTCGCGCATCCTCAAGGAAGGCGTCCGTGTAGTAACGAGCAATCTGCCATGGGTCGTCCGGATTCTGCACTGCGCCCTCAGGCACACGGCCCGACTTCTTGTCTTCCTTCAGACGTCGAGCGGCCGCCTGCATCTTGTCCTCGCCACCACCATCCGGGCTGGCGTCGTCCGTCATGTGCCCCACGTCCGTGATGTTCATCACGTGATGCACCCTGTGCCCAAAGAACTCCAGCGTCCGACGGATCAGGTCCGCAAACAGAAACGAGCGGAAATTGCCGATGTGCGCAAAGTCATACACCGTCGGACCGCAGCTGTACATCCGCACACAATCAGGCTGCACCGGCTGGAAGACGTCCGTGGAACGAGTCAGGGTGTTAAAAAAGCGAATTTCCATAGCGCAGATCCGGATACCTTATCTATCGAGTGTTTCCTGGCGGGTCCTGAAAGACCCGTTTCACAGCCTTCGCAGCAGAAAGCAACCTCCGCAGCCCCCGAAAAATAGCCAATTGAGTGAAATGGGGGCAGACCGATTTTCCCCGTTCCCTCCCGGTACGCGGAAATCAACCCGCCAGAACCCGATACCGCACCAGAACAAAAAATGCATCCCGCAGCCCCGTGCGCAGTCGCTGCACAAATTCCACCCTCGCCGCAACGCCCCGCGGGCTCGGAATCAACTCTGCCCCCTGCAAATCGCCCGCTAATCGGCGGCCAGCCTCAAGCCCCACCACGCCACGATCCAGCTGTGCCAGCTCCCGCAGCAACTCCCGCTCAATTGGCCCGTCCCGCGGCAAACGCACTGTCACCACAACCTCCCCGGATTTCGCCAGCCATGCTTCCAGCGCCGCAGCATCCGCCAGTTCTTCAACCCGCAGCATCCGCCCGGCGAAATTCAGCTGACCGTGGTAGCCCCCCAGCCAGCCCGCCGGAACTCCGGCACCCGCGGCAGCGCCCGCCAGTGGACTCACATCAAAACCCACCCACATCGATTGGCCAAGGGAAACCGTCAGAATCCCCACAAAGATGGCCGCTGCAGTGCTGATCGCCGCAGCCGCCGTGGTCAGTGACCGGAAACGCGGAAACAGCAATGATCCTCCACAGCCCATCAGCAACAGAGCAGCTCTGTCAGACACCAGTCCTTGCAGCCCGGAACCCGTCGCCACTGACAGGTGATTCACAAACACCGGAAACGCTCCAAGCAACACAGTTCCGGTCGCCACGGGAAACAACTGCCAGCGCGTTGGCAGCGAACCGGATCTCTGCACGAGGCAGCCCAGCAGGACCGCACAGGGCGGGATCAACGGAACCAGATAATGTGTCTGCTTGCCGCTCGTCAGACTCAGCAGAATCAACGCTGCTCCTGCACGCACCAGTGAACACCGCATAGCCACTGCGCAGCTCACACCACCAGACCGCGCCCCCCTCAACCCCTGCCACACAGCCGGCCACAACAGCCATGGCAGCAGACACAGTGGGAGCACAGGCAGATACCACCAGAGCGGTTCCTGATGCGCGAATGAATTCACCATTCTGCCAGCCGTCTGACCAAACAGGAGCTCCTGCGCATACTCCGGACCACCCGCTGCAGCCGACGGCAGCGCCCAGGCAAGTCCAATGGCCGCTGCCAGGAGCAGAGCCGCGGCAAGACCCGCATACCAGCGCCACCAGCCGCCTGGAGCTTTGAAAGCCAGCCACCAGGGCGCTGCCAGGGCCATGGGCAGCACCCACAACAGCACCACTGGACCTTTGCAGAGAACACCAAGACCGGCCCCGATACCGGCCTGCACCCAGCCGCGCACAGCCCGACCACTGGCCGCCAGCAGAATTCCCTGCACCGCCACCTCCGCTGTCAGTGCCAGCAACGTGTCGAACATCGTGAGCGGACCGTAGAACAGCCACAGCAGACAACCGGCATGCATTGCCGCTGCCGTCGCCGCTGCCGGCTTGCTGTCCGGAACCAGCATCCGCGCCGTGCGATATGTCAGGATCACGCCCAGCACACTTGCCAGAGGTGCAACCATGCGGGCACCAGACCCGCTCACACCCGTCAACAACCACACCGCGTTGATCAGCCAGAACAGCAGCGGTGGCTTGTGGGCATAGGTGTCGCCATTCAGATGCGAAACGAGCAGATCGCCACGTTCGTGGGCCTCCCACGCCACCGCCAAATACCGCGTCTCGTCGATGGGCAGCAGCGGACGAACGGCTACCGTAAGTACGCTCAGAAACAAAATCAGACCCGCTGACCAAAGTGCGGTCTTCATTTCCGACCGCCTTCTCAGGCAGCCCGCCGCTGATTGCCAGGAAACGGGAGCACCTGCGGTGGAGCCACAGCCGTCAGAGCCACTGCTGGCTCCGCTGCCGCTGCTGTCTGTGCTTCACGCAACTTCCGCCGCTCCCGATGGATCAGCTGCAGATTCCGAACATACACCACAGTTCCAAAACACTGCCCAAAAATAAACACCGGATCACGCCGCTGCAGTGCATAGGTCAGCAGCATGCCTCCACCAATCAGGCTCAGGTACCAGAATGCCGTGGGAATCACGCTGCGCTGCTGACGCTCGCTGCTAAGCCACTGCACGAGAAATCTGGCCATGAAAATTGCCTGACCCAACAGGCCGAAGCTGATCCAGAATGTCTCGTTCATGCTGATCCTCACTGTCCATCTCAATCTGCGGTACACTTCCACGGTGAATCAACCAGGCAACGCCAGCCAGGTCCAGCAGCCCATTGAAGAGCCGCCGGAGCGTATCATAATGCGATCGCCCGTGCAGACGCGGACGATGGTGTACGGGCATCGACTGCACTTCACCACCTGCACGCACAACCAGTGCCGGCAGGAAACGATGCATGTGATTGAACCGCGGCAACTGCAGAAACACGCGACGGTAGAACACCTTGATGCCGCAACCGGTGTCCGGAGTTCCATCAGACGGAATTCGCCGCCGCACTGCGTTGGCGATTCGCGAAGAGAACAATCGCCACCACGAGTCCTGACGACGCGTGCGATGACCGGCAATCATCTGCACCCTCTTCCCAAAGCGCGGCTTCAGCAGCAGTTCAATCATGGCCGGTAAATCCGCTGGATCATTCTGACCGTCACCGTCCAGCGTGGCGATCAGAGCACTCTGGGCATGATCAATGCCCGTCACCAGAGCGGGGCTTTGACCGCAGCTTCGTGCGTGCCGGATAAACCGCAGCGTCGGCATGTGCGAGCGGAGACTGGAGAGGACCTGGGGCGTTTCGTCGGTGCTGCCATCGTCAACAACGATGATCTCAAACGTAAACCGGCCGTCGAGCGCCCTTGTGACTTCTTCAAGTAACGGACACAGATTGGCAGCTTCATTGTGGGCTGCAATCACCACTGACACGGCAGTGCGGCCAACGCGATACATAAAGGATCCATCCCGGCGCTGAAGACAGCCGACTGACCACCCTGCCAGTCGAATAGGACGAAAGGAAAATTTTCTTCCACTCAGTCTCTACTATTCTTATCGGACTGGCAACTCTGGAATTTGGAGAAATCAGCGTTTTTATCCTGAAATCCGGCACTCATGGAATTCCCAGCCCGAGCGATAACCCCCAAAACCACACCCCACCTGCCCCACCCAGCTGCCCAAATCTCCGGCGACGGTCGCCGATTCTCCACCGGTTGCTTGTTTTTTGATTTGGGAATCCGGTAAAAAACGGTTTCTTCGGTTAATCACTCCCGAGGTTCCCATGTCCGCTGCCAACCCAGCCTCCAAACGCGGCCAACCAGCCGGCCCGCACATCAAATTGACGCGCTATGACATCGCCGTCTCCGTCATGCAGACGTCTGCGCTCATCGCTGGCCTTGCCTTCACCGTGATGCTGGCCATCTGGCTCTCCAATCTGCTCCCCACCCCGATTTCGAAAAAAGTCGAACTGATGCCAGCCGGAGATGGCGGCTGGGAAGACGGCACCCCTGATGCCACTCCCAACGTCGAATCTCCCGAAGACGCCGTCCCGGATCCCTCGATGGCCAACGAAGAGACCGACGTCACGGAGATCGAAGAGGTCATTGAACAGGTTGTGGAAGTGGCAGAGAACGCCGCAGTCATCGAAGCACCCAACGAAAATACCCAGCGCGAAAACTCAGGCATCCCCGGCAGTGCTGACGGTACCGGCGGACGACCACTCGGTTCCGGCGGTCCCGGACGCGGTGGGGCCAAGCGCGAACAGGGCTGGATTGTCGAATTCGCGGAAAAAGGTGACATCGACACCTACGCCGCCCAGCTCGACTTCTTCGGCATCGAACTCGGACTGCTCCAAAAAGAAGAATCCCGCCTGATCTACCTCAGCAACTTCTCACAACCTCAGCCCACCCGTCGCGAAGTCCGCACCGGCGATACTGAAAAACGCCTGTTCCTTGCATGGCAGGACGGCAGCCAGGAACGCGTCAAGGCCGACATCGAACTCTTCAAACGCGCCGGGCTCGATGGAAACTCCGGAGTGATCCTCCACTTCTACCCGCCTGCCACCGAACAAATGCTCGCCCAGCTCGAATTCAGCTATGGCAACCAGCAGGCGTCTGCAATTCGCCGAACGTATTTCCAGGTGCGTCGAGCAGGTAACGGATTCGAGTTCGTTGTGACTCGCCAGGTTCTCAAGTAAGCCCTCCCTCTGTCCCTTCTTTGAACTCTTCCCTTCCGTATCCCAGATCCGGTGGTGATTTATCATGACGAGCGTCTTCAGTTTGCTGAATTCCATCACTCTGCTCGCCCAGGAAGCCGCTCCTGCAGCTGGTCCCTCCACATTCATGAAAGTGATCGAAAACTCGATCTGGGGCGGCATCGCAATCTGCGCGGCCGGCGGCATGTGGACCGGCATCCTGCTCATGCGACGCGTTGGACAAAAACAGTTTCCGGGTGACGCCGCCGAACAGGCATTCCTCAACGAAATCGGCGAATGTCTTGAACGCCGCGACTTCGAAGCCGCCATTAAAGTGTGCGATAACCCATCCATCTGGAACATGGCCCTTCCCCAGCTCGCCATGCTCGCCCTCCAGGCTCGCGAAGAACCCATGAAGAAAATTCGCCAGATCGTCGGCGAACGCTTCGAACGCGATATCCTCGGAAATCTCGATCGACTCAACTCATGGGTCGGTACCAGCATCAAAACGGCTCCACAGCTCGGACTGCTCGGCACCGTTCTCGGGATGATCAACGCCTTCGCCAAAATCGCCGGAGCCGCCGCCACCGGCGTCGACCCCAAGGAACTCTCCGCCGACATCAGCTTCGCGCTCTGGACAACCGCTGCCGGGATGGCCATCTCCATCCCGCTCATCGTGATGCAGGGAGCCGCCTCCAACAGCATGAAAAAGCTCCAGGAACGCGTCGATGAAGGCACCGGCGCGTTTCTCGATGAACTCGCCGCCGCCAAAGCACCCCGCTAAGACCCCAAACGGCAACTCCAGATCGCACCCTCATTCATCTGACGTCCCCGGAGCCAGCGGACGATGAGCGCTGAAGAAGACGACGCACCATACCAGAAGAAGAAACGACCACCGGAAGACACCGAAATCGACATCACCCCGATGATCGACGTCACCTTCCAGCTGCTCATCTTCTTCATGGTCACCTCCACGATGCAGGGCAACCCCCCGGCCATCGTCCCCCGCTCCGTCTCCGGCGGATCCACCGAACTCAACAAGATCGCCTTCAAACTCGTCATCAAAGCCCCCGTCGATGCCAATACCGATCCCGTCATGGAAATCGACAAAAAGCCAATCAACATTGAAGAACTTCGCATCCGCCTGAACGAAGAATCCGGCGCCAGACCCAATGGCATCGACCTCATGATCATGGGCGATCGCGATGTCCCCAACCGCTTCACCGGAGAACTCGAAACCATGATCTCCGAAATCCCCAACGTCGGCTTCCACTACGCCGTCCAGGACCGCCGCGAATAATCAACTGACAACTGAACACTGACAACCGCCCCCCAACCCCCAAAGTCCCATGAGCGACCTGACTGACAAACGGCTCGGCGAATTTCACCTGCTCCGCAGGCTGGGAAGTGGCGGCATGGCCGAAGTTTTCCTCGCCGAACAGACCTCGCTTCAGCGATATGTCGCCGTCAAGGTCATGAAACCTTCCCTCATGGCCCACTCCGGCGAAGACATGCTCGCCCGCTTCCGCCAGGAAGCCATGATGGCTGCGGGACTCAATCACCCCAACATCGTCCAGGTCTACACCATCGGACAGGAAGGTGACCTCCACTACATCGCTCAGGAATTTGTCCAGGGCCAGGACCTCGCCACGCTGCTCCGCGAACGCGGGAAACTTGATCTCACCTCCGCCTTTCATGTCATGAAACAGGTCGCTGCCGCCCTCAAAGCGTCCGGACGGGCAGGCATCGTCCATCGCGACATCAAGCCCGAAAACATCCTCGTCAACAAAAAAGGTGAAATCAAAGTCGCCGATTTTGGGCTCGCTCAATTAGGTGAATCCAGTGACCGCACAACCGGCGTCACCATGGGCACGCCACTTTACATGAGCCCCGAGCAGGTGCAGGGAAGGGACCTGGATCCACGTTCCGACATCTACAGTTTCGGCATCACCTGCTACCAGCTGCTCTGCGGTGAAACTCCCTTTCGCGGCGCCACAGCCACGCAGATCGCCCTGCAGCATATCCATACCCCCCCACCCCGGCTTGAAGAGAAAAAGCCGGAGATCCCCAAAATCGTCTGTCGCCTCGTTCATCGCATGATGGCCAAACGCACAAGCCTTCGCTACCAGTCCGCCGAAGAAGTTCTCGAAGACATCCGCACTCTCAGCGCCGCACACAAACAGGGACGCTCGCTCGATCTCGTCCGACTCCCCAGACTCGAAGAACTCGAACGCAAAGCTGAACAGGAACGCCGCAAACCCACAAAAACTTCCAGCAGTCACGAAAACGAACTGGCGGATGACTCATTCGAGCTGCCACCGTCCGCCTCAGCCGGCGAAACCGTGGTCATGCCCGAACTCGGTCGGTCCGCCCGAGCCCCCTTTCAGCTGCAGACAGCACCAGCCGCTGCACCCGCCGAAGACGATGATGACGATCCGCCCCCACGCCGCGCCCGCACCGAAGAAAGCGCGGCCATCGACCTCACACCCGCCGTCGACGTCACCTTCCAGCTGCTCATCTTCTTCATGGTCACCGCCTCCTTCAGTATGCAGAAAGCCTTCGACGTCCCACCCGCCAAACAGACCGAAGGTGTCTCCGTGGCCGTCGTCGTTCAGGACGAATCCCAGTCCGCCGTAAAAGTCCAGGTCGATGCCGACAACACCATGATCGTCGAAGAACAGGACTCCAAACGCGCCTCCAACTACCGCGAACTCCTCGAACTCCTCAAAGCCGAAAAAAATGCCAGCGCCGATGTCACCGACATCCAGCTGGAACTGCATCCCGATTCCACTCATGAAGCCCGAGTTATCGTGATTGATGCCGCAACTCAGGCCGGTTTCACTCGCGTCCGCAATAAGGTCATCGAATGGTAGCCCCCTCCAAATCCAACTCGGACGATCCGTCCACCGATGCTGCTCTGGAGGCCGTCCAGCAGAAAGCCCGCCAACAACTCAAACGCGGGCGCATGGCACTCCTCTCCGATCGACTCACTGGCGGACCCCAGCGCCCAGGCCAGCAGTCCATCACCCGCTCGCCTGTCGTCCTCTTCCTCACCGGCACCACAGTCATCTGCCTCGTGCTCGCCGGCATCTTCTGGTTTATCAATCAGCGAAATGCAGAATCCCGCATGCTCAAGGAAGCCCAAACCTTCCTCGAACAGCAGAAATACCTGGATGCCGAAGCCCGCTTCACACAGTTCCTCAAAGTCTACATCAACCCCGAATCCACCCCCGCCGCTCGCATCGGCC
>JBEIEK010000064.1:0-22055 GCA_040382995.1 Planctomycetaceae bacterium
CATACAAGGTGCCGATGCGAATTTACCCGGCCGTTCACTACACGATGGGTGGACTATGGGTGGATTACAATCTGATGAGCAACCTGCCGGGACTTTATGTGCTCGGCGAAGCCAACTTCTCCGACCACGGCGCCAACCGCCTGGGCGCCAGTGCACTCATGCAGGGCCTGTCTGACGGTTACTTCGTGATCCCCTACACAATCGGCGATTACCTTGCCGGGACAAAGCTGGGCAAGGTTGCGGATGATCATTCCGCCTGCACAGCCGCCCGCCAGGATGCTTCATCCCGACTCACAAAACTGCTCAGCATCAACGGTCGCCGCAGCGTCGATTCCTTCCACCGCGAACTGGGCCTGCTCATGTGGGACTACTGCGGCATGGCTCGAAGCCGTTCAGGTCTTGAAGCCACGATCCCGCGGATTCGCGAACTCCGCGAACAGTTCTGGAGGGACGTGCGCGTGCTCGGAACCGGAGATTCGCTCAACCAAAGCCTCGAAAAAGCTGGCCGCGTTGCCGACTTCATGGAGTTCGCCGAACTGCTCGCGGTTGACGCACTGCACCGCGAGGAAAGCTGCGGCGGACACTTCCGCGAAGAATACCAGACGCCCGACGGGGAAGCCGCGCGGCGCGACGACCTGTACAGCTACGTGGCAGCCTGGGAATCATCGGCTGGCGGCAGCGAACCTGTGCTCCATAAAGAGCCACTGATCTTTGAAAATGTGAAGCCCTCCACGAGGAGCTACAAGTAACATGAGCGCTGAAACCCTGAATCTCACCCTGCGGGTCTGGCGTCAGCCGGGCCCCAATGCTCCCGGAGCCTTTCGGGATTACCGTCTCAACGGCGTCAGCACGCACATGTCCTTCCTCGAAATGATGGACGTGCTCAACGAACAACTCATCGCCTCCGGCGAAGAGCCTGTGGCGTTTGACCACGACTGTCGTGAGGGCATTTGCGGGATGTGCAGCATGATGATCAACGGGCAGGCGCACGGACCCGACCGAGGAACCACCACCTGCCAGCTGCACATGCGGCGGTTCAATGATGGCGAAGTAATCACCATCGAACCCTGGCGGGCTCAGGCCTTTCCCGTCGTCCGGGACCTCGTGGTCAATCGCTCCGCCTTCGACAGGATCATTCAGTCCGGCGGCTTCGTCTCGGTCAACACCGGTAATGCTCCGGATGGCAACAGTGTTCCTGTCCCCGGCCGGAAGCAGGAAGTGGCCATGGACGCAGCGGCCTGCATCGGCTGTGGTGCCTGCGTAGCGTCCTGCAAGAACGCTTCCGCCATGCTGTTTGTGTCTGCCAAGGTTTCCCAGCTGTCGGTCCTGCCGCAGGGACAGCCGGAACGCGCCACGCGCGTCCTCAACATGGTCGCTCAGATGGATCGCGAGGGCTTTGGCTCCTGCACCAACACATCCGAATGCGAAGCAGCCTGCCCGGCCGAAATCAGTGTCTCCCATATCGCCCGGCTCAACCGGGAATATCTCAAGGCACTCGTATTCGCGGACTGATCAGCTTCGCGGACTGACACGGTTCATGCAGGCAGCGGCAGTTTTCGCCGGTTCCCTGGAGGTTGAGTGATGACGGATCGACAGTATTCTGCCTATCAGCAAAAGGTCATTCAGCGGTTCTACGAGAACCGGGACGTGATGGACGAGCAGCGTCTGGCGGAACTGGTCACCAATCTCTATCTGGCACCGCCGAAAAAGCAGGCGAAAATGTGGGAGGCAGCCGAAGAGATCATGATTCGCATGAAAGTCCCTGCCTCCCGAATCACGCATGTGATTCAGTCAAAGGACGCGGCGGTGCTTGCGAAGGTGGTGGAAGAGGTTCAGAAGGGAATTCTGCGTCGGGAAAAATAGCGAACCTACCGAGTTTTCCTCCGAAAAACCAGAATTTTCCAACGTGCTTCGGATTCCGTGATTTGCTCGGGCCGATCTTCCCTGTAGCATACCTCACTTCGTCAACAATCGGCGCACGCGGATCCGAACCTGCGTCCAGCCGCAATCACTATTCGGGTCAAAGGGTCTTCACCATGGCAAAAACTCATCGCAAGCTCAAAAAGGCCAATCACGGCCAGCGTCCCGCAAGCTCCAAAGCTCGTCGTGCCAAGCGCAAGCACGTAAAGCTCTCCTGAAATCCGGTTTCCTTCGCGGGCCGGTGCTTTCGGCTTTCTGAACAAAACCTGCCCCACGAAGGCAGGTTTTTTTTTCGGGCGTTGGCGTGGACTTTATCCCTGACAGGATCCGGCATGTCCTCCGCAGTCAAAACTTCACAACTGTCGCTCCACGAAAAACTCAGTCGGCTCTCCCAGAACCTCTGGTGGAGCTGGGACCCCGATGCGACTGACGTCTTCCGCCTGATCGACCCAGCGCTCTGGGAAACCACCAGCCACAACCCCGTGAGATTGCTGGAGGCATACCCCGCTGAACGCCTTGAAGAGCGTGCTCGCGAAGCGGTGCTGCACAGCCGGATTCACTGGGCGTATCGGCGATTCCTCGATTACATCGAACGATCCGACGCGTGGGGCTCAACGCATGCCTCAATTCTGGGCCAGGGGCCCGTCGCGTACTTTTCTGCTGAATTCGGCCTCCACGAATCTCTGCCGATTTACTCGGGTGGCCTTGGAGTGCTCGCCGGCGACCATCTGAAAAGCGCCTCCGATCTCGGACTGCCGCTTGTTGGTGTGGGGCTCTTCTATCACGAAGGCTATTTTACGCAGGCAATCGACGCCTCCGGCTGGCAGCAGGAATCGTATCCCCGGCTCCCCAGCGACCTGCTCCCGCTCAGGGAAGTCCAGGGTCCGGCAGGCCGACTGCTGATCTCCGTCGATACGCGCCCGGGCACGATCTTCGCGCGAGTGCTTCAGCTGTCAGTTGGGCGTGTGCAGCTGTACCTACTGGACACGGATATCGTCGAAAATTCAGAAGCTGATCGTCAGCTCACCGGGCGACTTTACGGTGGCGACCAGCGGATGCGCATTCGTCAGGAACTCCTGCTGGGTGTTGGCGGGGTGCGAGCGCTGCGGGCGATGGGAATTCAGCCCAGCGTGATCCACATGAACGAAGGGCATTCCGCCTTCGCCCCACTGGAAGTCATTCGCCAGCGCATGCACGCTGAAGGACTGTCCTTCGAGCGCGCGATGCGGCTTACGGCGGGCGGTTGCGTCTTCACCACCCACACACCGGTTCCGGCCGGACATGACCGCTTCGATCAGGGGCTGATGGACGAACATCTCGGGCCACTGGCTGACGCACTTGGGCTTAGCCTGCATGCCCTGATGGGCCTGGGTCGAGTCGATCCGCAGAACGGTGCCGAGCTGTTCTGCATGACGGTTCTCGCACTGCGGCTCTGCCGCATTGCCAACGGTGTTTCCAGCCTGCATGGGGTGGTCAGCCGGGAAATGTGGGCCAGTCTCTGGCCCTGGCGCAGTGTAGAGGAAGTGCCGATCGGCCACATCACCAACGGCGTCCACGTCGGCACATGGCTCGCACCCCAGATGCGGGTCCTCTACGACCGGGTGCTGCCTGAAAACTGGCATCAGCGTTCCGGAGAAGCAGACGTCTGGCGGGGCTTTGAACGTGTGGAACCCGGCGAGCTCTGGGAAGTGCACTCCGCCCTGAAACTTCAGCTGATCAACTACGCACGACGCGAAGCCGTTGAGCAGGCTCTGCGTCGAAGCGAAGATCCCTCCGTAATTCGTGACCTGCAGAATCTCTTCGATCCGCGGGCACTCACCATCGGCTTTGCACGTAGGTTTGCCCCCTACAAACGCGCAGATCTCATCCTCCGCGACCTCGACTTCCTCGCCCGACTGATCACCGACCTCGATCGCCCCGTGCAGTTCATCTTCGCCGGAAAGGCGCACCCTGCCGACGATCGCGGCAAACAGATGCTCCAGCAGATCTTTCGACTGGCGCGCCAGGAACCATTCCGCGGTCGAGTGCTCATCCTTGAAAACTATTCCATCGATATGGGGCGGTATCTGGTTCAGGGAGTCGACGTGTGGCTCAACAACCCCCGCCGCCCGCTTGAAGCATCCGGCACCAGCGGCCAGAAAGTCGTGCTCAACGGCGGACTGAACTGCTCGATTCTTGACGGCTGGTGGGCGGAAGCCTATGACGGACAGAACGGCTTCGCGATCGGCAACGGACGCATACATTCCAACCAGGATCTGCAGGATGCCCGCGACGGCGAAGACCTCTATCGAGTGCTCACGCAGCATGTGATCCCCATGTACTATAACCGTGACCGCGACGACCTCCCGCAGGAATGGATTTCCACAATGAAACGTGCCATCCGCACGCTGGGCTGGCGATTCAATGCCGACCGCATGGTCATGGATTACGCTGGACAGGCCTATGTTCCGGCGGCCGGTGGTCTCAGCTGTTCCATTGTTTCCATGCCCTGATTTCCCGATTTGCCTCCCAGGAAGGTGTCAGATGCTGCATTTAACCGGAAGCCCCAAGCGGTTGTGCAGCGGTGTCACTCGCCGGGATCTGCTGCAGATCGGCGGCGTAAGCGCTCTTGGACTCAGCAGCGGATCCTCCTTCTCCCGCGCAGCCACCCCTCATGCCGCCGCCGGCCGCAGCGTTCAGGCCAAAGCCAAAGCCTGCATCTTTGTGTTCCTGTTCGGTTCGCCCCCCCAACACGAAACCTTCGACCCCAAACCCCTGGCCGCCCGGGAAATTCAGGGCGAATTCAAAGCGATCGACACGGCCCTCCCAGGACTGCAGATTTGCGAAGGGCTCCCGCGAATCGCCCGCATCGCCGATCGCCTGACCGTCGTGCGTTCGATGACGCACGAGTACCCTATTCACTGCTGCGCCTACGTCATGACCGGCATGCCGACCTATGGCATTCCGCTGGAAACAGCCCCCCGCGATCCTCAGCAGTGGCCATTCATGGGGTCAGTAGTCGACTATCTGGACTCCCAAACGGCTCACCAGCCCCCTGCCCTGCCCCGCAGCATCGGCCTGCCATGGAAGTTTTGTTCAAGGGGGACCTCCACAACCCAGGCCGGACCCTACGGAGCCTTTCTGGGTGACGGGTTTGATCCCTTCTGGACCGACTTCTCCGGAACCGGCACGACACACGTCCCCAAACTCAACGCCGACTCCCAGAAAGAACTCGTCCTCGATCCACACGCCGGCATCACACCGGATGGCCGCTTTGAACTGGCCTCCGGCTGCGAGCTGCCGCAGGCGGTTTCGCAACAGCGTTTCGACGCCCGCCTGCATCTGCTCAGACAGTACGACCGCACGCGCCCCATCCTCGACAACGTCGCTGAAGCCGGTCGCTGGAACGATCAGCAGACACGCGCCCTCTCACTGATCGGCTCTCACCGGATTCGCACAGCACTGGATGTTCAGCAGGA
Organism: Planctomycetaceae bacterium; assembly: GCA_040382995.1. Lineage (GTDB taxonomy): Bacteria > Planctomycetota > Planctomycetia > Planctomycetales > Planctomycetaceae > SXXK01. The sequence continues at coordinate 5,379 of JBEIEK010000064.1, forward strand.
GACAGAAAGCACACGACAACGCTATGGGATGACCCTCTTCGGTCAGTCCTGCCTCGCCGCACGCCGGCTGGTGGAAGCCGGAGCACGCTTCGTCTCCGTGTTCTGGGACCCATTCGGACCACACGGTGCCAGCGTCTGGGACACACATTCCAATCACTTTCCACGGTTGCGAGACTATCTGCTCCCGGTCTTTGACCAGAGCTATTCAGCGTTGATCGGAGACCTCGACGAACGCGGACTGCTCGATGAAACGCTCGTCCTCTGCACCAGCGAACATGGGCGGACGCCGCAAATTGATTCCAGCCCGACGGGCGGTGCACGGCATCACTGGTCCCGCGCCTATTCCTCCGTCTTTGCCGGAGGTGGCATGGCGCGCGGTCGCGTCGTCGGTGCCACAGATGCACTTGGCGGAGACGTCGCGGACGTGCCCGTCAGCCCCAAGGACATGCAGGCCACCGCCTACCACCTGCTGGGCTATGGCGAGGAAACAACGATCCCCGACAAAAACGGCCGCCCCCTGCGAATCTGCGGCAGCGGACAAGTCAGACCGGAACTGCTGGAGTGATCACTGCAGGCTCAGCAACCGCCACTTCCATTGGAATTCCGGCTGTAAACTCTGCCATTCCGCACTACGCAGCATCACGGGGAGCCGCGATTTCCGGCTGCGTGCCGCCAGCAGCCGCCGCGGGGATTTCGCGGGCGGTGAGTTGTTCGATGAGGCTGCGGATGGTGCGTTCGGCTTCCAGCCGATCGGACTGCCACGCCTCCTGAGCGCGTTCCATTTTCGCTCGCAGCTGCTCGATTTGTGACGTCAGCTGATCAACGACGGAAGCGCCGGACCTTGACGCCAGCTCCTCTTCGCGGCTCGCAAAATACTGCTCCAGGTCACCGCGATCGCGACGGAACTGCTGCTGTCGTTCCGCAAGTTCACTGGCAGCGGCTTCGATCTTGTCACGCTCGGCGAACAGCTGCAGCCGCTGTCGTTCGAAGTAGGCCGCCACGTCGTGCCGAGCCTGCTCCAGCCGGGCGCGAGCCGACTCAGGGGCCACGGCATCGCGAATCAACGCATCCCGAGTTTCCTCGATGACCAGCCGTTGTTCAAGGATTTCCGACTGCGTCTGGTCGAGCTCCGCACGCAGGCGAGTGAGTCGCTGGGAGCGTTCTTCCAGGCGTCCGGTGAGTTCTGCGAGCCCGGCTTCCTGCTGACGTATACGCCGCTGACGATTTTCAATGTCACGCACTACGGCGTCACGTTCCTCTTCGCTGCGCTGCTGCTTCAGCCGCAAATCTGACATGACCGCATTCCGCGAACGCTCAAGTACCCGAGTCTCGCGATCCAGCGAATCCTCGCGTTCCTGCAGGAGCCTGCGGAGCCGATCAATCTGTCGGAATCTGAGCCGATGCAGTTCGAGAAAGCGAGCACGTTCGGAACGGAAGAGCTGCTGTTCGCGGCGAAAGGCACGGAGTTCTTCTTCAAGATCCTCCTTCGCACGCGCCAGGTGTTCAAACTGAAACCGAAAACGCCGCTGCAGATTGCTCTGTTCCGTCAGCAGTGCCTGACGCTTCTTTTCCACTTCCTCCCGCAACCGCTGCTGCTCAGCCTCGACGTGCTGCCCAAACTGCTCACGCTGTCGCTGCAGCTCCTCTGCCTGCTGCTGAAGCTCCTGAATCATGTTCTCGTGCTGCTGGCGCCGCTCGGCTTCGCGACTCTCCAGCTTCCCGGATTCTTCGGCCAGAGTCTGGCGCAGGAGTTCAGCCAGACGGCTCTTTTCCTGGCGAAGCTCAGCCTGAGTCCTCGCGACGCACTCAGCATGATCGCTGCGGTCGCGTTCGTTCTGCTGCCTGAGCCGTTCGCGTTCGGCATCCAGTCCGGCGCGGTCCTGCCCCAGCTTCTGACGCTCCTCATCCAGCTCAGCTCGCACCGACTGCTTCAGAACGACGCGTTCCTCTGCCAGCAGACGCTGAGCGTTGCGGATTTCGGTCTGCTGCCGCTGAACAAGCTCCTCCTGCTGACTCAGGCGACTGGATCGCAATTCAAGTTCTGCAGAGAGTTCGCGATGTTCGCTGCGAACGCGTGCGACTTCAGCAGCGAACTGGCCGGCACGCAATTCGAATGCTGTCCGATCAGCCTCCAGCTGCTTCTGCTCGGCGGTGAATTCGGAGCGACGCTGGGCAAGTTCGGCGAAACGCTGCTGCAGCGTTTCAGCGGCAGCGGAAGCCTGCAGCAGCACTCGGAATGCATCCGCTTCAAACGCCTCTGCTGCAGGGATTGGCGGAACCGTGAACGCGGGGACCAGGGCAATGGGCGCGGAGCCACCTGCGGACTGCACAGCAGCCTGGCCGTCGGCCTGAGCAGGTTGCTCTGTCATGTTCGGGACTCCTTTCCCAAACTCACCCAATGTTGATTTAGCCCTTCATCGCCTTGTCGATCGCCGTCGCGATCACAGCTTTACTTACCAGCCCCACCAGCTTTTCTGCCGGCTTGCCAGCCTTGAAGACAATCATGCAGGGGATGCTTGTGATCCCGTAAGTGCTTGCCATCTTTGAGTTTTCGTCGACATTGAGTTTGCCGATCTTTGCCTTGCCGGCATAATCAGTCGCCAGTTCATCAATCGTCGGCCCCAGACGCACGCACGGACCGCACCATGGCGCCCAGAAGTCGACGAGGACAACGCCTGGGGATTCCAGTACGTCAGCCTGGAAATTGCTGTCGGTGAATGCTAGAGCAGAGCCTGCCATGAACATGATTCCCGGAATGATGAAGGATCAGTTGAGCCGATTCAGGCCTTGATTATCCGGGAAACCTGCGGCACTGTCAACGCGGGTCACCTTCGGCCCAGGCCAAAGGTCTGACCGCTCCCGGATCGCGGCAATCCTCATAAAACTCACATTCCACCCAGCTCGCCTTCAATCCGCAAACACCCCCAACAAAAGTCCATGAATTGCAGGATTTTCCACTCTGCCGTTTTGTTCGGCGAAATTTTTCGATAATCTCGATGTTTCGGCAGATTTTGCAGCAAAAAAAACGCCTGAATGTCGTTTTGATAGGGTCTGTAACGGTGTCCTACGATGACCTGCTAAAGCCATTCTTAGGAACATACCCTGTCCCTTTCCCTTTTAGTCCTACCCGGAGATCGAAACAGTGAGCGAAGCGTCCCAGGAAGAACCCCGCGGCAACGAAAACCAGCAGATTCAGGAAGTCATCGTCAATGACTCCAATGCCCACGCTGGTTATGCCAACTTCTGCCGCGTCTCAAGCACCCCCGAAGAACTCATTCTTGACCTCGGCCTCAATCCCACGCCATACGCCACGGGCAAAGTGGAAGTTCGCGTGACTCACCGCATCATCCTCAACCACTACACCGCCAAGCGTCTGTGGAGCGCCCTGTCCATGGCTCTGCAGCGGCACGAACAGGCCTTCGGCGTGCTCGAAACCGACGTCCGCAAGCGCGTGCGCCTGCCGAACGGCTGATTCACACTCCCCGTGCAGCCCCCGGGCTCTGGCACAGTGACCAACATGAGGCTCGGCGTCCGCAGGGACTCTGAGCCTCTTGTCTTTTTCATTCCGCATCCTTCACACTCTGACTTCCGTCACAGGGTTCTCGCATGTCATCCTCCGATCAACCCGTGCCCCGCCCTCCCGATGATGGTCCCCACAGTCAGGAAATCCGCCACTCACACATCGGTGCCCTCGTGCCTCAGCACGTCGCCCGTGGCGTCTTCACCACTGGTGCTGTCGTCCTTCAGGGCCAGCATGAATTCATCATCGACTTCCTGCTCCGCATGCAGCAACCGCAACAGGTCGCGTCCCGCGTGGTGATGCCGCCGGCCGTCGTTGCACAGTTCATCGCCGCACTGCAGGACAACATCCATCGCTACGAAGACCGCTTCGGCCCCGTGCATCTTCCCCAGGTCCCTCAACAGGGACAGCAGCAACGACAGTCCGCCGAAGAACTCTACGAAACCCTGAAACTCGCCGAAGACGTCCAGTCCGGCGTGTACGCCAATGCCGTCATGATCGGCCACTCCCCAACAGAATTCTCACTCGACTTCATCACCACCTTCTTCCCCCGCTCCTCAGTCTCCGCCCGCGTCTTCATGGCCACCGGAAACGCCAAAAGACTCCTCGATTCACTCCAGCACTCCTTCCAGCAATACCAGCAGCGCGTCCGCAACCCACCGCCACCGCCACCGGTACAGGACTACGAAAAACCGCCCGGAGACTGGCCCCCCGGACTCTGAAAACTCCGCTGCTTCCCGCACCTCCGCATAGGTCCCGCCACATGCCACGATTTCGCTATTGCCTCAACGCCAGCACCATCCGCACCACTCCCGTGCTCGATCAAATCCGCACGGCGGCCGCGGCAGGTTACGGGGCAATCGAATTGTGGCATGACCACCTCGACGAACACCTCCGCGCCGGAGGAACTCTCACGGACGTCCGCAAAGCCATCGACGATCATGGGCTGGTCGTCCCCACCACAATCTATCTCGCCGGCTGGTTCCAGCCAGCAGGCATCGAACACGAACACGCCCTCGACGAAATCAAACGCAGGCTCCATCAGGCGGCCACCGTGGGAGCTCAATTTGCCATCGCAGGGCCGCCTCCGGGTCAGGCCGACAGAGAACTCGGCGCCCAGCACTACGCAGAACTCCTTGAACTCGGCAAGTCCTTCGGCGTTCGCCCCGCCTTCGAATACCTCGGCTTCGTCGATGACATCAACACCATCGACGATGCCATCGATATCCTCGTACGCTCTCAGCACCCCGACGCCACCATCGTTGTCGATCCCTTCCACTGCCACCGCGGCGGTGGCCCGGTCCAGTCCATCTCAAAACTGCGCCCACACCAGATCGCCATCTCGCACTTCAACGACTGTCCGGCTACCCCACCCGCCTCGCTCCAGCAGGACTCAGACCGCGTCCTGCCCGGTGACGGGATCGTCGACCTCAAACTCTACTGCGACCAGCTCACAGCCATCGGCTACAACAGCTGGCTCTCTCTCGAACTCTTCCGCGAAGATCTCTGGGCACAGCCCCCGCTGCACGTCGCTAAACTCGGGCTCGAAAAAATGCAGGCCGTCGCCGAACAGTAAACCCGGGCGCAGCACAACGCCCGCTCAACCGCGTTGCAACCGCGGTGCAACCGCACGACAAACCTCCAGCCCATAGCTTCGTCGCGCCGACGGACTGGAAATCCGTCGTGCAAAAACCACCGGTCTTCATCCTCCAATCGCTGCACGCAGCTGCCGCCTCAGTTCCTCCGGCTGAAGCCCCTGCTGCCGCAATGACAGCAGCGATTCCGCACCATCTCGTTTCGCCAGACGCCTGCCTGAGGCGTCCTGAATCAGAGGGTGATGCGAATACACAGGGACAGGCAGATCCATCAGGGCCTGCAGCAGCCGATGCAGGTGAGTCGCTTCAAACAGATCCTCACCCCGAGAAACGTGCGTCACCCCCTGTAACGCATCATCGAAGACGACGCACAGATGATAACTGCAGCCAATGTCCTTCCGCACCAGCACAACATCCCCGAGGCATTCCGGGCGCGCAAGCTGGATACCGCGACGCAGGTCAGTCCACGTGAGTTCCACGGAAACTGTTGCCAGGGCGCGTTCAAGGTTCAGCCGGAGCGCATATTGTTCACCACTGTGCAGCCGTCTGCGGACTACAGCCAACGGCAGATCGCGACAGGTGCCAGGATACAGCGGCCCCTCAGACCCATGCGGAGCACCTCCGGCGGCTGCTATTTCCCGCTGAATGTCCCGACGGGTGCAGAAACAGGGATAGAGCAGTCCGCGGTCCAGGAGCTGCTCAGCAGCAGCCTGGTATTCCGGCAGATGCTCCGATTGACGCCTGACCGGCTCCTGCCAGCTCAGCCCCAGCCACTGCAGGTCATCCCTGAGCTGCGTTTCAAATTCCGGCCGGCAGCGAGTGGAATCGATGTCCTCAATCCGCAGCAGAAATTCCCCGTTGAGTGACTGGGCAAGATCCCATGCGGCCAGCGCTGAATAGGCATGTCCGCGGTGCAGCAGACCCGTGGGGCTGGGGGCGAAGCGAGTGACGGGGGGCTGGGACATGGGAAACCGGTTTGATCTGACGTTCACCGAATACGGGTCAATGCAAAAAAACCAGTCGTGGCTGCAGCAGCAGAGTGTCCGAGACTTCAGCGATTGCGCACAGCTGCAGCGGGTCTTCGGTAATCAGAGCGACGGAGGTACCGGGCTCGAGCACCTGCTGGGGCTGCAGCTGCTGAGGCGCTACCAGCAGCTGTTTTCCACATCTGAGAGCATGGATTTCGTCCGCCGTACAGGCATACTGCGGCAGTCCGGAAACAATCTGCAGCGGTGAGATCAGTGCGTCTTCAACGGTTGCCTGCGAGAGCAGTTGCGGATCCAGACTGTCCTGCACACGATATGGCCCGATGGCCGTCCGCTCCAGTCGACTCATCAAGCCACCACAGCCCAGCAGCTGACCAAGGTCGCGTGCGATGGAACGAATATAAGTACCGGAACTGCATTCGATTTCAAGGCTCAGCACTGGCCAGTGATATTTCAGCACCTGAATCCCGTGAACGGTCACTTCCCGCGGCTGCAGATCCGGAACTTCACCGCGGCGGGCCAGGTCATAGGCGCGTCGGCCGGACACATGGACGGCGGAAAAGGCCGGGGGCGTCTGAGCAATGACTCCCGTGAACTGCTGCAGGGCCGCCAGCACGCCTTCCATTTCCGGCAGCACTCCAGGCGGCGACTGCTCCCGAATATTCCCGGTACTGTCGTCGGTATCACTGGATTGTCCGAGCAGGAATTCGGCCACGTAGGTTTTAGGCAATTCCTGAAGTCGACTGACGAGACGCGTCGCGTCACCGATGCAGACAAGCAGCACACCGGTCGCCAGCGGATCCAGTGTTCCGGCGTGTCCGGTTCTGAGTGGCCTGACGATCTTCTGAACGCGATTCACAACATCGCGTGAGGAGACACCGGTGGGCTTGTTCAGATTGAGGAATCCAAACAGAGCGGGAGCAGGGGGCATGGCTGATCAGTCGATCCCGAGGTTGCGTTCGATGGCGTTGGCCTTGTCAGACATCAGGTACTTCTTGTACCAGCCATCCGGATCCTTCTCACGCTCATAATTTCGGCGACCTTCGTCCCCGACAAAGTCCCATTCTCCGTCGTCCTTCGCCGGCTGGCTGTCCCAGTCAAACGGGCGGGGTGTGAACATGCGAGTGAGCCTGCGTGAAGCAGACTTCGGATGCTCGACCAGACTGCACCCGGCACACAGAAGCAGAACGCATAAAGCCAGGGCGGAGTGTTTGAGGTGGGCTGGCATACCGAGTTCTTCCGCAGGAGACTAAACTCCGGTGCTGCGCCGTTCGACAACGAGTCATTCAGCAACAACGGCACCGAAACGTAATCACTGGCAAAGTCTAACAGCAGCAGCAGAACGGCGGAGACGGAAACATGGAACAGCTGGACATTCTTGTGGTGGCTCCGCACCCGGACGACGCGGAGATCAGCGTTGGTGGAACGATTGCCGTCTCCCTTCGGCAGAATCTGCGGGTTGGCATCCTCGATCTGACGGATGGCGAACCGACGCCCCGGGGCACAGTGGAACGTCGAGCCCGCGAGACCGCTGCCGCAACCGAAATCCTGCAGCTCACCTGGCGAGGAAATCTGGGGCTGCCAAATCGCAGCCTGCAACCCACTCTGGAAGCTCGCAGAGCACTGGCAGAAGTCATTCGCCGTACCCGACCATCCATCATCCTCGCACCATGGAAGGAAGACGCACACCCGGACCACGTGGCCGCAAGTGCCCTCGTCGATGACGCCCGCTTCTGGGCCAAACTCAGCCGTTCCGACATGGCCGGCGAATCGTGGTGGTCACCAATGCTGCTGCACTACTTCAGCATCCATCTGCGAATTCATCCCCCGGCATCTGTGGTCCTTGACATCTCCAGCGTGATCGATGTGAAGATGGCGGCAGTCGCAGCCTTTACAAGCCAGCTGACGGAAGGCCGCAGTTCTCAGTTTCCCACAGTCCTCGATGATATCCGCGACCGCGCTCGCTACTGGGGCTGGGCCATCGGACGCGCCTACGGAGAACCACTGCTGAATCGTGAATCCATCGGTATCGCCAGCCTGCGCTCGCTGATTTCCCCCGGGACATGAATGCGAAAGAGCGGTCCCGACGAGGACCGCTCTTTGGATGTAAGTATCAAGCTTCCCAGCGGATGTTGCTTGTCAGACATTCTCCGCTGCAGTCGCCACCGCAGTTGTCCCGCGTTTCCACCGCCGACGCAGCGGCACAGCAACGCTGACTGCCCCCAGCAGCAGCAACGATCCGGGCTCAGGTACTGCCGCCCCGTGCGCTGCAAACACCATCGTCCCGGTCACCACAGATTTATCCACCAAACTGGTGGTGACCAGCATCATTGACAATTCAGCAACGACTGGATCCGTGTAACCTGTGAAGTTCGGGTTTGTCCCTGGCAGCCACGTGCCACGATAGTTGATGACTCGCCCTATTGGGACAGCGACATTCGGAAACGAAATTAATACATCGTTGAGCACGGTCGCCGTAAACGTCCCGAAATCCGAGTTGGTGATGACCAGCGACTTATCTGCACTGTAATAATCCGGCAAATTAAAGTCACTCCATGCCGTTCCGACTGGAAAGCCACCGCCCTCACTAAAAAATCCCGACCTCTCATCACGCGTTTCCACGTTCGTGACAGATCTCTGCACGTCCATGCCAGCGGCACTGGCAAACGGATCTGTCTTAAAATCGAATCCAACGGATCCAACGATGAAGTCTGCACGACAATTGGGTGAACACACGCAAAGTGCCAGTGCAATAGACAGCAGAGCAGTCTTCATAAAATCCATCCTTTTGCGAAACCAGGGAGAGAGCTGAGAGGATCAGCTCGAACGGGAGATCTGGACATGACCGCTATTTGAACCGTAACGATTGTTACGTCAATAAAAGAAAATCAGCGTGGTTGTGATTATCCGATGATGGCCACGATGACGGTCCTGTTAATCAGAGCAGATGCATCGTCGGGATTTGTTGAATCTCGGCAGCAAATGATGCGTGGCTGCTGCTCCAGCACAACACTTTTGCCGCGTGTTCCGCCCCCTCTGCAACACATGATGCCAACTGGCATCATATTTCAGTGAGGTCCGCTCAAATGCATGAGCAGTCAGTGTTAAGGGATTTGCGTTTTGTACAGCCAACCTTCCACGGCTCCCCCAACGCAGCTGCACTGAAATTTCCGGCCAGCAAGTTTGATGATTTTCCGCATCCCGGATACGGTACGAATCCAAAGTCTTCCCCAACACAGCCAGATCCCACTGCAGACCCACCTCCATGCTCGAACTCGCACTTGCCCAAATCCGCTTCGCCCGCGATTACACACTCACACTGCTCGACGGGTTCCCCGAAGATGCCTGGTTCACACAACCAGCCCCCGGCTGCGCCCACCTCGCATGGCAGCTCGGACATCTCGCCATGGCTCAGTATGGACTCTGCCTGTTCCGCATCCGCGGACGCGCCGAAGGTGACCTCGACCTCATGCCCTCCACCTTCCGCAAACGCTTCAGCCGTGGCACAACACCGGATCCGGATCCGGCACGCAATCCCACGCCAGCCGAACTCCGACAGGTGCTTGACCGCATCCACCAGCAGGTGCTCAGCGCACTCCCCGGGTTCTCTCAGGAACTGCTCAATGAACCTGTCGAACTCCCCTGGGCCGGCTATCCCACAAAACTCGGCTGCCTGCTCTTCTGCTCCCACCACGAACAACTGCATGCCGGACAAATCGGCGTCCTGCGAAGACTCCTCGGACTGCCCCCCGTACGCTGATCCCACTCCCCTCTCCCCATCCAGGGGAGAGGGGCTGGGGTGAGGGGTAAACCGCCCCTGCCACGATCCCACGCACAGTCCCAGCGGAGCTGATTCACAGTGTCCAGGGAGAGTTCGGGCGCGGCCCGGCGTTGTTCTTTGACCCCTCACCCCCGACCCCTCTCCCCTTCCAGGGGAGAGGGGAGGCTGCGTTCGCACCATCGGTGCGCCGCCACACCAGAGCACTCCCGGAGCCGTAACAGCATCCTTCGCCCGCGGACTGCCGTCGGGCGGCTGCACACCATTCTCTCAAAACGAAAACAAGCTTTTCCTTTCGCCCCCCGCACGCTGTTGTGGCAAATCCGCGCCGGCATCGCCACAATTCCGCCCGGTGGCATGCACCGAACAATTCACCAACATCAAAAACGAAACAGTCAGCGGGAAATCACTTATGAACGAACTGGCCGGACAGCGATTTCTTTGCTTCGTCGGGGATGACTACGAAGATCTGGAAGTCTGGTATCCCAAACTCCGGCTCATCGAAGCCGGTGCTGAATTTCATCTGGCCGGTGAAACCGCTGGAAAAAAGTGCATTGGCAAAAATGGCTATCCCTGCACGTCTGACATCACCTGGAAGGGACTGTCGACGGACGGATACCACGGCCTGATCTGTGCCGGTGGCTGGATGCCCGACAAGCTTCGACGCGATCCTGAAGTCCTGCGAATTATCCGCGAATTCTCGGAAACCGGCCGTCTGGTCGCCGCTGTCTGTCACGGTGGCTGGATGCCGATTTCCGCGGGTGTTTATCGCGGCGTCAAAGTCACCGGGTCACCAGGCATTCGCGATGACCTCGTGAACGCCGGAGCGATCTTCGAGGATGCATCCGTGGTGGTGGACCGACACTTCGTCAGCAGCCGACGTCCGGACGATCTGCCCGATTTCTGCCGCGCCATCATCCGCGTGTGTTCAGCGCACAGTGTTCAGTAGTAATCACCTGTTCCGTTCCACCGGCAAATCAGTCACAAGCTGTCACGAAGGAAATCCGCAGTGTCCGTTCCCCCGGTAAGTGCTCTGGGCCTGAACCCCAGCTTTGGTTTTGGTGATCGCACGGGTTTGGCAACTCCCGGCCACGTGGCAGCCATGCGTCAGGATGGCAGCGGAATCCAGCCGATCTTTCCGCAGCAGTCCATACGCGAGATGGCCCGCACCGGTCGCACTCCTGCCGAAGTCATGGGCGACGCACTGGCAGGCGCTGCTGCTGCCGGCTGGACGGCCATCACCGGCGCTGACGCCGACCACCTGAAGACCCCCGAGGATGTGGACGTCACTGCCGCTGCGGGATTTGTGTTCTTCACCATCGATCCGTCCGGTGCCGTGGATCAGCGGGCCGATAACTACTCAGAAGCCGAACTGCGAGCAAAATTCGCGGCGGTTCGCGGCAGTACTCCATGGTACGAAACTTATCTCGGCCGCAGTTTCCAGCTCCCCACAGGCACCACCGTCGTTCTCGATGAACAGGCCTGCATGCGGGCCGCCGTCAAATACGGTGCCGCCATCGCTCAGGCTGTTTCCCTCTCCGACTACATCCGCCGTGTTCAGGAAGCCGCCGGCCGGGATCATGAAATCGAATTGTCCGTCGACGAAACCGACCAGCCCACAACACTTGCCGAACACTGGATCATCGCTGACCAGTGCCGAGCGGCCGGCATGCGTCTGGTCAGCCTTGCCCCCAGATTCATCGGGGACTTTGAAAAAGGAGTGGACTTCATAGGTGACCTCGCCGCTCTCGAACGTTCACTGGCAGACCATGCCGCCATCGCCCGTCTTGCCGGCCCGTACAAGCTCAGCCTTCATTCCGGCTCCGACAAACTCTCCATGTACGCCCTGCTCAGCCGCGCCACCTCCGGCCTGTTTCACGTCAAGACGGCCGGCACCAGCTATCTTGAGGCACTGCGCGTCGCCGCCCGCTGCGATGAACAACTCTTCCGCCGCATCATCGATTTCGCTCGCAGCGTCTACGACACAGACAAGGCCACCTACCACGTCTCAGCAACTCTGGCGTCCGCACCACCACAGGAACTCATTTCATCCCCGCGCGAACTCGAACGCCACTACCTCGAACTCTGGGACGAAGTCCCCGAAGGCCGCGGCTTCACAAAACCAGGCCGTCAAATCCTCCACTGCACCTTCGGCTCGACATTGCGGCATCCACAACTCGGAGCTGAACTGAAGGCCATCCTGCAGGCTCATCCGGACACTTACTCGGAAGTGCTCGCTGATCACTTCGGTCGGCACCTGAGACCACTCCGGGCAGGCCTTTGATTTCAGAAAAGCCAACCTCCATGGGAATACTCAGCGGACATCGCGCCTTTATCACCGGCAGCACGCAGGGAGTGGGGCTGGCAATCGCCGAAGCCCTGTGCACTGCCGGTTCCGAAGTCGTCCTGCACGGACTCAAACGTGACTCCGCGGCGCTCGCGGCAGCCGATCGCTGCGGCAGCGGTGGAGGTCCGGCAACGCTGATCATCGGTGACCTCGCCGAACCCATGCCCGAAGGGCCACTGGCCGTCGCCGAAGAAGCCCTGCACTGCGGCTCCATTCCCGACCTCCTCGTCTGCAACGCCGGGACCTTCATCGACGCGCCATTCCTCGAAATGCCTTATGCCGTCTTCGACCGCACACTGAAGCTCAATGTGTATTCCCAGTTCGTGCTGATCCAGCACTTCGCGAAACGCTGGGTGGACCTCGGCATCCGCGGCCGAATTCTGCTCACCGGCTCCATCAATGGCCGACTGTCGGAACCCGTACACGTTGCCTACGACACCTCCAAAGGTGCCATCGAAGCCATGGTGCGTTCGCTCTGCGTGTCCCTCGCTCCCCTCGGCATGCGCGTCAATGGCATGGCCCCCGGACTCTTTCGCACTCCTCTCACCGAACCTGCCCTTGCGGATCCCCGCTTCCGCCGCTGGATGGAACTGCACACGCCCAATGGTGTGGTGCCAGGACCGGAAGCCTGCGGAGGAACAGCCGTGTTTCTGCTGAGCGACGCGGCGGAACATGTCCAGGGACAGATGCTGCTGGTGGATGGCGGGATGAGTATCTGGCAGCAACCCGATCCTCCCGCTGACTGGATGGTATGACTCCTTCGCCGCTGCAGATCGAACGCATCGTGCTGGCCGACGGCGGCTGGATGCTCTGGATCCCGAGATTCCTCAGCCAGCAAGCCGCCGATCAGCATTTTCAAGCGCTCCTTGCAGCCCCCATCTGGGAACAAAAACCCGCACTCTTCGGACATCCTCAACCGCGGCTGACGGCGGCCTGCGGAGACCCTGGCACCAGCTACCGCTATTCGCGAACAGAGAACGCGGCACTTCCCTGGTCAGTGGAATTGCAGGAACTGCGGGAGCAGATAGAGGCAATCGAGGGACGCTACAATTACTGCCTGCTCAACCGCTATCGCTCAGGACGGGACAGCATGGGACTGCACGCGGACAATGAACCGTGGGTGGCAAATGTGATTGCATCGCTGTCGCTGGGGGCGGAACGCACGTTCTGCATTCGGCACAATGTCACCCGGGAAACTCGCCGCTATACGCTGACGCATGGTTCCCTGCTGATCATGGCTGGAACCATGCAGGAACACTGGAAGCACGAAATTCCGAAGACGCGACGCCCCGTGGGTGAACGGATCAACCTGACGTTTCGACAGATTCGCAGCGAACCCGCAGCGACCGGGCTTTAGTATTCTCGGCGCTGTCGAGAACTGGGGATGTGCATCTGCTTGCGGTATTTGGTGATGGTGCGGCGGGCCAGCCGGATGCCCTGGGAACCCAGAGCATCGACAAGGTCGTCGTCACTGAGCGGCGAGCGTTTGTCCTCGCCGTCAATGAGTTCCTGGAGCTTGATGCGAATCGTGTCCCACGCCACTTCTTCGCCATCGGCATTTTGGGTGCCTCCGCCGAAGAAACGTTTGAGCGGAAACTGGCCGCGCGGAGTCTGGATCCATTTTTCGTCGACGGCGCGTGACACGGTGGTCACGTGCACCCCAACGCGGTCGGCGATCTGCTGCATCTTGAGCGGCTGAATGGCTTCGGGGCCGCGTTCGAGAAATTCGAGCTGATGGTCGATGATTTCCTGAGCGACCTTGCGGAGGGTGTTGTAGCGCTGTTCGATGGATTCGATCAGCCAGCGGGCCGATTCGATCTTCCGCCGAATCCACTCGCGAGTTTCCGGTGGCGGATTCTCGCGAAGCATCTGTATGTAGCGCGGGCTGATTTTCAGATCCGGAATGTATTCGTCCAGCACCCGCACAACGTATCGCCCCGATTCACTGCGTTCCACGATCAAATCCGGAGTCACTCGCTGAATGGGGCGTTCCTCAAAGCCACGTCCTGGCCACGGATTGAGCGTTTGAATCTGTTCGATGCCGACCTTGATCAGGTCGATCGTGTACCCCGTGGCTTTTTGAATGAGCGGCAGGCGGTTGTAGGCGATGTCTTCCAGATGGTCGCGGATGAGTGTTCGCACGACGTCGCGGAAGGGCATCGTGTCGTGGACCTGCAGGAGCAGCATTTCGCGGTGATCGCGAGCTCCCACGCCGGGAGGATCCAGCTGCTGGATCTGATGCAGGACTGCCTCAGCCTCTTCAAGACTAAGCTGCTGTTCGTAGAGCCGATTGAATTGCTGAAGGATTTCCGGGAGCAGACTTTGGACGCGGCCGTTGTGATCCAGATGCTGAATCAGATACTCGCCAAACTGCCGTGGAATGCCGTCGACGGGGGAAAAGGACAGCTGTTCTATGAGGTATTCGTGGAGCGACTGGGGGCGAGCCAGCATGTTGGACATGACGTCGTGCTGACGGTCCATGTCGTCGCTGATCTGATTGGCTGAAGGCCGCATGCCTCCAAAACCAACGTTGTCCTCAGGCCACTCTGAAGAAATCTCAAGCAGGCGTTCAAAGTCTGACTGGTTGTTCTCGTCGCGGCCGACGTTGAGCTCCCGGACCTCCACGTCTTTCTGAAGCTCCCGGGCCTCGCGGGAATCCCGGACTTCAAGTGTATCCGAAAGAGTGGCGTCACGGACGCCTGGGTTGAAATCGGCAGCACCGTCGAAGGATTCCGGCTCGGGTTCGCCACGTTCCAGCGTGACGTTTTCCACCAGTTCCTGCTCAACACGCTCATTCAGAGCCATCATGTTCAGCTGCAGAATCTCCATGGACTGGATCATCCGCGGAGCCAGCTTCATTTGCTGGCTCATTCTCATCTGGGTGGAGAGGTTCAGATGCATGAGCGTGCCACGCGTGATTGGTTTTCCTGTTCGACTATGACGACCGCTGCATCATAACGGAGCCCGACCGGACTCGTCGACAAGTTTATGGCACTGTTCTTGCAAACGCCCTGAAGTCGCTTAAAAAGACGGCGAATTCCGACAAAACCGATGTGTTGCCGGTTTGCACCAGCCCAAAAATAGAAAAAAACTTCCCTAAAAACAAAAAATCGCTTTTCCGGGAAAAACTGTGGCGGTATCGACGGAATTTCATTGACAGGCGGATGATTCAGTTCCTCTTTCGCAGGCGACCGGCAATGGCTTCAAAGGAAAATCCCGCCTTGAATCGCCCGTCGATCTGCTTGCCCGCCGCCTTCAGCTGCGGTCCGGTCAGTCGCTCAGGCTGCAGACTGCCCACCGCCACCACACCCTCCGAATTCGGCAGCGCAAACACGTACGTCTGCGGAAACGACTCCGCAATCACCTGCAGGTCCTGCTGCATCTGCGGGTGCGGATTGATGTTGAACACCACCGAACCGTTCTCCACCAGCAACTGCTGAATCTCACGGTAGAACTGCTGCGTCCTGAGCCTCAGCGGTACTCCTGTCTGGTCCGTGTCGGCCGATGGCTTCAGAAATGCATCCATGTAGATCACGTCATACTTGTTCTTCGTCTGCTTCAGATAGTCAAAGGCATCCGCAATCACCAGACGCACGTTGTCGTTCTGCTTCACCGCAAAGTATCGCTCCGCCAGTTCCACCACCACCGGGTCAATCTCAACCGCCTCTATCTTCACCGCCGGATCGTATTTCTGCAGAAAATGCACCATGGATCCGCCTCCCAGCCCCACAATCATCACCCGGCTCTGCTCAGGCTGCAGCAGATAACTGGAGAACATGTGCTGCAGATAGGTGAACTTAAGCACGTGCGGGGTCCGCAGATTCATCTGACTTTCCCACGCCTCCTCACCGGAATCCCGCACGAAAATCATCGTGCGAAGGCTCCCGCTGCGACGGATCCGGATATGCGAAAACGCCGACCGCGTCTCAAACTCAACCGTTCCCCCGTCCCGCTGCTGCTGGAACGCCAGTATCGGTTCCGGCGGCACCAGCACACAGACCATACAAAAGAAGACAAGTCCAGCCAGCCATCGATTCATCACCGTTCTCCGCCAATTCCACCCACCACCGGCCCCCCCCTGTCGCGAGCTTGCGACAGCGAGTTTGCAGCGGAACGATCAGCCAGGATTTTAGGCAGCCACGGATTTCGGGGGAAGTCCGAGCCACACGTGCCTCCCACCCCCCAAAGTGCTATCATCTCCCCCCTCTCCCCTCCCAGGGGAGACGGGCCGGGGGTGAGGGGCCAAAAACCCCCTCCAACCCCCTCCAACCCCCTCCGCTCCCGACCCAACCCCCAGCAAAAGCGGCAGACAATCCCAAACATCTGCCTCCCCTCCCTTGGCTCAGTCGCCAAATATCCACTTCCCACTTCCCACTTCCCACTTCCCACTTCCCACTTCCCACTTCCCACTTCCCACTTCCCACTTCCCACTTCCCACTTCCCACTTCCCA
>JBEIEK010000065.1:0-21945 GCA_040382995.1 Planctomycetaceae bacterium
CCCCCGGCGGGTGGGCCGCCGCTCCCCCCCCCCCCCCCCCCCCACGCCGCAGTTGAATTCCGGCTGCGCTGTTGGCTGTGTAGTCACGTACCGTTATTGGGGCATTGACATCCCAGCACGCCTTTCCGCGTTACTTTGTCGCGGTGGGGCGGAGTCCGAAAGACGACATCAGGAGTTTTGAATGCCGATTCGTCATTCGAGGCTAAGGCTGGAGATCGATGCACTACTTGACTTCGAGTGTCAACCAGCCATCTTCGATGTGGAGTGCAGAGATTGTCACGTTCAGTGGTTGGTCGGCATCAGGCTGCAGGTTGAGCACTGCGCTGCTTTCGCTGGGCTTGATTCGCTTTTGAACGATGTTGCGAATCTGGCTGGCGACGGCCACTGAGGTGCGAGCGGTGCGGATGATGCGGATCGGGTCCGGGGTGACGACAAGCTTATCGTTTTGGAGCGAGATGGCGAGTGGAATGAGGACGGAGTGGCGTGCGATGTCCGGCTGACCTTCCCGGCGGATCGCCGCCTGAAGGATAATGGTGACGCGACCACCACCGAACTGCACCTGCAGTGGATCGCGTCCATTGAAGACCCAGGACGTCGGAGGCTCGTCGGTGGCAGGTTCTGCTTCGGAGTTCTCCGCTGGGGTCTGTGGAGCGACATCTGGGGCGGGGGCGACAGCCGGATCCGGATCCTTGCGAAATTTGATTTCGCGATTGAGCAGTTTGGAAAGGGAGAGTTCGAGTTCTTCTGAGAGTTTGTCGGCGGGGATCACGCGACCGTGGAGTGCGAGGGCATCAAGGGTGGAGTTGACAGCGGATTCGTGAATCTGCAGCACTCCGGTGTCTGCCGACAGCGGAACGCTGGGTGCGACGGAGCCACCGACGCGTGCCGTGCCGAGACTGCGAGTACTGACGGCGGCGTGGGTGTGGCTGGAACGAGCGTTGATGAGGTCGGGAGCGGCGTCCCTTGCTCGCAGGGCAGCGAGCGTAGCCTGGATGTCAGCGTTCAGCCGCGCAAATTGCTCAGAAGATTCGCTGTCGAATTTCGGCTGAGCCTGACTGCGGAGTTTCTGAGCAGTGATGGCTTCGGATCGAGGCTTGCTTTCGGCGATCTTCTGTTTGGCGGCTCCACGAACGATCATACCGATCAGCGGGATGCCATCGAATTTGGTGCGGAAGCCGCGAGTCTGGCTGTTTGTGTCCACGCTGAAGCGGCTGCCTCCAGGCGTCACGCGCTGGCCATCGAACTCGAAGGGCTTATCGATCCAGAAATAATGATTCCCGCTGGTGTAGACTGTCGCCGGGTCTTTCCGGGCAGCGGTTTCGGAACGGGTGTTGCCGCTGAGCCTGAGCTGGAAGGCAGCGGTATCGACGGACGGTGTCACGTCCGCGGTGACTTTCACGCTGGTGGTCTGTGTGCCGGTGACTCGGGCCCCCAGGATGAAGTCCGCAACGCAGCCGCTCTCAGTGCGATAATCGGAAATCAGTCTCCCGAGGAGGCCTTCAGAGATGTTCACGTGGACGTTGTGATTCATCACGTTGAGGCTGACCGCCGGCCACAGAACGTCAGCGGTTTTGGGGAATCGGGTACGGAGGAACCGCCACTGGGAACGGACGCGGTCGGACATGTCAGCGGATGGCCGGATTTCATTCCGCAGGATTTCAGCGGTGAGTGTTTTTAGGGCGGCGGATTGAGCGGAGCGGGCAGCGGACTCGTCCGGCCATGCTGCCGCCGCTGCGAGCACTTTCTCGGCGGCGTTTTTGACCTGCTGAACGGCGGGGCTAAGGAGAAACGCACGCTGTTCGGCGGAATGTTCAGAGTTCTGGCGGATGCTCTCGAGGAATGCGGTGAAAGCCGGGACTGCGGGAGGCGTTTGCATGAGTGGATCGAGGGGCAGTTGCTGCAGCCACTGCTGGTCCTCTGGGCGAACGCTGGTACGCAGCGCGGAAACGGCCGCCCCCAGCTCCGCAGCGAAGTCACCGGACTGGGGCTGGAGGTCTGTGACAGCGGCCGCTGCAAATCCGGCTTCAAGAAGATCAAGCCAGCGGAGAAACTGGCTGCGGAAGGAACGAGCCTGTTCGTCCGGAAGAGCGACGATCAGGGGGCGTAATTTCTGCAGGGCTGCGAGCCGCGCGGTGTCGGGCTCGGATGTGTTCCAGACGACCGCCACGAGCGGCGCCAGGTCTGGATTGAGCGATTCAAGCTGCTCCTGGTATGGTATCGCAGGTAACCGCTGCGCGGCGTCTGAGGCGGCCGTCCCGGGCTCAGTGGAGGGTTCATCGGTGACGGCCCTGAGCAGTTCAGGGAAAAAACAGGCTGCCGGGATCGCGAGAACCATGAACAGCGCTGACAACGCGATCGAACCCCACCGGCCGGTGGCCAACTGTGTACCGTGCACGCTTTGCTCCAGTCCTTCAGCCAGACAAGGAAACAGACACTTTCGCGGGCGTTTTCCACTGGCTTCCTGCGAGATCTGTGCTGGACTCAATCGTCCCGCCGAACTCGCCAATCCCCTCTTTTCCGCCGCAATCACAAAACCCGCAAAATCCATACAGATTGTCCATATTCACAAAGCTGAGTTGAGTTGGCAAGCGTTGATTGCTTGAAAACCCCACACAAAATTGAGGAATTGTCGGCTATCCGGGGATTTCGAGCTGGTGGCAGAACCTCGGCGGCAAAAACCGGAATTTGCGGCCGCCGTTTTCAGGAAAGGAACACTTTCCCCAAAGTCTCTGTTTTATTAAACTTCCCCGATAGTGTCAGTTTGCCCAGGTGCTGCCGAACGCCAGTGAACGTCATTCTCAGGATGATTCAAATCCCGCCGTGCCATCGCTCCCCGGCTCGGCGGTCTTCTGGAAGGAGTCTCGGATGAAGTTTCATCCGCAGCGGTTTATTCACGCTGCCAACCTGCGGCTGGATGTGCCGGTCAGCGTCATCAGTTCCGAGCAACTCTCAGACGCTCAACGGACAGCGTTCGAGGATGCCACGCTGCGTGCCTTCGAACAGGTGATCGAATCCTGCATCCGTCACAAAGCGCTTTATCTGCTCGTGTCCGGCAATGCCTTCATCGAAGCCGACCGCAGTCTCCGTGCCCGGCTGGCAGTGCTCCGTGGATTCACACGTCTGCACGAACACAAAATTCAAGTCTTCGTACTCCCCGGTGACTCAGATCCCCCCGAAGCGTGGCGAGCCATCCCCGATCTGCCAGATAACGTCACTGTCTGCTACAGCTCCAGCAGCGAACCTGCGGTGCTGGACATCGGAGGCCAGCAGGTACTGGCCATCTCAGCCTCCCTGTGGCTGGGTCATACCGATGACTTTGGCATTCAGGTGATCTCGTCAGGCGATAACGACCTGCAGCCCTTTCGCATCGGCGTCATTTCTCAGGCCCGCTGCGAAGAACGTCAGCGAATGCAGGCGCTCGCCGCTGCCACCACCGACGACGCCCTCACTCGCTCCCAAACCAACCCTGCCACCGGCGAGCTGGTCAGCCAGACGCCAGCCGCAGAACCGCTGCGAGCTGCCGACAAAACAGCTGCTGCGGCCTCTCAGGATTCACCGCAGCCCGCCCTGGAAAGGCTTGCTGAGCGAGAGCAGGGCAATGACAGGCCGGTCGCTTTTCTGCCCTCACCCGCATTCCTGAACTTCGCAGATGAACTTCTTCAGGATGCGCGCCTCAACTACCTCGCACTCACCAGCCAACTCGACAGAACCACCATCTGGCGGGAAGCCGGTGTCATTCACAGCCCCGGCACCCCACAACCCCGCTCCCGCCGCGAAACTACCGGCGGCGCCTGTTCACTCGTCAGCATCTCTGAATCCGGCGAAATTCACATCACGGCCCTCGATACCAGCTGTGTGGACTGGCACGTGCTCGAACTGGAAGTCGAAACCGGAGTGGACCTGTCTACGCTGCTGCAGATCATGAAAACACGACTGCTCGAACTGCGCCCCGGAACAGCCGATCAATACTGGTCAGTGCAGTGGGTTCTCCGTGGCGATCTGCCGGATCTTGAGCATCTGCGGCGGAGCGATCTGAGCACAATGCTGGCGGTGGAACTGGATGAACTGCAGTGGCCTGGCCGAAAGCTCCAGCTGCTGCACGACGTCCGCTTCCTTCCCGATGCATGGCCCTCCAGCAACCCGCCGGTGCTGCTGGCAGACCAATACCAGCAGCATCTGGAGCGTCCATCACTGCTCGCAGAATCCTCGCTGGCAGGCTGGATCGAACGGGCGCCCGAACTTTCTGCCGGCTGGAAGCAGCGCCTGCAAACCCTGCTGCCTTCTCTCGACCGCGAACAAATCCTCGCCCGCATCCGCGAAGACGGCGGCCGCTGGTTTGAACCACGATTCACAGAAGACGAAGACCTGCAGAGCGAACCGGAAGACGCCGATTCCGCCTCGCAGGTGCCCCCAAATGACGCAGCGGGATTCCACAGCAACCCGGCAGACTCTCCAAATGATCCGGCGTCCAAACTGGATGCCGACGACAGTGACAATCCCGACGAAGAACTCCCCGCTGCCAACTGAAACAAACTCCAGACTGAGGAAACGGGAACTGTGGCATGAGGCTCACGGAAATTGATATCGATCGTTTTCGCATCTGGCGCAGTCTGCTCCTGAAGCTCGACCCGCGCGGACTCAACGTGATCTACGGCCCCAACGAAGCCGGAAAGACCACGCTGATGCGCTTCATCCGGTCCACACTCTACGGCTACGAACCGCTCGAATCCGAACCCGCCTGGCATCGTCCCGACCCCTCACAGCCGTGGCGTGGTGCCGTTCGCTGCGAACATGCAGGCCGCACATGGCGCGTCTCCCGCCGCGCAGAACTCAACGGCCGCGGCAGACTCCGGATTTCCGGTGGCCCCAGCGGACTCCCCCAGGATCAGGCTCTGCGACTGCTCCTCGCCGATACCAGCGAAGAAGTCTACGCCGATGTCTTTGCCGTCGGTGTCCGAGAACTGCAGCAACTCGCCACACTCGGCACAGGTCAGGTTGCCCAGTACATCTACGGCCTCTCTCTGGGACCCCAGGGACGCCGCATCCTTGATTCACTCGCCGAAATCCGCGAACGCCGCACCGCCATGTTCGGGTCCGGCCCCGGTGGCGGCCGCATCCCGGAGCTCTTCGAGAAGTACGCGAAACTGTCCACCAGCAATCGCCGCTCCGGGTCCGCCCGCGAACAGCACGCAAAGCTCACACGACGTCGCTCCGAACTCACCACACTCATCACTGAACTGCAGCAGCGCGAAACCACAGTTCGCGACGAAACCCGCGTGCTCCGCTTCGTGCTGGAATGTCACAAACCGTGGAATCGCTCCCGCGAACTTCAGGAAGAACTCGCCCGACTGCCGCTGCTGTCCGTCGACCCCTCCGAATCACTCAAACTTCTGACCGCCGCAGAAAAAGAAGCCTCCGAGGCACTCGCACGCTGCAACAACTTCACCGAAAAAGCAGCCCAGGCTCAGGCCCAGGCTGATCGCCTGCAGTCCGATACCGCTTTCGAAAAGGAGCGTTACGCCGTCCAGAGTCTGGTTGATCAGGCCGACTGGCTGAGACAAATTGAACAGCAGATTCGCACGGCGGAGGACCGCGCCGGTGAACTTCGCCGCGAACTCACACACCAGCTCTCACAACTCGGCGAAGGCTGGACGACAGAACGTCTTGCCGCCGTCGATACCTCCCCCGCCGCCCACTCCCGACTGCTGGAGATGGCCCGCAAAGTCCAGGATGCCGTGCAGGAACGCGGTAAACTGCACCGCTGGACCCGCAGCATGACCCGCCGCAGCGGCCGCGAACTCGTTGAACTCAACAAACAACTCGATGCACTCGGCATCCCCGTAGATCAGGCAATTGAACAGGAACAGGCGCGCCTGCACGAACTGGAAAACCTCGGCCGTCTCCGACTCCAGGAAGAACAACTCGCCCTCAAGATCCAAACCGTCCGCCGCATCGTCGAACGCGTCGACGTGCAGGAACCCATTCCGGAGTGGGTCGACCGCACCATCTCACTGATGGGCTGGGTCGGAGCCCTGTTGTCGCTCTTCGGCATCGCTGCGTTCTCGCTCGGTACAGAATCCGCCCGGTCGCTCGGTGGCAGCCTCGCCGCAGCCGCCTTCGCCTTCGCCGGCATCCTCTGGTGGTCCGTGCAGAACGGTCTCCGCAACCACTTCGATGCGTCCGTTGGAGTCCGGCTGGATGATGTTGCCGACGAAGCACGTCAGGCAGACCGACATCTGCGACAACTGCAGGACCGCATTCAGCGAATGGCCGTTGCCGATCGCCGCGGCAACAGAGAACTCACAGGCGCCGAGTGGAAGTCGTCCACCGCCGAAATGGTCGACCGCATCGGTGACTGCTCGCAACGCATCGCCGAACTTGAAGTCCTGCAGCGAAAACAGTTCCGTGCCGCCGCCCGCCGCATGCGCCTCCGCCTGCTCCGAGATCGCCTGCGTGCTGCCCAGAAAACACTGAATGATGTTCGCCAGGACTGGTGCCGACTGCTCAATACCATCGGCATCCAGGAAACCCTGCGCATCGATCAGGCATTCGAATGGTGGCACCGAATTCAGGATGTCCGCGAACTGGCGACGCAATGGAGAAACTCCGCTCCGGAAGTCGAAGGACTGCGGCGTATGTTTGACGCCATGCGACTCCGCGTGGAACAACTCGGTAATCGACTCAATCCAGGCAAAAAGCCGGATTACTCCAGACCCCTCGAAGTGCTCGCCGCATGGCAACTGCAGCTCAAAAACCACGATCGTGACCGCAGTGAACGCGAACGGCTGATTGCCGAAGCTGAAAAGCACACTCAGGAAGCCAGCCGCGCAAAGCACCAGGCGGAAGCTGCAGACCTCCGCAAAAGTGCCGTCTTTATGCGGTCAGGCACCAGCACTCGAGAAGAACTTCAAAAGCAGCAGGAAACTGCCAATCGCCGCAAACTTCTTGAAGGTCAACTCAAAACCACTCAGTCTGAACTCCTTGATCTCTCACGGTCCGAACCACAATTGGCCGTTACCGAAGATGAACTGCGTCGCTTCGACCCCCAGTCAGCCCGCGAAACACTCCAGCTGCGCACGGCTGAACTGCGAGATGTGGAACAGCGACTGCGCAGCAGCCACGAAGAACTGGGCAGCCTCAAACAGCAAATCCGGCTGCTGGAGTCACAGCGAGATTCGCATGTGGAATTCTTCAATCGCTCACGCCTCGCCAGCGATATCTGTCGTACTGTGGAAGAATGGCTGGCGCTCCAGATCGAACACGATGCTGTCCTGCGCATCCGCCGACACTTCGAACAGGAAAATATCTCCGGCACCCTCGTCGCTGCCTCCGCCTGCATGCACCGCATGACAGCCGGACGCTATCACCGCATCTGGGCTCCGCTCGGCGAAGACTTCCTCTGCATCGACGACGAATTCGGACAAACCTTTCGCGTGGAACAACTCAGCGGGGGCACCCGCGAACAACTCTTCCTCTCCATTCGCTTCGCTCTCGCACGCGAATTCGCCCGCCGCGGTGTTGAACTGCCTCTCGTGATGGACGACCTGTTCGTGAACTTCGATCAGGAACGCACAGATGCCGCCGCTGACTGCCTCATCGAACTGGCGAAAGAAGGACAGCAGGTCCTGTTCTTCACGTGCCACGAACACATCGCCGAACTCTTCCGCAAAAAACAGGTCGAACCACTCTGGCTCCCCGGACACAAAGTTGCCTGGGATGCCATGAAACCCGAAAACGAGGACCCGACTGCAAATCACGCCCTCATCGCCAACTCCGATGAACTCCTCGATGAAGAAAACGCAGAGTTCCGCAACTGACGCAGCCCCTCGGGAACCTGAAACTTCCCATTGACTCCAATCCCCCGTTTCCTCCAGACTGCGGCGAAAACTGCCGGAACAACTCCGGATGTTTTCAGCTTATCCGTGCCGTCTGCAGTAATCCCGCAAATCGATGGAGTGATGGGAATGGGTGAATTACTCTCCAGTCGCGCGTTCTGGTGCGCCGCACTTTTCCTGATGGTCGCCTCGCAGAACGCCACTGCTCAGCAGAGGCAGGTCACCGCCGACCAACTCCTCAAGCAATACGTTCCCATCCAGAAAGGTGTCGAATACGACACGCCCAAGCCCGAGGACTTTGCCAAATGCCGGCTTGTCCAGGAGAAGAACAGCTACGTCATCTACGGCCCCGCCAATGAACCACTCCGGCGTTTCACAGACTCCAACGGCGATGGTCCACCCGACATCTACCACTACTACCGACTTGGACTCGAAGTCTACCGTGAAATCGACACCAACGGTGACCACAAAGCCCGCCGCAATCTTCGCCCGGATCAGTTTCGCTGGATGAACTGGGGTGGTACCCGCTGGGGCGTCGATGCCGACGAAGATGGTCGCATCGAATCGTGGCGGATGATCTCCGCTCAGGAAGCCGCACGAATCGCCGTGGAATCACTCATCGCCGGTGACCTCGCCACGCTCGAATCTGTCCTGCTCACCGACAGCGATATTCAATCCCTGAAGGTCCCCGCAGCCATGGCCAAACAGTTGCAGGAGGCTTCCGCTGACCTCCCGAAAAAAGCGCAGGCGGCCACAGCCGGAGCACGCATCCTGAATTCCAAAAGCACATGGGTCCGCTTCGATGCCGCCCTCCCAGGACTTGTACCCGCTGAACAAAGCGGCGCCGGGCAGGACCTGATGGTCTATGAAAATGCCATGGCCTACATCCAGAACGGCGAGAAACTCGAACTCATTTCCATCGGTGAAATGGTGCAGGTGGGGCCGGTCTGGAAGCTTGTGAGCGTTCCCACGCCGCTTGATACCAGTGGCACTGCCGTCGTCGCACTCGGCGGCGTCTTCATGCAAACGGGTCTCGGCTCCAGCGGTGCCACCGCCACCGAAATGTCAGCCGAAATGCAAAAGCTGCTTGGCGACCTGCAGAAACTCGATGAAAACAGCCCCCGCCCCGATGCCTCGCCCCAGGAACTCGCCAACTATAATGTTTCTCGGGCGAACCTCGCCGAAAAACTGATTGGCCAGGCCCGCACCGATGAAGAACGCGCCCAGTGGATCCAGCAATTCACGGACAGCCTATCCACGGCCACACAATCCGGACTCTACAGCGATGGACTCACACGCCTCCAGAAACTCGAGACCGCCGTCCGGTCCAATAACACACTCCTCGGCTACGTGTCCTACCGCAGACTCATGGCCGAGTACGCAGTGCGACTGAAAGCGGATGATCGAGCGACCGGAGAAACGGAAGCACGGACGGCACGTGAGGCCACCCAGAAATGGTGGTTCGAACAACTCGAAGCCTTCGCTCGCCAGTGGCCTGGGTCCGATGATGCCCCCGATGCCGTCGTTCAACTCGCGATCAGCTACGAACTCATGGGCCGCATCGATGATGCCAAAGCCTGGTACGGTCAGCTCGCAAAGAACTACCCCCAAACCGAAGGCGGCATCAAGGCCACCGGCGCCCTGAAACGACTCAATCTCATCGGCAGCCCTCTTCAGCTCGCTGGTAAAAATCTTCAGAACCAGCCGATCTCCTCGGCACAATACCGCAACAAAGTGGTCCTCGTTGTCTTCTGGGCCTCCTATGCCCAGCCCTTCGCGGATGACCTGGAAGCCCTCCAGGCCGCACTCGCCAAACATCAAAAAACCGGCTTCGAAATCCTCGGCGTCAACCTCGATCCCGACCCCGCCGCAGCAACCGCCTTTATCACCAAATCGAACATTCGCTGGCAAAACCTCCGCGAACCCGCCGCTCAACAGGGTGGGCAGCCTGGTGACTTCGGCTTCGGCATCGTCTCACTGCCCACCATGTTTCTCGTCAATCGCGAGGGCGTCGTTGAAGGTGGCATCACCGCTCGAAACCTCGATATCGCCGTCGACGCACTCCTTCAGGGAAAGAAACTCGAATCTCTCCGCCCAGCTGACAACCCCGCTCCCGAAGCCCCCGCCAGCGGGTTCAGCAGAAAAGCCACGAACTAAACACCAGTCGCCTCGAATCCTACCCTCTCCCACCCCGAGAGCTTCCAGGTTTCGCACCCAGCGCATCCGGTTGCCTGCCAGCTTTTCTGCAGCAGAAGGGCGACTGTTCCGGGCTCTCTTCAATCAGAATTCGTTGTCATCATTTCGTCTTCCTGTCAAGAAGCCCCTTCGCATGCGCCACGGTGCCCGGCAGCTGTTGCTGCACCTCGCGACCGCAGCAGTCGCTCTCGTCGCTGCAGTTAATCCCGCAGTCAACGCTGCTGACCGTCCCAACATCATTATCATTCTCGTTGACGACCTCGGGTACGGTGATATCTCCTGCAGCGGCGCCACTGCAGTTTCCACGCCGCAAATCGACCGCATCGCCACCGAGGGCTGCCGCTTCACCGACGGCCACAGCTCGGCTGCCACCTGCACGCCTTCCCGCTACGCCCTGCTGACCGGCGAATATGCATGGCGTCGCAAAGGCACGGGCATTGCTCCCGGTGATGCCGGTGCCATTATTCTTCCCGGTCGGACCACTGTCGCCTCACTTCTCAAGTCCGCCGGCTACCGTTCCGCCGTCGTCGGCAAATGGCATCTGGGACTGGGTGGCGAAAAGCCTGACTGGAACGGTCGCATCACACCCGGACCACTCGACATCGGCTTCGACGAGTGCTTCCTGATGCCGGCCACGGGCGATCGAGTCCCTTGTGTGTATGTGGAAAATGACCGCGTCGTGGGGCTGGATCCTGCAGATCCAATCTCCGTCAGCTTCTCCGGTCCGATCGGCAATGAGCCCACCGGAACCAAAAATCCGGATCTGCTCAAAATGGCCTGGGACCATGGACATAATGCCACAATCATCAATGGCATCAGCCGCATTGGCTTTATGACGGGTGGGCGAAGTGCACGCTGGGTGGATGAGGACATGGCTGATGTGTTCACTGCAAAAGCCGTGCAGTTCATCGATCGTCACGTGGCCACCCATCGAAGCCAGCCATTCTTTTTGTTCTTCAATCCTCACGACATTCACGTTCCACGCGCCCCGCATGAGCGTTTTGTCGGCTCCACTCAGATGGGCTCGCGCGGCGATGCCATCCAACAAC
Organism: Planctomycetaceae bacterium; assembly: GCA_040382995.1. Taxonomy (GTDB): domain Bacteria; phylum Planctomycetota; class Planctomycetia; order Planctomycetales; family Planctomycetaceae; genus SXXK01. Next base: position 11,081 of record JBEIEK010000065.1, read on the forward strand.
TGGATTGGTCTGTCGGCGAAATTCTGCAATGCCTCGACCAGCATCAGCTGACCAGCAATACCCTGTTAATCTTCACCAGTGACAATGGTCCTGTACTCAATGACGGCTACCGTGATCAGGCCGCCGAACTCAACGGGGATCACCGTCCTGCCGGCCCCTGGCGTGGTGGGAAGTACAGCGCTTTTGAGGGTGGTACCAGAGTCCCCTTTCTGGCTCGCTGGCCCAGACATATCGAACCTGGAAGCACCTCCGATGCACTCGTCTGCCAGATCGACTTTCTTGCCACCTTCGCTGAACTGACCGGCGAACCCCTGCCCCCGGACGCCGGCCCCGACAGCCAGAAACAACTCCGCGCTCTCACTGGCTTTGATCGACACGGACGTGATCACCTGATCCAGCAGGCCGCTTCACTGTCGCTCCGCCAGGGACGCTGGAAATTCATCGAACCCGGTCGCGGACCTGCCGTGAACCAACAGGTCAGAATCGAAACCGGCAATGCCCCCGAACCACAACTCTACGACCTTCAGTCCGACCCCGGCGAAACCCAAAACCTAGCCACCGCCGAACCCCGACGCGTCGCCGAAATGCAGTTTCTGCTGAACAGGATTCGCAACCCCCAGCAGCCCTGACTCACCCTCGCTCGCCCAAACGGGGACTGTCCCCGTGTGGGGATAATCAGAACGGGGGGCTGGCGAGCTAAAGGTTCGCAAGGGTCACACGATTCTTGCCCGCGGTTTGGGCGGCAACTTCGCCACAGTCGACACAATCAGCCAATTCGTCTTCTTCGCTACAGGACCGGTGGCGAAAGCCCATCGCGGACACACCGAACACGTCAACGGCCTGTGTGCCCCCGATGGCAACTCCACTCAGGGCGGATCAAATCGCAGCCTCAACTGCCGCAGTCTGCGCGATTGGCAGGTTTGTTGCAGTCGATATAATCAGCCAAATCGTCGATTGTCTTCTCGCTCGCCCAAACGGGGACTGTCCCCGCTTGGGGTAAGCCGAAAAGCTCGGGGGAGTACTGAAGTGTCGCGAGGGTCGCAGGATTCTTGCCCGCGGCCTGGTCGGCAACTTCGCCACAAGTCGCACAATCAGCCGACTCGTTTTCTTCGCCGCAGGACCGGTAGAGAAAGTCCATCGCGGAGACACCGTCGACGTCAATCGTCTGTATGCCCCTCACAGCAACTCGACTCACGGCGGATCACATCGCAGCCTCGAGTGCCGCAGTCTGTGCAATTGGCAGTTTCATTGCATTCGGCACAATCGGCGAGGTGGTCGATTGTCTTCTCTCTGGCCCAAACGGGGACTGTCCCCGTTTGGGGATAATCCGAAAGAGGGGCTGGCGAGCTGAGGGGTCGCGAAGGTCGCACGATTCTTGCTCAAGGCGTGATCGACAACTTCGCCACAGTTGACACAATCAGCGAGTTTATCTTCTTCGCCGCAGGACCGGTGGCGAAAGTTCATCGCGGACCCACCGACCACTTCAACGGACTGTGTGCCCCCCTTCTGCAACTCCACCCAGTGCGGATCATATCGCAGCCTCAAGTGCCACAGCCCACATAATTGGTAGTTTCGTTGCACTCGGCACAACCAGCCACGTCGTCGATTGATTTCTCACTGGCCCAAACGGGGACTGTCCCCGTCCGTGGGTAAGCCGCAAAGGGGGCAGGAGAACTGAGGGGGCGCGACGGTTGTCAGTTCCAGTCTGAAATGAGCGTACTATTCCGGTCGAAAGAGCAGCACCAGGGCGGTTGCGGAGTGGTGCATAGCAAGACTTACCGACGGCTTCGCAGGCTTCGTGGTCCCGGGTGGGCGTCAGGCTTTCGGCCGGAGTTGGGGATATGAGCACATCATACCAGCTAATGACGCAGTTGTACCCACAGTGCGGATCACATCGCAGCCTCAAGTGTCGCAGTCTGCATAATTGGTGGTTTCGTTGCATTCGGCGCAATCAGCCAGGTCGTCGATTGCCTTCTCGCTGGCCCAAACGGGGACTGTCCCCGTTCGGTAGTGAGTTCAAATGGTGCGAATTTTTGTCGACCACGCTGCCGGAGGGGCGATGCCTGGCGACTAGGCAACTGCTTTGCTGTCTCTAATTGCGTCGGCTTTTGGAAGTGGTTTCAGTGCCGTTCCGTCACATGGGAGGGCGCCGGCCAGAGGCTGGGGTTCTGGGAGTTTGTCAGTTCCGGCAGTGGAATTTGTTTGTGGCGGGGACATTTCGACCTGAACGTTGACGTCGTGCGAACTGGGCTCACGCTCACTTGGCAGTCGCATGCCACAACCCCGTCCCGGCGAGCCTGATTAAGGGCTAAAAAACTACCTCATGTAGGGCGGCACGTATCTTTCCACAAAAACCACTTGACTTCGCCGCTGCCGCTGCTGAAAATCGATGATGGTGTAACAACTGTCTATCGTTCCAGGTTGTGTTCCTGTCTCCTGCCCGCTGGTTGCTCCGTCATGGCGCGTTCACCCCGATCCGAATATCTGACGCCCGATGAAAGTGCATGCGCTTTTGTGGTTTGCCGTTCCGCCCGGACTTTACTGGTTACCTCGTGTAATCGTTCCGATTCCACGGCAGATGCTCACCGCGTCCACTTCATCGAAAACCTCATCCGCCTGTTCGCTCGTTACTTTTGTATTTCCGTTCACTCGCACGCGGTGCTCCCCAACGAACTCCGCCTTGTGCTGGGAACGCATCCGGACGTCGTTCAGACGCTGGACGACACCGAAGTCGCTCGTCGCTGGCTCAGTCTTTGCCCGACTCTAAGGCCTCTCCCGCTGCGATCCAGCGAGCCAACCGAAGAAGAAATCATCGCGATGTGCGCTGATTCCCCCAATATTGCTCAGATTCGCCTCCGCCTCAGCGACATCTCATGGTTTCTGCGTCTGCTTCAACAGCGAATTACTCTGTTCTGCAATCGGGAGGACAAGCTCACCGGTCGCTTATGGACGGACAGGTATCGGCTGGTCGTGTTGCTCGGGAACGTGGCTCGCTGGCTTGCCATGGCCAATGTGGATCTGGGGGCTGTCTGTATTGATCCCGGCAGGCCTTTTTCGGCCAGTGAATTTACTTCTGCGCTGCTTCGTCTTCGTGATCTGCAGGAAGCTGAAAACAACGTTCCACTCGCAGCCGACCCCACGAATCGCTCAAACGCAGACACAACTGCCGCTGCCATGTGCCAGATCACCAATCCGAATATCGCTGAGTCAGACCTGGGACCGTGCCACCAGCGGAGTCGCCACCTCGCCCCTCTACACTTCCATGGCGACGTCTCCCACCCGCCAACTCCGTCGACATCATTTCAATCTCGCTGCAGTGATGCACCGGCAACGAATCTTAACACGTCCGAATACTTTGAACTGCTGGAGTGGATCCAGCGAACGTTCGACGGCGAATCAGCCCACTCTCCTCCTGCCTGGCTTTCGCTCCTGTTGCGGGACATCCGGTTGACCGCAGAGGCACTGGCCGCGTTTGTCCGAAACTTTGATGTGCTCTTCAGTCACGTGGCGGGCGGTCCATCAAAGATGGACGCCTTTGTGACAAAGTCGAGACGGCGCAAAGCGTGGGTGACTCGTGAAGCGCGAGCATGGTTCCAGCGGTGTCAACTGCAATTCTCTGCAGCCCCGCTCTTCTAAGTAGGCAAACGCTGGTCCTCTTTTTCACCTGGGTCGCGTTGGAAGGACACAATTTGCCGGCGCGGTGCCTTACTCCCAGGCCAGCATGCACTGATGTGCCATGTGGGATTCTGTGTCTCACTGAAACGCACAGAACTACCAAGAGTCCAGCGTTCCGCTCAGGGGCGAATCGCGTACAAATTCTTAAACGTCCGCAGATAGATTGTGCCGCCGGAAATGGCCGGGGAAGCCGATTGGTCTTCACCCAGTTCATTCACTGCCAGCACCTTAAAGTCCCGTCCGGTCTGTACAACGGTCACGCGACCATCCCGCGCAGTGAGGTACAGCCGTCCATCGGCCAGCACCGGAGAGGCCCGGTGACGCTGGCGATGGGTTGCCTGAGAATAAACCTCGGCACCGGTCTCGGCCTCCAGTACGGTGAGGTTGCCGTTTTCCATACACAGATACACCAGTCCGTCACTGATGATCGGCGTTGGAACATCGGGGGTTCGCTTCCATGTCCAGAGGCATTTGTCTGAACCAGTCACGTCGCCGGAGCCGTCCGGACGAATTGCAAGGACCGGATGCTGTTTGGCGGAGGGGGCGATGATCAGACCCGGGGCTGTTGCGGGCGAAGCAACGAAGCGAAGAGTGGGGTCGTAGGGCAGGGCTGCGTCATCGCGGCGATTGAGCCCACCGCAGCGCCAGACTTCGTGCCCGTCTTCAAGGTCGTGAGCGACAATGAAGTCAGCGCCGTGGGTCAGGAGCAGTCGGGTTTTGCCATCGCGGTAGAGCATTGGGGAAGCATAGGAATGTTCATTCTCGGCCTCTGCGTCGCTGGGACGATCCACCTTCCATTTTTCCCTGCCAGTCAAACCGTCAATGGCCACCACGACAGCTTCACGAGTCTTCGGGTTGCCCTCGCCGTGAATGAGTTGCAGATAGAGCACTCCATCTTCCAGCACCGGCGTGGAACTCATTCCAAACTGAATCTTGAACTTACCATACTTGTCCTGTACGTTCTGCTTCCAGACCTCCCGACCGTCTACGGTGTAGCACGCCAGCGTTCCCTCACCCATGAACGTCCAGACGTGTCGGCCGTCGGTGACTGGTGAGGGGGAAGCAGAATTGCCTTCGTCGCCGCGTGAATTCTGGTTGCCGGCAGCGACCACCTGCTGCCACTGAATTTTGCCGTTTGTGTCGACAGCAAGCAGAAGCAGTTCACCGGCTTCATTGACGGAGGTCAGGAAGATCTGTTTGGCCCAAACGACGGGAGTGGCACCGGCGGGACCGGGAAGTTCCAGTTTCCATGCCACGTTTTTTGACGGCCCCCATTCCACCGCCAGGCCTTTTTCGGTGCTGATGCCGTTACCCTGAGGACCACGCCATGCAGGCCAGTTTTCAGCGTGGGACGACACGATAGTGAACAGGCAGGCTGACAGCAGTGCTGGCAGAAATGGGCGGGCGAACATGGCGACAATCCTGAGACGCGGAACGAAATAGTTGGGCTGCATTCCTGCGTTGCACATTGCTCTGCGAAATGACGCGTGCAGCCGTCGGCACTTGTTCAGTGTCGCGAAGCAGACGATTTCCGTCAAATCACTCCCGCGGAGGATTGCCGCGGTTCATGCTACCACCTTTTCCGGCCTTACCTGCCTGGCCACCTTTCCCACCTTTTTTCCCGGCATTGCCTGCACCATCTCGGCCGCCTGTTCCACCACCTTTACCACCGCTGCGGCTGGATGCCGGGTCATAGCTAGGGTTGATTTCTGTGGGGATAGCGGCCTGAGTTTCTGATTGCCATTGATCGAGGATTGTGGCAAGTTCGCGAAGTTTTTGCGGGTTGGATTTGGACAGATCGGTTTCTTCTGCGGGGTCTGCCGCGAGGTCGTAAAGTTCTCGGCGACCCCCGTCTTCGAAGAACTCCAGCAGCTTCCAATTTCCATCTCGGACAGCACCAGCTGGTCCATTTCGCCCGACATAGCAGGGGAAGTGCCAGAACAGACGGTCGCGCATAAGCGAGGGTTCTCCTTTCAGAAGCGGCAGCAGGCTGATGCCATCCAGCACCTGCCGGGGACGCTCGATTCCGGCGAGTTCCAGCAGTGTGGGGTACCAGTCAATGCTGGCGACCGGAACGTCAATCGTTCGGCCCGGATTGCTGACGCCGGCCCCGGCAACCACGAGAGGCACTCGAATTCCACCTTCATACAGCGCCCCTTTTCCTCCCCGCAGAGGCGGAGTGTACGCATTGGTGCCACCATTGTCGGATGTGAAGATGACCAGCGTATTATCGGTCAGATGCAGTCGATCGAGCGTTTCCAGCAGTCGGCCAATATTCTGATCGACCGCCTCCACCGTCGCTGCATGGGTGGGATCATTGCGGCGATCAGCGTTGAGCCGAGAAGCTTTTGCTTCGTACTTTTTCAGCAGGTCGGGTTTGGGTTCATAGGGAGCATGCACAGCATGGTCGGGCAGGTACACAAAAAACGGCCGTTCGCGATTCTGCTCGACAAATTCCAGCACCGAACCCATCAGGCGGTCGCTGAGGTATTCACCGCGTTCATTGAAATACGCATCTTTGCCGAAATTCAGGTTTTCCGGGAAAACCACGCGTTGAAAGCCCTGCCCCCCGGGCGTCATCGGTCCTGAGCGACCGCGACCGAGATTCCACATGCCGAAGAATGCGGTCACGTACCCACCGCTTTGCAGCGATTCCGCTACAGTTATGACGTCAGTGTCCAGCTCGGAGCGGCTTTCGGAACCCAGCATCTTATGCCATGGAGAGCCATTCGGCTGACGCGGATCAACCACAGTATAAATTCCATGCCTCGGTGTGTACTGACCGGACATCATGCAGGCGCGAGTGGGAGCGCAGTTGGGGGCACTGGCGTAGGCTTGTGTAAACACCAGTCCGCGACTGGCGAGGCGATCGAGGTGCGGAGTTTCGACGTAGGAATTGCCCATGAAACCAACGTCGCGCCACCCCATATCGTCCATCAGGATCAACACTACATTCGGCGGTCTGTCAGCGGCCGTCAGTTGCACCTGAAAACAAACAAGAAGTCCGCAAAACACCAGTCCCAAACGATTCATCGCAGCTGCACTCCGACCCCAACGATTCTTTATCAAGCCTTCCCCGGTGCTATTGCTTCCCACGACGGATTCCTGACACAAATTCCTCCACTGCATCAGCAGAATTCCTGAAATGGGTCGACAATGCTGCTTCGGCACTAATTGTGGCGGGGGCTGGAGTTGTTACGACCACAGATTCTCCGCCACTTGCCACTCAAGCCCCCACCGCGTAACCTGTTCAATCCAGCAAGCCACGGTCGCTCCCGTCGCCTGCTTTCCACACTCGCTTCAGCCTGGGTCCCTTCCGGAAGGTGCTTCATGCAGTTCTGGCAATTCTTCACGGTGCTGCTTTCCACCATGTTTCTGTCTCTCCCTGCGGCGAGTGCCGATGAGAAAACAGGAACTCTGGATCTTTACTTCATCGATGTTGAAGGTGGCGCTGCCAATCTCATCGTCACACCTTCCGGCGAATCTCTGCTCATCGATTCCGGATACCCCGACAATCAGAGCCGTGATCTTGACCGGATCATTCATGTGGCCCGCGACATTGCAGGTCTCAGCCGCATCGACCACGCCGTGGTATCTCACTGGCATCTGGACCACTACGGCAACCATGCGGCACTCGCGGCCAAATTCGGCATCGGTACGTATTGGGACCGAGGTATTCCGGATGCACTGCAGGAAGATCCTGGCTACATCGACCGCATTGCCGCCTATCGGTCTGCCTCACAGAATCAATCGCGGACGCTCAAGGCCGGCCAGTTTCTGCCGCTCAAATCCGGTTCCACGCCACTGCAGGTGCGCGTGCTGTCAGCCAGTCGCGAGGTAGTCACAGGCGAGGGGCCTCAGAACCCTTTCGCCGACCGCCACCAGCCTCAGCCGGATGATCCCAGCGACAATGCCGCCAGCATGTCACTCCTGTTCACTTTCGGTCCCTTTCGTTATCTCACCTGCGGAGATCTCACGTGGAACACCGAAGCCAAAATGGTAACGCCTCGAAATCCGGCTGGCAAAGTTGACCTGTTTATGGTGACCCACCACGGGCTGCCCGTAAGCAACAACCCGGCACTGGTGCTGGCCATTGATCCGGTGGCGGCGGTGATGTGTAACGGGCCCAAAAAGGGTGGTGCCGAGTCTACTCTTAAAACCCTGCGCGAAGTGAAATCTCTGCAGGCATGGTACCAGCTGCACCGGAACGCTGACCTCGACCCCACCCTCCAGGCTCCCGCGGAACGCATAGCCAACAGTGGCACAACAGCTGACTGTCGTGGTGAATGGATCATGGCTCAGGTTCAGCCTGATGGCCGGGTCTTCAACATTCGCATTGGCAAATCCGGCAAGCCGCAGGAATTCACAACTCGAGACGAACACTAAACAGCGGGAGCTTGTGCATGCGGATCCTGCTGCTTGCTGATATCCACGCCAACTGGCCGGCACTTGCAGCCATCAACGAACGATTCGATGCGTGCCTCTTTCTGGGTGACGTGGTGGACTACGCAGTGGATCCCGTCCCCTGTATTCAGTGGGTGCGGCAGCATGCGACGGCAGTCGTGCGGGGCAATCATGATCATTCGGTCGCACAACGCGTGACCGTAAGGCCAGCCGGTACATTTCGTCGCATTTCGGCAGCCATGCGTCCGCATCATTACAGTGTCCTTCGCGATGAACACATTTCGTGGCTGGCTCGCATGCCCGTCACAACGCGCGTCGAGCTGGACGGTCTCCGATTCGTCCTTGTTCACGCTACTCCCCGCGACCCCATGGACGAATACCTCGAATCCCAACCTGAACCCTGGCGTCAGAGGCTCGAACACATCGATGCTGACTTCGTCTGCGTCGGACACACACACATTCCGATGCACCTGCAGCTCGATTCGCTGCAGGTGATCAACCCTGGGAGCGTCGGGCAGCCGCGTGACGGCGATCCGAGGGCTGCCTATGCCGTGATTGACCGAGGCAAGGTGGAATTCCGTCGCGTTGCCTACGACATTGACCGCACACTCCGGCAGATGCGGGACGCGGGAATCGAAGAATCGGTGATCGGACTGGCAGAGTCGGTGCTGCGGCGTGGTGGCGGGTCTGCCGAGCTGCCTGCGGATCCGCAGACGGCCGAAGTCTGACTTTGCTCGCCAGTTCCCACCGCTGTGTGTGATTTGAATTCGTCCCCTGCCCCCGTTACTCTGAAATTTGCCACTCGATCCTGTCCCGACTTTCCTTTCCCGTCTTCAACAGCTCCCGGAATCTTCATGACCGCCGCCCATCCCCGCCGTGCCCTCGTCAGTGTCAGCGACAAAACCGGACTCGAAGCCTTCGTCCGCGGCCTTGTGCAGCTCGGTTTTGAAATCCTCTCCACCGGGGGCACTCGCCGCTTTCTCGAACAGGCCGGCGTTCCTGTTATCGACGTTGCGTCGTACACAGGATTTCCTGAAATCCTGGATGGTCGCGTCAAGACGCTGCATCCTCGGATCCATGGCGGCATTCTTGGACGCCCGGACCTTCCGGAGGACGCAGCCGCCATTGCTGCTCATGGAATCATTCCCATTCAGCTGGTTGTGGTGAATCTGTACCCCTTCCGTCAGACGGTTGCAAAACCGGATGTGAGCTTTGCCGACGCGGTCGAGAACATCGACATTGGCGGTCCTTCGATGGTGCGTTCTGCGGCCAAGAATCATGCACACGTCGCTGTCGTCACGCAGCCTGAGCAGTACCCGGAAGTGTTGCGTCAGCTGCAGGCAGGCGGCCCTGATGACGCCTTCCGCAGACAACTTGCGGCCACCGCATTCCAGCACACGGCTGAATACGATGGAGCGATCAGCTCATGGCTGCATCAGCAGGCTCAGGCACCTGAGGACGCACAGACTCCATTTGGACCAAGGCTGAATCTGGCCTTTCGTCTCCAGCAGCCGCTCAGGTACGGCGAGAATCCACATCAGCGAGCGGCATTCTACGTCGAGAATCAGCCAGCTCCCGGAACGCTTGCATCTGCTCAACAGCTTCACGGCCGTGAACTTTCCTGGAACAACCTCCTGGACCTGGATGCCGCCCGCGCGATTGCGGCAGACTTTGCTCAACCGGCAGCCTGCGTCATCAAGCACAACAATCCCTGCGGCTGTGCTGTCGCGGAAACGCTGGCGGAAGCCTTCGAGAAGGCCCACGACGGCGACCCAGTCAGTGCTTTTGGATCGATTATCGGCTTCAACAGAATCGTGGATGCGGCCACTGCGGAACGCATGTGCGAACCCGGTCGTTTCATCGAAGCGGTCATTGCCCCGGGCTACAGCCCCGAGGCCCTGCAAATACTCACCACCAAACCCAAATGGAAGAGCAATGTCCGCCTGATGCAGGTCGATTTCACCAGCGTCGATCGCGGAGCGCCGGACTATCGACGGGTCAGTGGCGGACTGCTCGTTCAGGATCGCGATGACCTGCCGATTTCTGATGCGGGCTGGCGAGTTGTCACGGAGCGCAGTCCTGCTGCTGTGGAGCTTGCGGATCTGCAGTTTGCATGGACCGTCTGTCGCCACGTCAAATCAAACGCGATTGTGTTTGCGAAGAACGGCATGCTGCTGGGCGCTGGAGCGGGTCAGATGAGTCGCCTGGATTCATGTATGATTGCTGGCTACAAGGCAGGCGACCGCAGTCAGGGCGGGGTTGTGGCGTCTGACGCTTTCTTCCCCTTCCGGGATGGGATCGATTCCGTCGCCAAAGCCGGCATTCGCGCCGCCATCCAGCCCGGCGGGTCGAAGAATGACCCGGAAGTCATTGCGGCCTGCAATGAGCATGGAATTGCCATGGTCTTTACTGGTCAGAGGCACTTCCGGCATTGAATCCTGCGGCATCCCACTCAACGCTTCGCCCGAAAAAACGGCATAACCCCTGCATTCCAGGCTCAGCCCACCTCCGAGCACGGCCTTTTCCGTTGACTCACACGCGTCCGCACCCTAGATTCCCAACATGATCCTCACCTTTTCCATTTCGGGCTCCATTTGCATCGGCGAAATTCTTATTCGCTGCCGCGTAGGTACGGCCTGAGGATCTTCTGGCACCATCAATCCAGCCCTCAGGTCATCCTGAGGGCTTTTTTTTTGCCGCAGCGAGCTTCGTCATGACTCGTATTCAGCTTTACGACACCACACTCCGCAATGGTTCTCAGGGGGAAGGCGTTAACTTCTCACTAC
>JBEIEK010000066.1:0-21701 GCA_040382995.1 Planctomycetaceae bacterium
GACGACTTGACACTGAATCAGACGTAGTTTCATTGACGGCTCCGTGGTGGAGTGTCCTGGTCGATTTTGCGAAGATGAAGTTCCTGGCACAGCCTCCATGTTTCGCCCCGGTGACCTCTCTGAGCATTTTTCGGTCCGAGGAGAAAAAACGCGAGCGAAAATCCGTGGTTTGTACCGGGAATTTCTCGCATTTTCAGCCCACCCACACCGGCACTGCCCAGGCTGAAGGCGGAACTGCCGCCTGTTTCTTAGACAGGTTCGCAGCGCTGGCTGCGTTGAATCTTTGCAGGCGAACCACTTTCGGGGTATTTCGTTACCTCACCCGGCCACTCATTCGGTCGCAGATCCCGACTTCGTTTCCGGACCAAAGCAGATGACGACGATGCCGATCAGGTAAATTGCAGCGAGGATCGAACCCGCACGAGAAAAGTCGTCGCCGAACATCGCCATCAGGTTGGCTGTCTGCAGTCCCCCCACCGCTGCCAGAATTCGTCCGAAATTAAAGGAGAATCCCTGTCCGGTGGCCCGAACCGAGGTCGGAAACAACTCTGGAAAGTACAGAGGGAAAAACCCATAGAAGGCCGCGGTGATGCCTCCCGCCATAAAAGCAGCCACCAGAAACCCCGTGTCAAACTGGCTGTGCCAGCGATAGAAGTAAACCGCCGACGCAAACGAAGCCGCACAGAGCACCGCGTAGGTGATGCGACGCCCGAATTTGTCGGCAGCAACAGCCGCCAGAATTGTGGACAGGATTGCCCCACACGCAGTCGCCAGCTGCGTGAAGGCCGCTGCATGTTTCGAAATGAACGCTTCAGGGTTCGCCGGCTCCAGGGTGCCTGCCCAGCGAGGAGCCCATTGGATGGATCCCCATGTTCCCAGCAGCGCCACACCTGCCAGTCCGGCGCCCAGCAGCATTCGCTGCACAATCTGTGCTCCCTCGGCTTCGGTCACCTGGCCCTCCGCTGTCGCCCGCCGCAGATACTGACGCACAGGATGCAGAAATCCCGCCACGGCGCCCGCAAGTCCCGCTACTGTTACGAGCACCGAAACAAACCAGTGCAGATAGCGTTCACCCAGCGGAGACCAGACAACGATGATGCAGACAGCTGCCGCACAGCCACCCAGCACCCCCAAAAGGTCCGAATTGTTCCAGTTCGCGGTTTTCCCGGACGCGTGCTCTTCTTCCCACCGCGATGATTCCGGCACAAAGATGCGGATGAAAAAGATCAGCAGCGCGGGAAATGCGCCGCTGATCATCAGAAATCGCCAGGCCTTGTTGCGTGTCAGTTCATCGACCACCTGTTCCGAAAAACCAATCGCCGCCAGCAGTGACTGGAGTTCCGTCACCACCTCCGCCATCCAGATGCTGAGCAGAGCCACCATCAGGAACCCCACGTTGGCAGCAGCACCGATCAGGCCGGCGATGAACGCACGACTCTTGCCCGGCCAGATTTCATTGACCAAAGCCACCCCCAGCGACCATTCACCGCCCATGCCCAGCGAAGCAATGAAACGCAGAGCGGCAATCTGCCACGCGGCACTGGCCCAGCCACACAGGCCGGTGAACACAGCATAAGTCACAATGCTCAGCGACATCGCACGCACGCGGCCGATCTTGTCCCCCAGCCAGCCGAACAACACCCCGCCACTGGCCGCTCCGACGAGAAACACTGCCATGATCACACCAAACCACTGGGCGGCCACCTTGTCGTCCGCAGTGGATTTCAGCAGGTCTGCGAGCGCTGGCCGGCCAATCAGTGGAAACAATCCCATTTCAAAGCCGTCAAACATCCATCCCAGCAGAGCAGCAATCAGCGTGGCATACTGGGCGCCAATGCCACGGTTTGCGACGGGTGAGGAATTGGTCATGGTTGTGCAGTTCTGAAAGCGAGGCGATTTGGGGGCGGGAAAGGTCGGGGGATTTCAAACGCAGCCTACAACAGATTCCTCGCGGAAACTACACTGAGACTGCTCGGAAATCGTCAGAATCGAAGGGAAGCAGGCCACCCGCCCGACGCCACCCGCATTCACAGCCCCGCATACCGTCATTCCACAGCAGCCTCCCATGCCCAGCTCGACAACCGCCACGGCCTCCAAACCCGCGTACACGGTCATCGTCGGACTCGAAGTCCACACGCAGCTACGCACCCGCACAAAGCTCTTCTGCGGCTGCACCACCGAATTCCGCCCGGATGCGCCCAACACGCAAACCTGCCCCGTCTGCCTCGGCCTGCCCGGTGCCCTCCCGGTCATGAACCGCGATGCCTTCCAGCTGGCCCTCACCACTGCCATGGCCCTCAACTGCCAAATCGCAGAACACACCCGCTGGGACCGCAAGCAGTACTATTACCCCGATCTGCCCAAGGCCTATCAGATCAGCCAGTACGACCAACCCTTCAGCTCCCGCGGCTGGATCGAAATCCCCGCTGACGACGCATCCGATCCCCCCGCGCCGCATTCGCATCACCCGCGCTCACCTCGAAGAAGACGCCGGTCGCAATCTGCACGACGAAAGTGGCCGCGGTGCCGACAGCCGCGTCGACCTCAATCGCGCCGGCACTCCACTCCTCGAAATCGTCAGCGAACCTGACCTGCGCTCCGCCGCAGAAGCCCGTCGCTGCCTCGAAGCCCTCCACAGACTGCTCCTGTTCCTCGGTGTGTCCGACTGCAACATGCAGGAAGGCAGCCTGCGCTGCGACGCCAATGTCAACCTGCATCTGACACAGCCGGATGGCAGTGTCATCGCTACACCCATCGTCGAACTCAAAAACATGAACAGCTTCCGCAACGTGGAACTTGCTGTCGAATACGAAGCCCGACGCCAGTACCAGCAGTGGCAGAAAACTCAGCAGCGACTCGGCGATCTCCCCAAACAAACCCGCGGCTGGGACGCCGATCGGGGCGTCACCTTCAGCCAGCGGGAAAAAGAAGAATCCTCCGATTACCGCTACTTTCCCGACCCCGACCTGCAGCCCGTCCACACCACACCCGCCGAACTGGATGCCCTTCGCAAAACTCTTCCCGAAACCCCGGCCGCCCGCCGCGAACGCTTCTGCAACACTCTGGGACTTTCCGCCTACGATGCCGACGTGATCCTCGACCAGGGCCCCGAACTTGCCGCCTGGTTCGAACAGGTCGCAGCGTTCTGCAAAGATCCCAAAACCGCAGCCAACTGGGTGACCCAGGACATTCTGCGGGATTTGAAGGCCACCGGCACCCAGCTTCACGAATTCCCCATCACCGCCTCAATTCTCGGCACGCTGCTCGCCTGCGTCACAACGGGTCGCATCACCACAAAAAGTGCCCGTGATGTCTACGCCGCACTCCGCGACGCCGCCACAGCCGGCCAACTCCCGCAGGACTCCGACATCGACCGCATCATCCGCGAAAAAGGCCTCGAAATCGTTCGCGATACCGCAGCACTCGATGCCGCCATCGCCGCCGCCATCGCTGCCCGACCCGAAGCCGTTCGTGACTTCCGGGCCGGCAAAAGCAACGCACTCGGCCCCCTCATCGGCATGATTATGAAACAGGCGGCCGGCGCCGACCCGCGACAAGTTCGTGAACGCTTGATTTCTGCCGTCGAAGCAGGACAGTAAGCATCTCCGAAATCCACGTCACTCCTTCTCCTTCCACTCCCGAACTCCCTCCCAACCCACAGGTGGCCTCGTGAAACGAAGTCTGCTGCTCCTCTGCCTGCTCCTGCCGGCTCTCACGCTCCCCGCTTTCGCACAGCCCTCCCGCGAAACAGCCCAAAAGGTGCTCGCTCGCACCCCGCGACCCGCTCGCCCCGAACTCCCACCCAGCTCACTGCCACTCGCCTTCCTCAAAGGCGAACGCATCGCCTTCCTCGGCAACTCACAAGCCGAACGCATGAACCTGTTCGGCCACTTCGAAACACTCCTGCACACCCGTTTCCCCGCACAGGAACTCGTCGTCCGTAACTTCGCACGCCCCGCCGAAGAAGTCGGAATCCAGCAACGCTCCGCCGACTACACCCTCCTCGACGACCCCCAAACCGCCTTCGGTGCTGACACCTACATCTGTTTCTTCGGCTTCAACGAATCCTATGCTGGTCCCGATGGCGTCGAAGCGTACCGCAAAAAGTACAACGAATACCTCGACAATATCGCCAAACGCTACCCCCGTGATGACACCGGGGCCGCTCCCCGCTTCATTCTCGTTTCGCCCATCGCCTTCGAAGCCACCGCAGATCCACTCCTGCCCGATGCCGCTCCCATCAACCAGAATCTCAAGCTCTACGCAGCCGCCACCGCCGCTGTTGCCGCCGAACGCAAAATCGCCTTCGTCGACCTGTTTGACGCCTCCGACAAACTCCTCGCCGCCCAGCCTGGTATGCAGCTCACCATCAACGGCTGCCACCTGAACGAAACCGGCGACCGTGAAATCGCTCGCGTACTCGACCAGCTGCTCTTCGGTTCCGCCTCCCCCGCCAGCTTCGGCAGCGCGCCCTACGAAGCCCTCCGCGCTGCCATCAACGACAAGTCCTGGGTCCACCAGCAGGATTATCGCATGCTCAACGGCTGGTACGTCTATGGCGGCCGCCGCACCTGGGACACCGAAACTTTCCCGCTCGAATACCGCAAAATTCGCAAGATGGCCGAAACACGCGATCGCCGCGTCTGGGACCTGGCTCAGGGCAAACCCGTTCCCGCCACCATTGATGACGCCACCACCGGAGACCTCTTCACTCCCGCAACCCGTTTCGGCGAACCCCGCCAGAAATACTCCGAAGCCAGCGAGCTCCGCTACCTCAGCCCCCAGGACCTCATCCAGCAGACTCAGGTCCCCGAAGGTTTTCAGATGCGACTGTTCGCTGACGAAACCATGTTCCCCGAACTCGCCAAACCCGTGCAGCTCAACTTTGATAACCGCGGTCGACTGTGGGTCGCCTGCATGCCCACGTATCCGCAGTGGAAGCCCGGTGATCCACCGGCCAACGATCGACTCATCATCCTCGATGACTCCAACAACGACGGCACCGCCGATAAATGCACCGTGTTCTATGACAAACTCCACTGCCCCACCGGTTTTGAATTCTGGAACGGTGGCGTGCTCGTCGTCGACCAGCCACGCCTGCTCTTCCTGAAAGACACTGACGGCGATGACAAAGCAGATCTCGTCGTACACCTGATGGATGGCTGGGCCTCCGACGACACGCATCACACCTGCGGTGCCTTCGAATGGAGCCACGGTGGCAAACTGCACATGCTCGAAGGCATCGCCACCAGCACCACTCTCGAAACACCCTGGGGCCCCCACCGCAGCTTCGGTGCCGGCGGCGCCTACGTTATGGATCCACGCACTCTCAAAATCCGCCAGTTCGCACTGCCCGGGCAGTACAACATGTGGTGCTACGTCTTCAATGGCTGGGGACAGGGCATCGTCGGTGACGGCACCACCGCCAATCAGGCATGGGACACGCCACTGTCCGGAGCCCAGTTCGGCGGTCGCTCAGGACTCAACTTCGTCTTCAACAACGAAGGTATGCGTCCAGCACTCGGCAGCGAATTCCTGGTTTCACGTCACTTCCCCGACAGCGTTCAGGGCCAGTTCACCTACGCCTGCGTGATCAACATGAATGGTCTGCCACGGTTCAGTGTGCAGGACAGCGGCGGTGGCTACGCCGGCGCTCGACTCAAGAAACCTGATGGCTCACCCGATGATCTCATCCGCTCCGCCGATAAACATTTCCGCCCCGCTGACCCGCAAATGGGCCCGGACGGAGCACTCTGGTTTGGCGACTGGGCCAACGCCCTCATCGGACATATGCAATACAGCCAGCGCGATCCAAACCGCGATCACACCCGCGGTCGAATCTATCGACTCGTCTACCCCGATCGGCCACTCGTCAAACCCGTGACTCAGTTCGGCAAATCCACAACCGAAGTCCTCGCTCAACTCCGCGAATACGAATGGCGCACTCGCTATCGCGCCCGCCGCGAACTGCACGGCCGACCCACCGAGGAAGTCATCCCGGCCCTGACAGCCTGGCTGCAGACGCTCAAAACAGATGACCCGGAATTCGATCGCCTGCGCACCGAAGCACTCTGGATCCAGCAGTCCCACCATGCTCTGGATACCAATCTCCTCACCGCAGTCCTCACATCAGCCACCGCTGACGCCCGCGCTGCTGCTGCCCGCATCGTGGCCGATGAACGCGAATCCATTCCCAATGCACTCGCCATGCTGCAGACTGCCGCTGCCGATACGCACCCCCGCGTACGCACCGAAGCGGCACGTGGCCTGAGCTTCTACCCCAGCACCGAAGCGGCTGGATCACTTTTGAAAATGGCCGACTTCCCCGAAGACTACTGGGTCGACTACACCGTCCAGCATGCCCTCGGCGCCAACGAAAAAACCTGGCGAACCGACTACATCGCCGGCCGCTTCACCGGGCTTAACCCCCGCGCCGGAACCATCGTCAATCGACTCATCGCTGCCTCCGAAGCCGGGGCCGCAGCACTCCCCTACCTCCAGTCACTCCTCAGCCAAACTCCCAAACCCGAAGAAGAACAGAACAAGGCCATGACCGCCCTCTCCAACCTCACCGGAGACGTCAATCGTGGTCGCGAAGTCTTCGTTCGCAACTGCACAGCCTGTCACAAAGTCGGCAACGGAGACGGTCGTGACTTCGGCCCCAACCTCGCTGGCGCTGCCAAACGCATGAACCGCTTCAAACTGGTTCAGTCCATTGTGCATCCCAATGCTGAAGTCGCCGAAAAGTATCGCTCCACACTCATCGTCACCAATGACGGTATGCCCACCGCCGGACTGCTCGTCTCAGAAAACGAAAAGGAAGTCGAAATCTTCGACGGCAAAGCCGTCAGAAAGATCGCCAGGGCGGACATCGAAGAACGGGCCGTGCAAAACCAAAGCAGCATGCCCGAAGGTCTCGCTGCCACCATGGCACCGGCGGAATTCGTCGACCTCCTCGAATACCTCGCTGCTCAAACACAGGATGTGCCAAAGCAGTAACGAACCCTTCCCTCGTTTAACCGCCATGCACAGGTCGCCCCGTCCGGACTTCCGACGGGGCGGCCCATGGCTGCGATGACGATGCGGAGGATTTCTGGCAGCAGATCGGACCATGACCAGACGCAGCGGAGATCAATCGCCCGGGAAACCCGCAAAAGACCCATTTCGCTCTGTCAGGGCTGCTCTTCGCTTCGCCCCTGCAACGGTCTGAATAGGTGCACGCGATCAACAGGTTGCCACACCCTCAGGTTGGCTGGATTCAGGTCGCTGGCGTTAACCCGCTCGATCGATCATCCGTCGATACCGGAGCCTTCACTGCAGAGCGTTTGAAATTGTCAGCATACCGATCCCAGGCACCGTGACCAAAAGTCAGCTGTCCCAGGTATCGGCTGCCTCGTGTGGGCTGAATGGGTCGGCTGTATGCTGACTGGCTGCATGCAGTTGCAGTTCGATAGCCGCGATGCGGTCGCGTGCGCGATCTGCCCACGGGCCTCGGCGTTCATTCTGCAGGTACTGTCGCCAGCAGACGATGGCATCGCCGGGGCGATTGAGTCGATCGAGCAGCTGGGAGTAATGCAGCAGGGCATCGGGGTTGGCCGGGTGAATGGCCAGTGCGGTGGAAAACGAGGTTTCTGCGGCCGACAGATCTTCGCGTTCGGCCTGCAGGCAACCCAGCTGAGTCCAGGCCTCGATGAAATCCGGAGCGGATTCGAGTGCGGAGTGGTAGCGTTCGATGGCTGCTTCCGGTCGTCCATGGCGGTAGAGCGCATCAGCGAGGTGGAAATTCACGTCGGCCGGATCGGGGAATTGTCCTGTCGAGGCGGCATTGAACGCCTGACCGCGGAGCAGTGCAGCCTGTTCTGTGCCCAGCAGCGAAAGGGAGTTGCGGAAGGCGTTGATTGCCGCTTCCAGCTCGGACTCTTCGGTGAGTCGACAGCCTTCCTGAAACCATTCCTCGGCGTTCCAGTCCACCATACACCGCTCGCGCGGGGCCCCTGACGGATCGCCAGGCGGGCTGTTGGCAATCGCTTTTCCAGTGGCCATCCCTGCGGCGATAAATGGAAGCAGGCAGGGGGCCGAATCGTCAGGTTGAGCCGTCTCGGTGGTGCGGGGATCCTGGTCAGTGGCTGAGGTCGCACCGGCATCCGCCGCAACCGCCAGATGCGGGCGTTCGCTGCCCTCAAAATCGAGCAGCCTCTGGCCGGTGCGCGGGATGAGCACTCCGCGGTCATCCCGCAGCAGAACACGGTCGTCGCGCACCAGCAGATTCAGTTGTGCAAGCGAGCGGTCGGTGGATCCGAGAGACTGGGACAGTTTGAGCAGACTGGATTCGAGCGTTTTGGGGGAAACGCCTTCGTCGAGCAGTGCGGCGAGACGACGTGCACCGGCGACTTCCCGGTAGTCGAAATACGGCAGACGGCAGACACGCCGCACCGGGCGGATCAACCCCTGACGCTCCCAGCGGCGAATCAGCCGAACCGGGACATTCAGCAGTCGACTGAGCATGGCCGGGGTGCAGGCACGGCGAATGTCGTCACGACGTTCTTCGAGCCCCAGCATCTGCAGCCAGTCGGATTCTGCGACGATCCGGAGTGAACGGCCTTCGGCGGCCAGTCGCAGGGCCTGTTCAAGCTTTTGTGAAGCGCGGCCATCGTCTTCAAGTGCCCAGCCCTCTTCACCCACAACCAGCAGGGTTACGTGGCTGGTGAGCGTTTGAATGGCCCGCCCGCCATGTTCCGCGACCAGGTCCATGGCTTCGCGGTGCGTCATCGACGCGAGCGTCCCTGTGAACACCACGGTTTCGCCGCTGAGCACCGGCGGGGCCGTGGTGGATAGGCTGTTTTCCATGCCCGTTTTGCCCGATTTGTTCAATTTGCATGTCCCATGCGATGGAATTCCCGATCCGAGCTGAAACGAAGATACCGTCCAAAAATCAAGCTGGGTAGCATGACGGGCCGAGATGTTTCAGGAAGTTGGGTTTCGTGGGGCCTCTGTCCGGACCTGCCACGCCTCTGGCAAATCTCGCGAAATTCGCTCGAAAAATGCGGTTTTTACTTGAAACATCATTGATTCCTGATCCACCTGTTTCCGGAACTCCATCATGTCCTCTCTGCAGTCCTCCGATCCCGCCATCTGGAACGCCATCGTCAGCGAACGTCGCCGTCAGGTCGACGGTCTCGAACTGATCGCTTCGGAAAATTACACCAGTGCCGCCGTGATGGAAGCTGCCGGCACAGTGCTCACCAACAAGTACGCCGAAGGTTACCCAGGCAAGCGATACTACGGTGGTTGTGAAAATGTGGACGTGGTGGAAACCATCGCTCGCGACCGCGCCCGGGAACTGTTCGGCGCCGCACACGCCAACGTCCAGCCCCACGCAGGCTCCCAGGCCAACATGGCCGTGTACCTCTCCGTGCTCAATCCCGGCGACACAATCCTCGCCATGGACCTGGCCCACGGTGGTCACCTCACCCACGGCATGCATCTGAATTTCAGCGGCAAGCTCTATCGGACGTTTCACTACGGCGTGACCCGCACGGACCACCGCATCGACTTCGACCAGGTCGCAGCGCTCGCAACCGAACACAAACCGCGGATGATTATCGCCGGTGCCAGTGCCTACCCCCGCGAAATTGATCACGCCCGATTTGCCGAAATCGCCCGCTCCGTCGGTGCCCTGCTGATGGTCGACATGGCTCACTATTCCGGTCTTGTGGCCGCCGGAATTCACAACAGCCCCGTCCCAGTGGCCGACTTCGTGACCTCCACATCTCACAAGACGCTCCGCGGGCCGCGTTCCGGCTTCATCCTCTGCCGCAGCGAACATGCAGCCGGCGTCGACCGCGCGGTGTTTCCGGGGATTCAGGGCGGACCGCTCATGCACATCGTCGCCGCCAAGGCCGTCTGCTTCCACGAAGCACTCCAGCCCTCCTTCAAAGACTACGCCCGCCAAATCGTCGACAATGCCCGCACGCTCGCCGAAGAACTGCTGTCCGGGGGATTGCGGCTGGTTTCCGGTGGAACCGACAATCATCTGATGATGTGCGATGTCACCGCACTGGGCCTGTCAGGAAAAATTGCAGAGCACGCACTCGATCATGCCGGCATCACCGTCAATAAAAACATGATTCCCTGGGATACCCGCAAACCCATGGACCCCAGCGGCATTCGCATCGGCACCGCAGCACTCACCACCCGCGGCATGAAGCAGCCGGAAATGAAACAGGTCGCGGCCTGGATCCTGCGAACTCTGAAACAGCACGATAACCCTGCATCACTGCAGGTCATCCGCGGCGAAATCGCTGAATTCGCCGCACATTATCCCGTGCCCGGAATCAGCTGAATCCCGGTCCGCTCTGCTCACAGCAAAGACGTCGCTCCGTTGTTCGATGCAGCACGATAAGGGCCGTCGTTGAGGCGTTTCACACGCCCGCGCGGCCCGATTTCGTAGCGAATTCCACGCCAGTCAATCTGACGCATTCGGGCGGCACCCCATAAAGCCACGCCGTACAGCAAAATCGTCGCCGGGATCATCGGCAATTGCATCACCGACAAGCCCGGTAACGGCCGCTCCTTCGTGGCAGCCCTGTGCAGACAATGCTCAAGATACAGCAACGGCACTGTGGTGATCGTCATCAGGCCCAACAGCAGGCCCGTCAGGCCCCAGGCTGCTCCCTGCATGCCATGTTCCGGCAACACAACACTCAACAAACCCGTCAGGCCACACGACAAAACCATCCCCAGGCACATCAACATCACCTGACGCCACGCCGGATGATACATCCGCACGCTGAAGATCTGGCGTCGAATAAATCGATAACACGCACCCAGCGAAATCGTTTCCGTATTGACCATGGATAACCGCGGTACCAGCTGCAGTCTCTGCCCCCGCGCTGCACAACAGTCCGCAACACTGACATCCTCAACGAACGTCTCCGACCACCGCTGCTGCACCGCCGGATCCCGCACAAAATCCGCTCGATACGCCAGCGTGCCGCCCCAGGGGATATTCAGCGAATACATCTGTGCCGACGCCGCCGCTCCCCAGATGCGGCGAATCACCGAACCGCAATTCGTCTGCTCCGGCAGAAACCAGCGGAGGCCCCCGGACATCACCACCTGAGGGTCAGCAAACGGCCGCACCAGTTCCCGCAGCCACCAAACCGGGGCGACCACGTCCGCGTCAACCACCGCCACCACCTCAATGTCCGCAGGCAGTCCCCGCACTGCCTGCAGCAGTGCGCTGGATTTCAGACTGCAGGTTTCAAGACGCTGCGTGAGCACTTCAGTGTGCAGCGAGACATTCGGGAATTCCTTCGCTGCCTGTCTGACCGCTTCCCAGGCCGTGTCTTCATTGCTGTCCAGCACCACCCGCAGCTGGACGTGCGGATAATCCTGGCGACACAGTCCCCGCAGACATTCAATGAGCAGTGGGTCCGCTCCACGCAGCGGCAGCAGAATTGCGGCTTTGGGCCAGCTTCGCAGCGCCGCGTCATCCACGGGGGCCCGCAGCGGATACCACGCGGCAATCCTGAGCGAATACCACGCCATCCGCCCCCAGCTGGCAAGGATCACAAGGCCCGTCACTATAACCGCTGCAACCAGCACCTTTTTATCCTCGCTCTCCGGACGACCAGAGTACGCCCGGAAGACCGCCTGAAACTTTGTTCATTCCCACCTGTCCAATTTCGGCAGGATCAGCCTGAGGACAGCATGATTTTCGGAAACCCGGGCCTGCACTTCATCAGGAGCCCTGTAGAATTGCCGCATTGGGAAGCACCACGCAGCTTCGAGACTGCTCCACAAGCCGCTGCAGTTCGTCCGCATTCGCCAGCTGAAAAAATCCCAGCTCCTCAGCGATTTCCCCCGGAAGGCCGCTCAACAAAAACACCCGCGCGTGCTGCGAAGCTTCCAGCAGGCGCAGCATGTCCATGCCGTCCACCAGAGGATGCCGTCTCAACACCACAGCGGCGTCCTGAGGGTCCCGGGAGCGCCTGACAATTTCCACGGCAGGTCCTGACGGGAGCGGCAGATCAGCAATCACAGCGATGCGGCCTCCGTCTTCCACCCACGGCACGACTTTCTCGAGGGCCTCCCCAAGGACGCTCCAGGCGGATGGCACGGCAGCGGACACGCTGATCACCGCCAGCTCTGCACGCCTGGCGGGTCTGGCCGCCCAGCAGCGCTCCAGCAGTTGCGTTCCCGCCGACTGCACGGCGGTCGCAAGGCCCGCAAAGACGGCCGCGGCACCGCTGGGACCTGGCACGAGCTGCACGGAATACTGAGTCCCCAGCAGACTGCCGATTTCATCCACCAGTGCTCGCCGATCGCCACTCTTCCCGGTCCGGTACTGATCAAACCCCGCAAAACCCGTCCGCTGCACCGTATCAGCATCCGACAATCCGGGAAAAACGGCCGACATGCCGCCACGAATCCCAAAGATGCTGTCAAACCGCATCCGCCCGACTGTGATCAGCACGTCCGCTTCGGCCGCCTCTCGATTCAGATACATCCGCTCACCAGCCGCCGTGCTCGCCACGTAACTCACAAGTGTTCGATCCGCCGGATCATGAATCACCGTCGGGATTTTTCGGAGGGATTCCGGCCATGTGATTCGAAGCGATTCCCATGCCTGGCCCGCCGGATCCGTCGGCAGGATCAGCACGGGGGACACGCCTTCGTCGGGGACGCTGGCGAGCACTTCGAGGATGGCGGTGAGCAGTTCCGGGAGTTCCGGGCATTCAGGATCCGGAACAAGGGCCACGCGATCGCCGGGAATGACACATTCACGGAGGGGCGGGTAATCGAGGGAATTTCGGAGGGCCTCGCGGCACAGTTCCAGCGGGGACGCGGCAGAGCAGATGGCCGTGACGGGCTGAACCGCGGCAGGATGCTGGATGGCGCAGCTGAGCGAACCGCTGGACAGGAGGAATGCGGGAGCAGAGTTCATGGACGGGAGCCTGGGGCTGGGGTGGTCGCGGGGGACGGCATTTCGAATTTGAGTGGTCGGTTCATGAGTTCGAGTGTCGCTTCGCGCGGAGATCGGCCTTCAAACAGAACCCGATAAACCTGTTCCGCAATCGGCATCTCGATCCCCTGCTGCGTGGCCAGCTGGAACACGCTGCGAGCGGTGGCGACGCCTTCGGCAACTGCCGCCATCGATTGTTCAATTTCCCCAAGTTGCTCGCCCCGCCCCAGCCGCTCACCCACCCGCCGATTACGGCTGTGATGACTGTTGCAGGTGGTGATCAGGTCTCCGAGCCCTGCGAGTCCAAAAAACGTCGTCGGACGCACGCCGAGAGCCGAACCGAAACGGACCATTTCGCTGAGTCCGCGTGTGATCAGAGCGGCTTTGGCGTTGTCGCCCAGTTCAAGCCCATCGCAGATACCGGCGGCGATGGCGATGACGTTTTTGAGTGCCGCAGCGAGTTCCACTCCCGCGAGGTCGGTGTTGGCGTAGATTCTGAGGAAATCTGTGGAGAGGAGCGTTTGAATCTGTTCCGCGGCACCGGGATCGGTGGAGGCAGCAACGATGCTGGCAGGCTTCCGCTGCACAATCTCTTCGGCATGGCAGGGGCCGCCCAGAGCAGCGATGCGGCAGCCTGGCAGAGCGGCGGCGAGGATTTCCGTGGGACGCAGCAGCGTTCCGTTTTCAATACTTTTGATCGTGCTGACCTGCAGCGAACCCGGCGGAATTGCCGGTCCCAGCTGCTGCAGAGCGTCCCGCAGTCCCCGCATCGGCATGCACCAGAACACGACTTCAGCTGCTTCGAGCGCGTCGGTGGCTGAGCTGGTGACAAGGATGGACTGCGGGAGCCGCACACCAGGCAGCAGACGCTGGTTTTCGCGGGTGTCCGCCAGCTGCCGCACGTAGTCCGGGTTGCGTCCCCAGAGCCGCACCTGGCAATCGGGGTGCTGGGCCAGAATCCACGCAGAAGCCGTCCCCATGGCTCCAGCTCCCAGGACAGTTGTGATTGTCATCCATGGCTCCTGAACCATTTCCCCCGCCCCGCCTGCCCCGGCGCACAACTGGCGGGGCGGATCGCGGGATAATAGCAGGCTCGACTGGAAAATTTCCAAGCCGCGGGGGGTGGGCTGGAAATTCCAGGTGGCGAACAGAGTGCTCTCTTCTCTGGAAATGCCCGGTGGCTGGTTGTTTGAACAGTCTGCTTTGTGCGTAGAATGGCACGGTGTCTAGTTCAAAGCCTCCGCAGGACTGAAGCCCTCCTATGTCACGCCCGGCCCCCACGCCAGCCCCCGGTGCCAGCCATCGTCCCGAAGATCTCCCGCCGGTGACGCCACCATCCGCGGGCTTTATCGTGCAGCTGTTCGTGATCCCCGCGCTGATCGTGATGGGGGTCGTGTCCGTGTGGGCCCTGTTCGGAAAGCTGGCCGATTCCGGCAGCGACTGGCAGCAGCTGGTCGCCGAACTGGGTGGCGGCAACGAACACCGTCGCTGGCGTGCCGCACAGGAACTCGCCCAGGTCCTGAACAACGAACGCATCGCCCCCCCCAAAGACACTCAACCGCTCGCAGGCAACCCCGAGGTCGCCCGCGCCCTGTCTGAACTGTTGCAGGAATCCATCGCTTCACCCTCCACGGCACCCGAAACCGTCCTGCAACAGGAATTCCTCGCCCGGGCCCTCGGTGGACTCGATGCAGACCAGATGACTCTTCCTGTGCTTGCCGAATGTCTCAGCCCCACTCGGGCACCGGAAGTCCGCAAAAGCGCCCTCATGGCGGTGGCCATCATCAGCGGGCGACACTTCGACAAAGCCATCGGCTTCAACCCGGAAAGTGACAGCGACACCCCCCCACCGCCCCGCAAGGCACTTGAAACCCCCACAATTGATCACCCGGAAATTCTCACGCAGCTCCGCGCGGCCGCTCAGGATCAGGAAGCCGTCGTCAGACACTTCGCCGCCTACGCACTGGCCAACGTCAGCGGCCCTGACGCCCTGCGGCAGCTCAGGTCCATGCTGCAGGACAGCGACCGACAGGCCCGTGCCAACGCTGCACTCGGGCTGGCCCGCAACGGTGACAGCGCCGCACTCCCCGTGATTCTCGAACTGCTCACCGGCCTGTCCCAGCCGCAACCGCCCGCTGTTGAGAAGCAGGGGGATGCCGCGGCAGACAGCGCTGCTCTGCTGGCCGAATCCAACCTCCGCGCCGAACAGCCTGCTCTGGCTCGCAGCTGCCTCCGCGCGGCACGCGATCTGTGGATCCAGTCGTCCGCCGCCGAACAGGACGCGATTAAGGATGCCGTCCAAAAACTTGCAGACTCCAGCCTGCTGCTGGCCGATATTCGCGTCCAGGCACGCAATTTTCTCGCGGCCGTCCAGACACCTGCCGCGTCCAACTGAAGGACTAACCCGATGACCGCTCCCCGCGTGCTCCTGATCGCCGGTGATTTCGTCGAAGACTACGAAATCATGGTCCCATTCCAAACACTGCAGACCGTGGGCGTCCACGTCGATGCCGTCTGCCCGGGTAAACATGCGGGCGATCGAGTCCGCACCGCCGTGCATGACTTCGAGGGCGATCAGACGTACAGCGAAAAGCAAGGGCACAACTTCACTCTGAACGCTGGCTTCGATTCTGTGTCCGCTGCCAGCTACGACGGCCTGCTCATTCCCGGTGGCCGCGCCCCCGAATACCTCAGACTCAACCCCCGCGTCCTGCAGCTCGTGCGCGACTTTAACTCGGCCGGAAAACCAATCGCCGCGATTTGCCATGGCATCCAGCTGCTGTCTGCCGCCGGTATCCTCACGAACCGCACCTGCACCTGCTACCCGGCCTGCAGTCCGGAAATTCAGCTGGCTGGAGGACGATATTCTGAAGTGCCGCTGGATGCCGCCTGCGTCGATGGCAACCTCGTGACCGCTCCCGCATGGCCGGCTCATCCCGCGTTCTGCCGTGAGTTTCTGCGACTGCTGAAAGTGGATGTGATGAGCGCCCTTCCGCGCTGAAGTTCTGCCGACAACACGAAGATCCGTCAGCAACACAGAACCTTTTCGTCGGAAATGGGTCCGGGAAACAGCGATTTTGCTTGTCAGCCCCTGGTGCGCGTAGATTCACCACGGCATCTGATTTGATCTCCTTTTTCCTGGCGCGTTCCCATGCCGATCCACATCCCCGACGAAGAGCTCACATTCAGCTACGCGCGCAGTGGCGGGCCTGGCGGGCAGAATGTGAACAAGGTGTGCTCAAAAGCCATTCTCAGCTGGGATATCGGCACGTCGCTGGCTCTTCCGGCGGGCGTGCGTGAGCGTTTTCTGCGGCGGTACGCGCGGAGAATCTCGAAGGAAGGCATCCTCCAGATCACCAGCCAGCGGTTTCGGGATCAGGCCCGCAACTCCGCTGCATGCCGCGAGCGACTGGCGGAACTGATCGCTGAGGTTGAAGCTCCGCCGGTGCAGCGGAAGGCCACTCGCCCCTCCAGCGGAGCCCGCCAGCGTCGTCTGGCCGACAAGAAACAGCGGTCAGCCCGCAAGGCATTTCGCCGCAAACCCGGCGCCGAAGGCTGATGTGACCTTGTGACGGTGCGGATCTTCAGTCAGGATATCCGTTTCGGCCACCAGAATAATGTCTCCTTCGGGATCGAGGTCCATGTCCGCGCAGGTGCTCTCCCTCTACCGCTCAATGCAGTTGATCCGCCAGACAGAAGAAGAATTGGCGCGGTGTCATCAGCAGGGACTCATTCACGGCGCCTGCCACACCTATGTTGGTCAGGAGGCGATTGCTGCGGGTGTTTGTCATTCACTGACACCGCGCGACAGTGTGTTCAGCACGCATCGCGGACATGGACACGCACTGGCGAAAGGGCTGCCTCCGGTGCAGCTGATCGCGGAATTATTCGGGCGTGAAACGGGCTGCTCACGGGGCAGGGGCGGTTCCATGCACCTCTTCAGTCCGGAAATCGGCATGATGGGGACCAGCGGCATCGTCGGGCCCTGCATCCTCCAGGCCTGCGGCGGCGGCTACAGCTCGAAAATACTCAAAAATCAAACCGTGGCCGTAGCATTTTTCGGTGATGGTGCCGTCAATAACGGAGCCTTCCATGAAGGGCTCAACATGGCATCCATCTGGAAACTGCCAGTGCTCTTCGTCTGCGAAAACAACCAGTACGCAACCGAGGTTCCTTTCAGTTACGCCAGCGGCAATCCCAGCGTCGGCAGTCGCGGAGCGGCCTACGGCATGCCGGGAATTGAAGCCGATGGCAACGACGTGCTCGCAATCGCAGAGATCGCCGCTGCTGCGGTCGCGCGAGCCCGCGCTGGCGAAGGGCCCACACTCATCGAATGCCGCACCTACCGCACACGCGCCCATTCAGAAGGCATGGGCGACTTCACCTATCGCACGCGTGAAGAAGTCGAACTCTGGAAAACCCGCTGCCCAATCCTGCGACTGCGGCACAGCCACCCGCACCTCGCTGCGGAATTTGACGCCATCGATGCGGCCATCCGGGACGATGTGCGACAGGCCCGCGAGTCCGCAGCCGCAGCCGCCCCTCCGGCTGCCGAACATGCAGCCCTCCACGTCTACTCCAGTCGTCGACCCGCCGCCGCAGCCGCCACTGAACCGGCAGCAGGCGAACGGCAGCTGACGTATGGCCAGGCAACTCTGGAAGCACTCACTCAGGCCATGGCGGCAGACCCGACCATTTTTGTGATGGGAGAAGGCATTGGGAAACGTGGCGGCAACTTTGTCACCACCAAGGGACTGTACGAACAGTATGGTCCCGAACGACTCTGCGACACGCCCATCTGCGAACGCGGATTCATCGGACTCGCCTGCGGCGCCGCCATGACAGGAGCTCGCCCGGTGATCGACTTCATGTTTGCCGACTTCGTGCTGGATTCCGTCGGCGAGATCATCAATCAGATTGCCAAGATGCAGTACATGTCCAGCGGCCGACTGACCATGCCCGTGCTCCTGAGGGGCTGCATCGGGATTGGCCACTCCGCCGCCACACACCATTCCGGCAGTTACCATGCACTTTATGGACAGGTACCGGGATTGCGTGTGGCCGTTCCGTCCAGCGCCTACGACGCCAAGGGACTTCTGCTGCGGGCTCTTCGCTGTGATGACCCGGTGATGTTCCTGGAACATCGCGAACTGCTCAACACTCGCACCGCCGTGCCGGCCGAAGCTTACGAGATTCCCTTTGGAAAGGGACGGCTCGTGCAGGCGGGAACCGACGTCACCGTCGTCGCCCTCGCCCGCATGGTACACCTTGTGCAAAATCTGCTCCCCGAACTCAATCAGTCCGGGCTCTCGGTCGAACTCATCGATCCGCGGACCGTATCACCCCTCGATTCCGAACTGATCCTCGACTCCGTGAAGAAGACCGGACGATTGCTGATCGTCGAAGAAACGCCCGCCGCCTTTGGCTTGGGCGCCGAAGTCGCCGCACGCATCGCGGATGCTGGCTTTGACTATCTGGATGCCCCCATTCGTCGGCTGAACGGTGTTTTCGCCCCCACGCCCTACAGTCCCTCCCTGGAAGCCGCCATGATTCCTGCACCCGGCGACATTGCCGCTGCAATCCGGCAGCTGGCAGCCGAGTAATCCATCGAGACGGATTCCCAGTTTCCTTGCCCCACTCCCCATTCTTCGATCCTCCCCCGATGCCAACTCCCATCACAATTCCTCGGCTTGGCTGGTCCATGGAAGAAGGCACATTCGCGGGCTGGCAGAAACCACCCGGACAGTGGATTCGCCGCGGCGATGTGCTGTTCGAGCTGGAAGGCGAAAAGGCGGTGCAGGAAATCGAGGCGATCGATGAAGGCACGCTGTTCATTCCGCCTGACGGTCCAAAAACCGGAGCGGTGCTCAGGGTCGGAGCAGTGATCGGCTATCTGCTGGCCGCTGACGAAGCACCGCTGTCCGGGCCACCATCGGGGCCATCGCCGGAAACAGCCGCGGATTCATCAGCCAGGGCTGCCGCCGACGTCTCCACGCCGCACTCAGCCCCGGCAGCCGCCCCGTCCGTCCGCCGACTGGCCCGCGAACTTCAGGTCCCGCTCACCACCCTGCAGGGCACGGGACGTGGAGGACGCATTGTTGAGGACGACGTACGGCAGGCCGCCACAACCGCAGCCTCGACCGCCACCACAGAAATATCCGATCACGAACGGCGCCCAACCGCGACACCGCGGGCTCGGAAAACTGCCGCCAAACTCGGCATCAACTGGCGACTGTTGACAGGCAGTGGACGCAACGGCCGGATTCGTGAACGAGATGTGCTGGCAGCATCCGCAAAACCAGCCACCGCAGCCGTTGCACTGCCTCAAACACCACCAGCTTCCGCCAGATGGCAGCCCCTGGAAGGCCGTCGCGCCGTCATCGCTCGCCGCATGCAGCAAAGCCGCAATCACACGGTTCCGGTCACCCTGACAGCCCGAGCCAATGCGGGACCGCTGGTCAGTCTGCGCAACCAGTTCCGCTCTGCGAAGATTGACCCGGTGCCGGCCTATCACGACATTCTGGCAAAGCTCATCGCGGAATGCCTTGTGCTGCACCCGCTGCTGGGGGCTCGACATGACCGAGGCGGCATCCTGCTGCCGGACATCGAACAGCTGCATCTCGGGCTGGCCGTCGATACCCCCGAAGGACTGCTCGTTCCCGTCCTCCGCGATGTCCGCAGACGGACACTCCGCGACCTCGCTGCATACTCCGCCGACTGCGTCGCCCGCGCACGCAGCGGAAAACTGGCAGCGGCCGACACTGAGGGCTCAGTGTTCACGCTTTCAAGTCTTGGAAGCCTGGGCGTTGACGGATTCAATCCGGTGATCAACTACCCTGAAACGGCAATTCTGGGTATCGGCGCGATTCGTTCCGTGCCAACCGTCCTCGACGGTGACCGCATCGGCGTGGGTCAGGAACTGGTGCTGAGCCTGACCTTCGATCACCAAACCATCGACGGCGCTCCGGCAGCCCGATTTCTGAAAGACCTTGTGACAGCCGTTGAAAACCCCGCCGCGAAGCTTCTTGGCTGACTGTTCCGTCGATCGGTGCCTCTGAACACGCGTCGGCAAGCCCTGGAAAAAGCGATTTTCGACAACTTTTTTTTGATAGTTGCCGGGTAGAGACGAAATCGCCGATCGTGTTACACCACACACTGTGGGGAACACTGCAGCAACAAAACAATGGCCACTGAAGGCCGGCCGGGATTTCGAATGACATCCTCCGAATGTGACCTGTGCGGCAGCACAGATTTTCAGCGACTGTCCGACACCGATCGCAGAGGGCAACCGCTCTCGACGGTTCTCTGCAAATGCTGCGGTCTGGTCCGGCACGCCAGCATTCCTTCTGAAGCTCAGCTGTCAGCCTTCTATGCCACGGATTACCGCAAAGCCTATCACGGCGAACGCACTCCGGGTGCTCGACGCATCATGCGAGCGTGGAAAAACGGCGAACGCATCTGCCGCCGGATTGCTGCATTCCTCAGGCCGGGGTGCCGTGTGCTGGAAGTCGGTGCCGGGATTGGCTGTACGGTCAAGGTCTTCGAGCAGGCCGGATTCCTCGCGGAAGGCATTGATCCCGGCGGAGAATTTCTCAAATTCTCCCGCAGGCATCTGCAGGCAAATGTGCATGTGAACACGCTTGAGAACCTTCCGGGGCATCAACGCTGCGATGTGGTGCTGCTGGTGCATGTGATTGAACATCTGCGATCCCCGCGTGCGGCGCTTCGGCACATTTCAGGACTGCTGGGGCCAGGCGGAATGCTGTATGTGGAATGCCCCAACCTGCAGGCCCCCTTTGCCCGTCGCCACGCGCTGTTTCACCGTGCTCACATTCACAACTTTGTGCCTGCCACACTGCAGATGCTGGCCGAAGCCTGCGGGTACGAGCTGCGGCACAGATTTGGTGACGAACAGGATCCCAATCTGCAGATGCTCTTTGAATTCACCGGAAATTGCCGACTTCGAATTGACGAAGAGAATTTCCAGCGAACGGTCGTTCAGCTGTCCCGGGCCGATTTTGTTCCCTACTTCTTTCGTCGCCGGTACATCACTGACCGGATTCGCAAGCTTTGCAGCTATGCTGTTGAATACATATTTGCCAGGTCATTCGTCCGTCGACTGACCGGAAAGTTCCATGCACCGGACCACGACAACCCGGAGCGACACCCGGGGGCACTGGGTTTCCTGAAAACTCAGTGAATGGCGACGGG
Source organism: Planctomycetaceae bacterium (assembly GCA_040382995.1). Taxonomy (GTDB): domain Bacteria; phylum Planctomycetota; class Planctomycetia; order Planctomycetales; family Planctomycetaceae; genus SXXK01. Next base: position 21,179 of record JBEIEK010000066.1, read on the forward strand.
GCTCGAGGAACGCTTCACCTGGCATTTCATGCGAGGCTGATGGAACTGGCCCTCCAGGCCGGAAACGCAGCGGCAATCAAGGGGCTGTGGACACGTCGACGCTGCGTTGATCGCGGCGAGGTTGGCTGGGTCCATCCCTGAACTCTTTGGATCCGCCCCACCGTGACAAGGCAAGCAGTGGATGGCAATCCCCCGGGACCGGTGCGTGCCTGCGCGGCCAGAACCGCGTCAGGAACGCACCAGGGCGTGACCGGCCGATTGACATCGACCGCTCGCCATGGGACGTTTTTTTGATTCGTTCGGGCAGTGCGGCCCGACGATAGCGGGGGGACTGAAACATCCCATTTTGCCCATTTTCCCACCGTTTCACCGTCCCAGGACAGGGCTCTGCTGAGAAGCAACCCGAGCGTCTGAGAGATGCCGTCGCCAGGTTCTCTGAACCCAACATTGCCGGGCTCCGCCCGGCACTGTGGCTGCCTTCGGCAGCCACTCCTGCTTCCGTTCGCTCAAAGCCAGCCAACCC